>CAVVNU010000017.1:0-43263 GCA_963749725.1 Waddliaceae bacterium
TCGACGACAATTATCTTTGCCGCCTGACGACAATTATCTTTGCCGATAGTTAAAAAGGCATCGTACAATACTCTTTTTGAAAAAACGGAGATATTGCAGATGCCTGGAAAAAGAATAACTGATCAGCAAAGGAGATTATACATGGAAGCTAGATCAAAAGGAAAGACACAAAAAATCGCTGCAGCTCAAGCAGGTTTTTGTGAGCGTTCTGCTCGAAATATTTTTAAAAATCCAAGCAAAAAGGAACGAACTTGGAGAACTCGTGAAAATCCCTTTCAAGGAGTTTGGGAAAGAGAAGTGGTTCCTTTTTAGAACAAAACCCTAAATTGCAGGCAAAGACATTACTATACATGCTTCAAGAGAAATACCCCGGAGAATATCCTGATTCAAAATTAAGAACTCTTGAACGAAGAATCAAGGATTGGAAAGTTGTTTTCGGTCCGGAAAAAGAGGTTATATTTCGTCAAAAACATCCACCGGGATGGCAGGGAATTTCAGACTTTACAAACTGCAATGCTTTAAATGTTACTATTCAAGGAAAACCTTTGGATCACATCCTTTATCATTTTAGACTTCCTTATAGTGGGGCAGAACATGCTGATGTTATTCTTGGAGGAGAAAGTTTTACGGCTTTAGCCGAAAAACTTCAAGATGCCTTTTGGGCAATAGAAGGGGCGCCGAAAACTCACCGTACAGATAGTTTATCAGCAGCTTTTAAGAATTTAAATAGTAGGGAACAAGAGGATTTGACTCAGGCATACGAAGAATTATGCAAACATTACGGAATTCGTCCAACGCGAAACAACAAAGGGGTTAGTCATGAGAATGGTTCTATAGAATCTTCCCATAGACATTTAAAAAACAGAATCGACCAGGCTTTAATGATCAGAGGATCAAGGGATTTTGGCAGCGTACCTGAGTACCGTGAATTTATCCATAACTTGATTTTAAAGCATAATCAGCGAATCCAAAAATCCCTCTTAGAAGAAAGACAATACCTCTTACCTCTTCCAAAAGGAAGAACAATCGACTTTACAGAAGAGAGGGTTTCTGTCACAACATGCAGCACAATCACTGTCAAAAGCGTGATTTATTCGGTACCTTCAAAACTCATCGGAGCTGCGTTAAAAGTCCATCTTTATGATGATCGTCTGGAGTGTTTTTGCGGAGGAATGAAAGTGATTACATTACCTCGATATAGAAATCATAAAAAAGGAAAACATATTGATTACCGCCACTTAATTGGATCGCTTTCAAGAAAACCTCAAGCTTTTCGCAATTTTGTTTGGAAGGAATACATGTTTCCGACATTTGCTTTTCGTCAGACATGGGAACTTTTTGAGGAAAACCTCGATGATCGCAAGTCATGCAGGGAATATGTGAAAATTCTTAAAGAAGCTTCCGTAGAAGGAAGAGAAGGTGCTGTGAATGAGTATCTCGAAAAATGTATAGAATCCGGGAGTTTACCTAAATCAGAGGAAGTAGCAGCGCTTTTCAACCAAATTAATAAAGGAATACCTGAGCAAAAACCTTTAAATATTGATTTGAAAACTTACGACCAGCTCTTTTTCAAAATGGGAGGGGCAATATGATAGAATCAGCACTTCCGATTTTTTTAAAAGAACTTAAGCTACCGGTAGTTCTTAAAAACTGGGAAAGCTTGCAATCAGATGCACAGCGAAAAGGATGGTCACATGCTCAGTACCTTTGTTATGTTTGCGAACATGAAGTAATCGAAAGAAAAAGAAAACGCCTTCAACGAAGATTTTATGAAGCGCAGCTTCCAAAAGGAAAATCCTTTGAAACTTATGACTTCAAATCAAGTCCGCAGCTCAAGAAGCAAACTGACGCGATAGCTCAAGATGATGCATGGATTAATAACGGAATGAATGTCCTCGTTTTTGGTCCTTCGGGTGTGGGAAAAACTCACCTTGCTGCAGCAATAGGAGAGAAATTAGTTTTGGATGGAAAAAAAGTTTTTTTCACAAGAACTACAGAGTTGGTACAGAAGCTCCAAGCAGCCAAAAGAGATTTGAAACTACCTCAAATGCTTCAGAAGTTGGATAAATTTGACTGTCTGATTTTAGATGATTTTGGCTATGTCAAGAAAAGTGAATTGGAAACGAGTGCGCTTTTTGAGTTAATTTGTGAAAGATACGAAAGGAGAAGCCTTCTTTTAACATGTAATCAGCCATTTAGTGAATGGGATGATATTTTTGTTGATAAAACAATGGCCGTGGCGGCAATTGATCGATTGGTTCATCATTCGATATTGATAGAACTCGAAGGGGAAAGTTATCGACGACTAAGCGCTTTAAAAAAACAACGCATAAAAAAATAGCTGTTTTTTTGCTGAAGTGTCAACTTGAAGAGATAAAAGCTCTGAAGGGAGCCGCTGTCAAGGCCGAGCGAAGCGAGCCGGAGGGTAGCCTTTACAGAAAAGGCTTCCGTAAGAGCTAAAATCTCAAAAAGTTGATACGAAAGCAAAATCAGCTAATAAATAGTGATTAATCATCTTTATTAGCTTGCAAAAGCATATAAGGATGATCAAAAAATGATACCGCTTTAAAGAGCGTGCCTGAACTGGCAAAGATAATTGTCGTCAGGCGGCAAAAGTAATTGACGTTTTATAGCTAAATAAAGCCATCCCTCCTGTGTGGGGATATACGTAATATCGGACACCCAAACGCTATTTGGAATATTTATCGAAAAATTTTGATTCAAATGATTAGGAGTTGTCTCTGCATTCTTATCAGGTGTTGTGGTCTTCTTTTTGAATTTCTTCATTTTTGCCCGAATATGCCCTTTTCTCATCAGTCTAGCTACTCTTTTTCTTGAACAACATTCTCCCTCATTTTTTAACTCAATATATATTCTTGGGCTCCCATATGTTTCACGGCTTGCTTTATGAATTTGTTTGATTTTCTCTGTAAGCCTTTGGTTTTCTTTTTCTGTTTCACTTTGCTCACTCCTTAAAAATCTGTAGTATCCTGAGCGAGAAACTTCAAGTAGTTCGGCCATCTTTTCAATAGAAAACTTTTCCTTATTTTGTCGCATAAATTCAAACCTCATGTTTTTGGTTTTGAAAAGATGGCCACTGCTTTTTTTAAGATATCTCTTTCCATTTTTACTTCCGCTAACTCTTTTTTTAAGCGGTAGAGTTCTTCTTTACAAGGTCTTAGAGATCCGGAACCAACAAAACTATCAGCCCCTCCCTCTTTAAATTTCTTAACCCACCCTGCAAGAGTTGTCATCGGGATGCCCAGGTCTAACGCTTGCTTTGATAAACTTTTTCCGCTTTCCCGATAAAGTTTCACTGCGTTTAATTTGAACTCATGATCATATTGTCTTTGATTTTTCATGGACTCTTCCTTTTTAGCTAAAGATTATTCCTTGTACGAGTTCATTGTGTCCATCAAATTGTAGCAAGTCCATACAGGAAAAACACATAGTCTTATTGCATTAGGTAGAAAATTATGTCGAAAGGGTGTTACGTCGAAATTTTATACAGCATGCGCTCTGGTCAACGCCTTGGAAGAAGCAAAGGCGAATAATGTTTTGAGCAAGTTTATGCAGGGACTGGGAAGATTCCAACTGCTGATTATTGATGAATTAGGGTTTGTACCCTTTTCCGAAAATGGAGCAAGACTCCTATTTGATGTATTTGCTAGTAGATATGAACGAGGTTCAATAGCTGTCAGCACAAATCTGTCATTCGATAAGTGGATCCAGGTATTTGGTTCAGTGGAGTTAACTGCAGCTTTGATAGATAGGTTTACACATAAATGTTTGATATACAACTTTGAAGGTAAATCGGTGCGTTTTATGGAAGCCAAAAGGAATAAAACAAAATGATAGTTGTTTCATTTTGTAGGATATTAATTTCTCTTGAGTATAATCAAGAATGCAGAAAAAGAATGACCCCCGAAAGCGAACGATTCGTGATGTTATACGGATGTCGTTTATTTTTAGTCCCAACATTATCAGTTGGGACTTTTTTGATAAATTGGGGGCCAGCCCCCAAACCCCCGGCAGAAAAAGAACAACCACCTCAGCTCACTCAAACGTTCTGAAACCGGATGTAGTTTAATGATTAAAAAACTGCATACTAAAGTTTTTACCGGATTTGGTGACTGAAAATTTAATAATTTAACATAAACAGAAATTTAATAAAAATTTATATAATGAATTTGGGCATATGAACACGATTTGAGATCCCAAAACTCTCAATTTTAAATTGCAATCACCCTCGATTTTATGTTGCGATAAACACTCAGCACCAATAATATAAAAGAATCAATAAATTCTGTTGATTTGGACGACTGTTCATGGGCCAAATTCTGGAAGAAAGAAGCTTGTACTTGGCACACGCTTCCTGAGGAAGCCGCACTTCCGTTTTAGTATCTATGAGCCTGTCGGTAAGGCAGGCTCCTCCTTCTTAAGATCAAAAAAGTAACAAAATGGTAAATCTTGAAAATATTCTTCTCAGCATTTTTAGCGCACTCGTTGGCGGCCTAATCACTCTTTGGTTAACAACGTGGAAAGAAAGACGCGAAGGGCGTGTGCGGTTTAATAACCGCCTTATCAGTGTAGCGTACGAAGCAGTAGTAAATTTTAAAGACGTGGGAAATGCACAAAACCCTTTTCAAACCAAAGCCCTTGAGAAACTCGTTTATGATGAACCAATCGTTCACAAGCATCCTGAATTATTCAATAAAGCCCAAGAATGTCTTCACACTGCACTGATTTTATCAACATCGGCAAATCCAAGATTGAAACCGGCTCATGGACAACAACTCATGAAAGAATTATCAGAGTTCTTGCAAAAAAAATATGACATCAACCTACCAGGGAAACTGGAATAGCTTGAGACAACAACAAAACCTCATTATTCATAAATTTTGCCCAATCAAAAGTTCTGAACGCGTCTCTCTACCTCCATTCATCTTTTTCATCTATCTAATAATCAATAGCTTATATTTATTTTTTAATTACCATAAACCTCATTACCCTTGACAATTAAATGTTACTCAGTTACATTAAGGATAAAAAGGGATGAATACTTTTGCCATCGAAAAGACCGAAAAAGATTGAGAACCTCTTGGAGCGCATCAAAGATTGCATTAATTCAGGAGCGTATCGAGGTACTTTTCATGCCATTGAGAGAAAAGCCGAGCGAAACATTACCCTACCTGAAATTATCCATGTGCTAAAGACAGGAAGGCATGAAAAGAGCAAAGACCATTTTGAAGAAGTTTTTAATGCTTGGAATTATGCTATACGTGGCAAGACGATAGATGAACTGGAGTTAAGAGTCATTGTATCATTTGATGAGGAGAGAGACCTTTTAATTATAACCGCCTTTTACCTTGAGAGGAGGCATTGAACGCATGAAAAAACAAAAAGTTGAAAAAGAAATTGTTTACGAAGGATTGGGTTTTCCTGTAATTCTTCGCAATGTTCCTATGCTAGAACTTCGTGGAGTTTGGACATTAGATGTAGACCTCAATATCTTGCAAAAAGTTGTCCTGCTAGCTCTTGCACATCACCCATCCGACTTGACAGGGAATCAAATTCGTTTTGTTCGTAATTGGCTTGGCTTAACTCAGACTGAATTTGGCAAACTTTTTGGCGTCACACATCCGGCCGTTGTAAAATGGGAAAAAACTGGAAACAAGGGTTCAAAAATGAATCTGACAACACAAAGAGATTTGAGGCTTTGGCTACTTGACCAGCTATTAATGAAAGATGATGATTTTCGCAAAGCATTCAAAATCGTTCATATGACCGATTACTCCCACCCGATTGAACCTCTTGAATTTGATGTCCCAACTGACCTCGTTGCTGTATAAATTATGAATCTTCCAATTTCCCAAATACGACTGCATCAGTCTGAGATTAACTCTAAGAATGAGTTATTATTTTTCTAAAATAAATAATTTCCATAGAATCATTTATTTTTTTACTATCTCCGTGAATTACATAGCCCATTTTCTCATATAAGTGAATATTGCCTTTTTCTTGAGCTATTGTAGCTAGTTCAAAAGAACCTATAGACGGAAACATCTTTTCGATAATCATTAAGGCCTTTTGACAAATTTTTTCGTTTTGACATCCTCCTCTCCCTAAAGGAAGAGGATTCCTGTATTTATATTGCACAGGGTAGTATTTCCTTGTGGTTTCCTACTGGTTCCTGCTGCCGACTCCTAACAGAGTTCGCTTGACAGGCTATCACGGCAAGCCCTGCCGCTAATATATTTAATGCACCAACATTGTCAGCATGATTTTCGTAATAGCACTTTCTACATTGAAATTGTGATTGGCTTGGTCTGTTTTGAGAGTCGATATTCGAACAACTTGGACATTTTTGACTCGTATACTGGGGATTAACGTAATGTAGTTCCCCTCCTAGCCACGACAATTTGTAATTTAGTAGATTGCAAAAGATCCCCCAACCTTGATCTATGATGGATTTATTTAATCCAGATTTCGCCTTAACATTTCTGCCTGGCGATTCGATTGATCCCTTTGCAGATTTAGACATATTTTTGATTTGCAGATCCTCTAAGAAAACAATAGCGTGGTTTTTGCTAATTTCTCTTGTGATTTGATGCAAATGGTCTAATCGGCAATTTCGGATCTTTCGATGTTGTCTTGATATTTTTCTTTTTTGTTTCCTCCAATTATTGGAAAATTTGACTTGTCTTGAGAGTTTCTTTTGTGACTTTGCAAGTCTTCTTTCTTGTTTTCGAAAAGAATTAGATGGCTCAAAGTATTCTCCTGTCGAAAGTGTAGCAAATCGAGAAACACCAAGATCAATACCAATACTTGATTCGGATGGATGAACAGGATCTGCAACTTCTAATTCTACTTGTACAGAAATGTACCACCCATCAGCCTCTCTTTTTACAGTGAGATTTTTTTGTTTCCCTTCGATATTTCTGCTTTTGTGAAAACCAACCCAACCTATTTTGGGAAGAAAAACACGTCGGTTTTCAAATTTAAATCCTTGAGGATAGCAAAAACTATCTCCAGAAAATTTCTTTTTAAATTTAGGAAGACGTTTATGAGATTGTTTTCTGTCAAAACCATCCTGAAAAGCTCTTTCAAGATGTTTTAATGTTTGCTGAAGAGGTTGAGAATGAGACTGCTTTAAGAAGCTAAGTTCATCTGTTTTCTTCCAAAATGTAAGCCAAAAGGCAAGCTCTCGATACCACATTAATGGTTGTTTTTCTTCTAGTCTTTTCATGTTAAGCGCTAAGGTTTTGTTCCACAAAAAACGACAACATCCAGCTGTTTGTGATAGTTGTTTTTCTATCTCGTGATTTGTCTTTAACTTAAATTGATAGGCTTTGCGTATTAACATGCGCTCATGTTACATTTGGTCCATGAAAAAATCAACAACAATTAGATCCGGTAGGCACTGTGTTTTTAATATGCATGTTCACTTGGTCTTTGTCACCAAATATCGAAGAAAAGTTTTTAACAAAAAAATTTTAAATGATCTAAAACAAATTTTCTCTGATGTTTGCAATGACTTTGAATCTAATCTCGTTGAGTTTGATGGAGAACAAGACCATGTTCATCTATTAATTAACTATCCTCCAAAAGTAGCTATTTCAAAACTAGTTAATAGTCTGAAAGGAGTTTCTAGTCGGTTAATTAAACGAGATCATAGAGAGTACATTAGTCAATTTCTTTGGAAAAACAACCTTTGGTCTCCAAGCTATTTTTCTGGAAGTTGTGGAGGTGCACCAATTGATATTATCCGAAAATATATCGAGCAACAACAAATGCCTCACTAAAGCGCCTTACATCCCCTCCCTAAAGGAAGAGGTTTTTCGGCGCATTTTGATAAAATTCCAAGATAGTTAGAACGTATCGGATTAACACACTTTAGCGCAGCTGTAAAAGAACTTTTTTATATGAATTTCTGTCTTGTAGACATAAAAATTATATTTTGGAAATACGTTAATCCAAAACACTTAAAAATCAAAGGCAGCAAGCAAGAAGAGATTTTGAAGGTGCAATCGAACCCCAATCAAAAGTTCTGAATGCGTCTCTCCACCTCCAAACATTAAAAAACAAGAAAAAGTTCTTTAGGAAGTAGAGGAAATGAGTTTCCTTTACTTCCTACTTGCATAAAGCATCAAGAAAAAACATTGTTGAATCCTGATTTTTATTGAGATAAATTTCCCACAAAATTTTTCTTTCTTCCAGAAATTGTGCATTTATTCTTGCAGTCTCTTGTGAGTCTGAACTACCCATAAACGCTACAGGATATATTTCGATATCATCCATCTTCGCAGCAGATATCCCAACATAAGACTTGTCTAACTTTTTCTGCTCCTTACTTAACAATCTATTTTTAACATAAAGACTTGAAGACTCTTTTCCATACCCCAATAAAATTCCTAAAAGAACTTCATTCTCTTTAATTAAATCTGTAAGATGTTTACCGTCCTCAAGTTCCCGCAAAAATGCCAGCAATTCCCACTGAGTGATTTTTTAGAGGTAATTTAAAATTAGGTTTCGTAAACTTGTGAGGCATTAAAAACCTTTACCTTCTTTATCTCGCGATGACGTTATCTTTCCGCAAACACCTCAGTGCCCCAGGTCTTATCAATACAATTTACAAAGAGTTTGTTAAAATCCCAGACGAAGCTACTTTTAAGCGTAAGCCGTCCATCACTCTATCTGATCACTTAATGTCAGGACTTGCTATCTTTGGACTGAAATGCCCTTCTCTTCTTGACTTTGAAAGACAAAAAGAAGAAACACCTACAGAAAACAATCTCAGGGATCTTTATCATGTTAACCGAGCGCCTAGCGACACCTATCTCAGAAAACGCCTTGATGCGGTGTCCCCTAGCCACCTCCGCTCTGCCTTCAAAAAACTGTTTGCTGTTTTCCAACGGGGAAAAGGTCTTGAAGAGTATGAGTTTTTGGACGGTCATGTGCTGCTATCCGGAGATGGTACAGGGCAGTTTCACTCTAACAAAATCAGTTGCCCTTCCTGCTGCCAAAAACAATCCCGTGATGGAACCGTCTCCTACTACCATCAAATGTTTGGAGTGTGTATGGTGCATCCCCAAAAAAAGAACGTCATTCCTTTTTGCCCAGAGCCTATCCTTAAAAAAGATGGATCAGAGAAAAATGACTGCGAACGCAGTGCCTGCAAGCGGTTTTTAAAGCATTTTCGCCGAGAGCACCCCCATCTTAAAGCTATTTTTTTGGCCGATGGTTTATCTTCTAACGCACCTAACATTGAGATGCTTAAAGAAAGCAACCTGCGTTTTATTCTCATCGCCAAACCCGGAGATCACCGCCATCTTTTTGAGCAATTAGAGGAAAGCGAACAGACCGTTTATCACGAAATTAATACCGAAGACGATTGTTATCATCAGTTTCGTTTTTTAAATAGCACGTCTCTAAACAAGTCCCGTGCAGATCTCAAAGTGAATCTGCTAGAGTACCGCTGTACAAACAAGAATGGGAAAGAAATTAACTTTTCTTGGATTACAGATTTTAAGTTAAAAGAATCCAATGTGTTACAAATCGCTCAAGCTGGGAGGGCAAGATGGAAAGTAGAAAATGAAACCTTCAATACGCTGAAAAATCTGGGATACAATTTCGAACATAACTACGGGCATGGCAAGCAGAATCTGTCCACTATTTTTTGCCTCTTGATGATGTTGGCGTTTTTAGTCGATCAGATCCAAGAGGCCTGCTGCACAGTCTTTCAGGACTGCAAAAAAAGAAAGGGTACATACCGGCGTCTTTGGGAAGCAATGCGCGCCTTGTTTCAAGAGGTGGTAGTCGGGAATTGGAAGAATTTATACGCTCTCATACTGAAAAAGAAGACATTGATAATGGATACTTCCTAAGAGCTAACTGTATTCCAGATCATTCAGCGTATTTCCAAAAGTATCCCCATACTCTCAAATAATCCCTGATCATAGGACTCAAGAAAGGTCTATGGAGACTCTTGCGTCCAAAAATAATCTGAAAATTGATTAGTCACAAACTCTACTCTATTCGCTGTTCAGTGGGAATTGCTGGTAGTCGGGAATTGGAAGAATTTATACGCTCTCATACTGAAAAAGAAGACATTGATAATGGATACTTCCTAAGAGCTAACTGTATTCCAGATCATTCAGCGTATTTCCAAAAGTATCCCCATACTCTCAAATAATCCCTGATCATAGGACTCAAGAAAGGTCTATGGAGACTCTTGCGTCCAAAAATAATCTGAAAATTGATTAGTCACAAACTCTACTCTATTCGCTGTTCAGTGGGAATTGCTGCCCGACTACCACCTCTTGAAACAAGGCGCGCATTGCTTCCCAAAGACGCCGGTATGTACCCTTTCTTTTTTTGCAGTCCTGAAAGACTGTGCAGCAGGCCTCTTGGATCTGATCGACTAAAAACGCCAACATCATCAAGAGGCAAAAAATAGTGGACAGATTCTGCTTGCCATGCCCGTAGTTATGTTCGAAATTGTATCCCAGATTTTTCAGCGTATTGAAGGTTTCATTTTCTACTTTCCATCTTGCCCTCCCAGCTTGAGCGATTTGTAACACATTGGATTCTTTTAACTTAAAATCTGTAATCCAAGAAAAGTTAATTTCTTTCCCATTCTTGTTTGTACAGCGGTACTCTAGCAGATTCACTTTGAGATCTGCACGGGACTTGTTTAGAGACGTGCTATTTAAAAAACGAAACTGATGATAACAATCGTCTTCGGTATTAATTTCGTGATAAACGGTCTGTTCGCTTTCCTCTAATTGCTCAAAAAGATGGCGGTGATCTCCGGGTTTGGCGATGAGAATAAAACGCAGGTTGCTTTCTTTAAGCATCTCAATGTTAGGTGCGTTAGAAGATAAACCATCGGCCAAAAAAATAGCTTTAAGATGGGGGTGCTCTCGGCGAAAATGCTTTAAAAACCGCTTGCAGGCACTGCGTTCGCAGTCATTTTTCTCTGATCCATCTTTTTTAAGGATAGGCTCTGGGCAAAAAGGAATGACGTTCTTTTTTTGGGGATGCACCATACACACTCCAAACATTTGATGGTAGTAGGAGACGGTTCCATCACGGGATTGTTTTTGGCAGCAGGAAGGGCAACTGATTTTGTTAGAGTGAAACTGCCCTGTACCATCTCCGGATAGCAGCACATGACCGTCCAAAAACTCATACTCTTCAAGACCTTTTCCCCGTTGGAAAACAGCAAACAGTTTTTTGAAGGCAGAGCGGAGGTGGCTAGGGGACACCGCATCAAGGCGTTTTCTGAGATAGGTGTCGCTAGGCGCTCGGTTAACATGATAAAGATCCCTGAGATTGTTTTCTGTAGGTGTTTCTTCTTTTTGTCTTTCAAAGTCAAGAAGAGAAGGGCATTTCAGTCCAAAGATAGCAAGTCCTGACATTAAGTGATCAGATAGAGTGATGGACGGCTTACGCTTAAAAGTAGCTTCGTCTGGGATTTTAACAAACTCTTTGTAAATTGTATTGATAAGACCTGGGGCACTGAGGTGTTTGCGGAAAGATAACGTCATCGCGAGATAAAGAAGGTAAAGGTTTTTAATGCCTCACAAGTTTACGAAACCTAATTTTAAATTACCTCTAAAAAATCACTCAGTGGGAATTGCTGGTATTTTTGAACACAAGCACCCTGAAAAATTGTTAAAAAAGCATGCTGGAACAGGAAACCCAAAAGGAGGAACAATGGGTCAGGCCGGATATAAAGAACTTGTTGATTTCAAAGAACATATAGGAATATGGAAAAATGAAATAGGAGATTCATTATCAACTACAAAAGAGAAAATTCATTATAGAAAAAATGGAAAAGCCCATATTGTTCCAGCTCATCCTGATACAAAATTATGGTGATTTTAATGAAAGGAATGCCTAACAATGAAAGGAATGCCTAACCTAGATCAAATAACAAATTCTCATCTTATCTTGTCTGCTAATAGAGCTATGTTATGTTTGATTCATTCGAATATGCGTGAAATTAATATTGAATATTCTAAAATAAATAAAAAAATAATATTACATGTTTTTTTTGATACAGAACCAACTGATGATCAAATAGATGATGTTGGAAGCATTTCAACTGAGATGAGTTGTCAATATCCAGAGGAAATTAAATGGGAAGAAAATATTGTATGTATTCCATATCCCTACAGAATTCCAAGTAGGGGAATTTGCGTGTATCGTCGTTACGAGCCTTCTCCAGATGTTAATGAATAATGAAATCAAGTACAATCATTTCTATCAAATGGTCTGGAGTGATTCCAACAAATTGCAGAAAAAGCTATTGAAATTTCTTATGCTAAAGTCCTTTTCATTCGATATTAGGCTCATGTCTGTGATATACACAGAACCCTCCCTGTGGTATTTTTTGAAGATAAGGAATAATTTTAATTTCGATGCCTGTATCATCATTAGGAAAATCCGAGATAAATTCTGTATCTGCTAAACTTACTAATTTCTGTTCTTCTTCAGAAGGTTGCAAGATCAAGATGCTTCAATTTCAGAAAAATAATTTTCAATTTATTTTTGACAATGAATTTAGAAAATTAGCGTACATATTATACGTCCATAAATATCGAATTTAAAAAAACTACTTAAAAAACAAACCCTTAATTCTTTCTCGGTCTTCATTTTCCTTATCATTTTTGGAGTAAATTTCAATCAGGAATATTTCATCATTTTCAGGTATGTAAGCATAAATGATGCGCATACCACTCTTAGCCCCTTTGCCCTTTAAAGACTTACAGGCGAATTTTTTTGCTTTATAAACCTGTGGTGACTCGAAGCCTAAATTATTGATAGGAAAGAGACCATGGTTATCAATTTGCAGTTTGTGAAAAGCAAAAAGCTGAGCTTTGATGAAAACTTCTAAATCCTCTTCAAGAGAGCGATACCTTTTCATTAGTTTCTTAAGGTCTTTGGTAAAACCGTCTCCTCTTGTCACTTTTGAAAAATTACTCATCCTCGCTATTTCTCACGCTATATTCTGGGGTTCGGTAAAAAACGGTTTCGTAGTCAATGACTTCCATGTCCTTAGTAACTTTCCAAGGAATATCTCCGTGAGAATATTCACTTATTTGAGAGGCATTTTTATCTGATAGACGATTCAATACTTCATCAATTAACGTAATTTCCTTACCGGAAAAACAATCAAGAGAAGGTTTTCTAAGCGGTAAATATTTCTTTTGTTCCTTGTTGAAGTATTTGTTATTGACTTTGGTGATATCTTCATTTTGAATCATTGCGTGGATAATTTCCGTAAACTCAACAGGTGAAGGGCCAAATTTATTTTTTCTGTATGTGGCTCCTATCAGTTGCTCCTCATATTTTTCGTAGAAATCAAAATCTATAAAATACAAGAGTTTATAAAGAACGGTTTCACCAATATTTGGCTTTGCTCCAACCTTGCTTAGAATATACAATAAAACTTCTCGAAATTTTTGGACGTTTTTGGCAGGAACACTGATTCTCATTCCGTCCTTAGGGTTTTTTAACGGTTTTAACTTCTCTAGACTGACTTCGTCCAACGGCACGCGTCCAAGCAGCTGGTCCGAACTTACCCCTAACTCATCAGCAAAACGACTTAACTCATTCGCCTTTACCTGTCGGTTATTATTCTCAATGCCAGACAGAGCTTCACGATTTAAACCTACTTTATGAGCAAGGTCCTCCTGATGCCACCCTCTTAACTCTCGAAGAAGTTTTATCCTTTCTCCTGGTGTCTTATTCATCTCATTACTCCTTATGGGTACACTTTAATTATAGCATATGTTGGATTTTTGTACATATTAATGTATGAATATCCTACATATAGGCTAAAATACGATATCATGCAACATTCCGTATATAAGAAATTTGAGACTCTGTCAGCCTAATATTCCTCCAATCAAAAGTTCTGAATGCGTCTCTCCACCTCCAACTAATTTTAAGGCTTCGGTTTTATAACTGAAGTCTTTTGTTTTTAGGGAGTCAAAGTTAAATATTTGCACGTAGAAATTCAGCAGGGTAATTTGACTAGAAAGACTTGATAAAATAACACCCTATACATTTTCCTATACAGTTGATAAAAATCTTTTCCAAGGAGATCAACTGTGAACGCCGATAATTCTAAGTCCAAAGAGCCTCAAAATGGTTTTACAGCAGGAAGCATGGATCGAAGCGCGCTCCTAAGCCCCGCGTGATCATCGCTGATCAAAAGCTCAAGGCCTCGCATCCCCCTTCTGATCAAACCTTCAAGAAATCCTCTCCAGTGAACTTCCGCCTCTGAAAGACTGCAAGATATTCCAAGAATCTCTCTAATACCTTCCTTATTTACTCCTACCGCTTTTAATACCGCCAACGAACGCACGCTCCCTTCATATCTCACTTTCTCATATTGAGCGTCAAGGTAAAGATAACAGTATTTCCCAAGCGGTCGTTCCTTAAATTGGTTAATTTCTTCATCCATAACTTGGGCAAAACGGGAAACTTGTGTTGATGATATTTCGGTTCCACAAAGTTCCTCTGTAATTTCTTTCATTCGCCTGGTAGAAACTCCTTGTACGTACGCTTCCGCAAGCGCAAGTTTAAGCGCTTGTTCGACTCTTTCTCCTTTCTCAAAACAGGACGGGTAAAATTCACCTTCTCTTACTTGAGGAATTTTAAGCTCCAATTTTCCTGATCTTGTAAGGAGCTTTTTATCTTTGAATCCATTAGAATACCCTTTTCGATTAGGTGTTCTTTCGTAAGGGGCTGCTTCTAAGTAATCTTCACGTTCAGCCAACATTAATTGATTGAATAATCGTTCGAGAGATTCTTTTATTTGATTGATTCCAGTCTTAGCGAATTCTTCCAAAATTTCGTTAATCGCTGTTCTATTTGTTTTGTTTGAGATCATGATTTCTCCTTTTTGTTTTTGAAGATAAAGAGAATCTGATCTCAAACTTTTTTTCTCAAGCAATTTCTCTCTTGCCTTTTGAATCTGAATTTACAGAAAGAATGTTACACTACCGGATAAAAACTCCATTAAAAACGACTTCTACACCACTCGAGTCAGAAGAGTCTTTAAGCTCTACAAAGGAATCGACATTTATAGTTTCTTGGAACTCATCAATCAGCCGCTTTTTCCAATAAATAAAACGGTGATATACAACCTGATTCTTTTTGCACCATTCTGCTCCGCTTAAACCGCTATTTTGCCAAGCCGCAATTTTGGCTGACCATTGTTTTTTGAGTTCATCTCTTTTTTCCGGGGTATAAAAGGACATTTCTTCCTCTGCTTTGAAATAAAAAAAAGGAAGACTATCTGATCCGACTCGAAAATTAAAGATGGGTTCTTTTGACACTTACCTATTCAAATTGCCAAGCTATTGACAGGTTTATTATTCAAATTTCCTCGGAAGAGCAGGTGCGAGCCAAAACTATAGCTTTTCAAAATACCCTCTGCTCTCTTACTCTTGAATTCAAAGAAAATCAAGAGGAGTATTTCAAACAACGAAATGCTTTTATCAACCAGTTGACATCCTCCTCTCCCTAAAGGAAGAGGATTCCTGTACTTATATTGCACAGGGTAGTATTTCCTTGTGGTTTCCTACTGGTTCCTGCTGCCGACTCCTAACAGAGTTCGCTTGACAGGCTATCACGGCAAGCCCTGCCGCTAATATATTTAATGCACCAACATTGTCAGCATGATTTTCGTAATAGCACTTTCTACATTGAAATTGTGATTGGCTTGGTCTGTTTTGAGAGTCGATATTCGAACAACTTGGACATTTTTGACTCGTATACTGGGGATTAACGTAATGTAGTTCCCCTCCTAGCCACGACAATTTGTAATTTAGTAGATTGCAAAAGATCCCCCAACCTTGATCTATGATGGATTTATTTAATCCAGATTTCGCCTTAACATTTCTGCCTGGCGATTCGATTGATCCCTTTGCAGATTTAGACATATTTTTGATTTGCAGATCCTCTAAGAAAACAATAGCGTGGTTTTTGCTAATTTCTCTTGTGATTTGATGCAAATGGTCTAATCGGCAATTTCGGATCTTTCGATGTTGTCTTGATATTTTTCTTTTTTGTTTCCTCCAATTATTGGAAAATTTGACTTGTCTTGAGAGTTTCTTTTGTGACTTTGCAAGTCTTCTTTCTTGTTTTCGAAAAGAATTAGATGGCTCAAAGTATTCTCCTGTCGAAAGTGTAGCAAATCGAGAAACACCAAGATCAATACCAATACTTGATTCGGATGGATGAACAGGATCTGCAACTTCTAATTCTACTTGTACAGAAATGTACCACCCATCAGCCTCTCTTTTTACAGTGAGATTTTTTTGTTTCCCTTCGATATTTCTGCTTTTGTGAAAACCAACCCAACCTATTTTGGGAAGAAAAACACGTCGGTTTTCAAATTTAAATCCTTGAGGATAGCAAAAACTATCTCCAGAAAATTTCTTTTTAAATTTAGGAAGACGTTTATGAGATTGTTTTCTGTCAAAACCATCCTGAAAAGCTCTTTCAAGATGTTTTAATGTTTGCTGAAGAGGTTGAGAATGAGACTGCTTTAAGAAGCTAAGTTCATCTGTTTTCTTCCAAAATGTAAGCCAAAAGGCAAGCTCTCGATACCACATTAATGGTTGTTTTTCTTCTAGTCTTTTCATGTTAAGCGCTAAGGTTTTGTTCCACAAAAAACGACAACATCCAGCTGTTTGTGATAGTTGTTTTTCTATCTCGTGATTTGTCTTTAACTTAAATTGATAGGCTTTGCGTATTAACATGCGCTCATGTTACATTTGGTCCATGAAAAAATCAACAACAATTAGATCCGGTAGGCACTGTGTTTTTAATATGCATGTTCACTTGGTCTTTGTCACCAAATATCGAAGAAAAGTTTTTAACAAAAAAATTTTAAATGATCTAAAACAAATTTTCTCTGATGTTTGCAATGACTTTGAATCTAATCTCGTTGAGTTTGATGGGGAACAAGACCATGTTCATCTATTAATTAACTATCCTCCAAAAGTAGCTATTTCAAAACTAGTTAATAGTCTGAAAGGAGTTTCTAGTCGGTTAATTAAACGAGATCATAGAGAGTACATTAGTCAATTTCTTTGGAAAAACAACCTTTGGTCTCCAAGCTATTTTTCTGGAAGTTGTGGAGGTGCACCAATTGATATTATCCGAAAATATATCGAGCAACAACAAATGCCTCACTAAAGCGCCTTACATCCCCTCCCTAAAGGAAGAGGTTTTTCGGCGCATTTTGATAAATCCTGAAAACACAACCCTAATGCCAACCGCGCCGAAAGAACTGATTTCAAAGCAACTTAATGCCATTGAATCAGTTACAACAACTTCAGCAGGTATCAAACTTAAGAAGTTTGCAAACAGACGGTGGTAGACTCAAACCGCAAAGCCAGATAATGCCTTTTCTACGGAAACTCTGGCATTGTTCTTACCATAAATTCATCAAACAGCGGAACCGTAAAAGCGATGTAGCCATACGATGGACTATAAATCATTCCCTTTTTCATAAGATTTGCCCTTACAGGACTCAAAGTAGACACTTTTGAATCGAATTTATGAGCAATATCAGCAACTTTATAAGGCCCTTTACCAAAAGATGCCATCATTCTCAAAAAATCCCTCTCTTTTGGTGTCAATCTATCAAACCGAACCTTGAAAAAGTTATTATCTAACTGCTCAATCACGTCAGCTGTTGCCTGATTAATAACTTTTTCGGTGATAGGGCTGGATTCAGCTAGATTCCATGCCTTATATCCCCATTCTTGAAGAAAATAGGGATAGCCTTTTGTATGTTCGTAAATTTTTTCTAGCGCACTTTTTTCAAAATCTACCGATGCCGTAAGTGCAGGGTCTCTTAATCGCTTTATAAGCATCGTCTCTTGACAACTCTCCGATGTTAGGGAAACTGAATAGCCTTTCAGCATAAGACTTTGATTCCCCTGCAAGTCCAGGTAAAACAGGCAATCCAGCCGCAAGTAAAACCATTGGAAGTTGTTTTTGCTGAAGTTTATGCATTGCCATTATTAGTGCACCTAGTTCCTTTAATAGAAAGATATTGAATCTCATCTACCAGAATAGCTACAGCGCAATTTCTATCGAAGGCCGCTTCTCCTACTGCAACAAACAACTGTGGCAAATCAATTTCAAGGTCTCCACTATCCGCAGAACCTAATTCGGGCTCGATATCTAATCCTAATGTAATTTCCCCATAACTAACCTTTAAAGAACTAACAAAACTTTTCAATACTGCAAGAGCTCGCTTCGCCTTGTTGCCAAGCCCTGCCATTCTATCCAGATTAAATAGCAACGTTCTCAAATAAGGAACCAGCAAGGCTCCAAGTGGCTTGTCTTCGTGAGCTTCTACAAAAATTGTTTGGTAGTCATTTTTTTCAGCCATTCTTTGAATTTCATTCAATAATACTGTTTTCCCAACGCCTCGCAGTCCTGTCAGTAGCAAGCTTTTTTCGGGTCTTCTAGCTCGTATCCTTCCAAGTAAAATTTCAGCTTGTTTAAGAATAGGGTCTCGGCCAACAAGTTCGGGAGGAGGAGCCCCTGCTCCTGGTGAATAAGGATTTTTGATTGGGTCCAAATTTTGCCTCTTTTAGGTTATATCAAGTTATACATAGTTATAGCACATTCTCAACTATAACTAGCTATAACTTTGTATAAACTTTCATAAAGTTAGGGAAAAACCGGAGAAATAGAGTCAAATTGTAGCAAGTCCAAATTAGGCAGTACTTTTCCGAGGATTGTGTCTTATCTAGGCTTTGTTCCACATCGTCAATTCGCAAATAATCCGATTTCCCTCCCAGATATTTTCCTGATATCAAAAGCTCCTTTATTCCATTTAGCTGTTTGCGTTTCTCCACAAAAGCCTCCAGTCTTAGCTCCCATAGATGTAAGGTCGTGTTACAGTACAAATATTTCGCTTTGATCAAACATTCGCAAACCGGACGAAGCAACTCGAATGCAGCATGAGTTCTCCCCTGCTTGCAAAGCACACAGACTGATTCTAGGTAATTGTGGGCTACTACCAACAGCATAAAGAAATGTTGTTTAGCCCCCCTTAAATGATGAGGTGATGGTATACCTCCCTTATTCATACAATCGGCACCAAAATCCACCAATTCACACAGCTTTTTAAGTTCCGAATCTGTGCGATCCACTTGTTCTAATGATTTCATCTGCTTCATAGGAATGACCTCCACCTCACCAACTGCTCCACCGTCACCCCCAACCCTGCCAACCGACTCTCGTCCATTTGCTCAAGGTCTTCAAGAACATCCTGAGAAAAATCATCGCGAACCTGCTCTGGCACGCGTTCGTTAGCCGCCGCCTCTACGAACCCTTGCATTGTCTCTCCGACTAGCCCTTGCAGAATCACCTCTCTCACGACAGCCCTGCGCTCTTGTCGGTATCGGACTCGCACCTCATCAAAGCCCATTGCCTTAATAGTCGAGTCATAGGCAGCGCATGTACGTAGGTAAGAGTAAACATAGAGGTCAACGATGGGCCGCACATCCTGGAGCTCATAAACAGCGATCATTGCGGATCGATAATCTGCGACCTCAATATCACTAAACGCAATAGGTACTAGATTTCCTTTGATCAAAGGAATGTTTGCCGACAATCGAGCGGTTCTCTTGTTTACATCAATGAATGCCTGCAAGTAGCTCACATGAATGAGCAGAAAAATGCTCTGTTCGTATTTATCATTAATTAACGCAGCTTTTGCGGCGATCTTTTCAAGTTGGAACTCTAACCGGGTGGGATCTTCAAACGGCATGTAGGTAGACCCGCTGATACGAACCCCGTGCTTTCGTACTTTGCCAGCTTCAACCGGCTCAACTAAGCCGTCTGACAATAGGTAGTGAAGAGTGCAAATGGTGTCTCGACTAACCTCAACTCTAGGTGCGTTCTCCACTAAGTAGCGAATAGCCTCTTTGTGATTCAGGATCATTGCCTTCTCTTCATCAAGCTTTCCTTCGGCGGTATCACCTTGAAAAAGTAGCCGTTCTGTATCAAGAAGGGAATATGTGTTGCCCTCAAGGCGCGAAGAGTTATAAGACAGATCAATGATTAGCCTATTGAAGATCTGATGCGCGTAAGTTCCCGCAGGATCCTGTCCATTCGCACGCTCACCTGATACCAACAGCTGCTCTCGCAAAGCTTCTGTTAAATAGTAGCTAAAGTTAGGTTCATAGCCGTCGAACCAGTCGTCTGCATATGCGATCGGTTGCCGTTCGAATAAGGGTTTCTTGACCTCCTCAATCGCTTTCAAGCTGGCGGAACTAAAACAGCTACTCACCTCACTGGTCATTTCTTCAGATCGACCAATCGCAAGGTACTTGGTCCCTCGCTTCTGGCCAATTTTTTTAACCGCCCCCTCCTCAACTAAGAGACCCAGCCATCGTCTGACTGAGCGTTCCTTAAATCTCTCTCCTAACCGAAGCATAAGTTCCGGCAAACTGATAGGCTCAGACTGCAACCCTAGCTGCCTTAATACGGCCATTTTATTATCACGCAGGCTCATTACGGCCACCTCCATCCTCTAATACGGCCATTTTAACAGTAATACGGCCTTTATTCAAGTAGTTTAGGCCGTATTATATCCAAATTGGCCGTATTCATCGGAATACGGCCAATTTTCGGCCATTTGAACCCAATCAAAAGTTCTGAACTTGTCTCCCCACCTCCAACGTTACTAAACATTGTAAAAGCCTATCAATTTGATAGGCTTTTTTCGTTTAGAAAATGTTTTTTCCTTCAGTAATGTTGAGCAATTCAGGAAGAACATACACTGCTGATTTTCTTCCTGATGCCTCCCTAAGTAGTTTTATAAATCCTGCACTCTCAAGTTGAGATAAAATTTTCCCTAAAGTAGTTCTGTTTGTAATTCCTGTTAACTCCATGAACATCTTCGTGTTCATAATAGGTTTTTGAAATAATGCATCCAATGCAGATTGAGCAAACTGCGATTTTGTTTCTTTCTGAAACTCTATTTTGAGTTCCTCATATAAGCTGAAGTTGTTTAGGAAGTAGAGGAAATAAGTTTCCTTTACTTCCTACTTGCATAAAGCATCAAGAAAAAATATTGTTGAATCCTGATTTTTATTGAGATAAATTTCCCACAAAGTTTTTCTTTCTTCCAGAAATTGCGCATTTATTCTTGCAGTCTCTTGTGAGTTTGAACTACCCATAAACGCTACAGGATATATTTCGATATCATCCATCTTCGGGTAGTGTAACATTCTTTCTGTAAATTCAGATTCAAAAGGCAAGAGAGAAATTGCTCGAGAAAAAAAGTTTGAGATCAGATTCTCTTTATCTTAAAAAACAAAAAGGAGAAATCATGATCTCAAACAAAACAAATAGAACAGCGATTAACGAAATTTTGGAAGAATTCGCTAAGACTAGAATCAATCAAATAAAAGAATCTCTCGAACGATTATTCAATCAATTAATGTTGACTGAACGTGAAGATTACTTAGAAGCAGCCCCTTACGAAAGAACACCTAATCGAAAAGGGTATTCTAATGGATTCAAAGATAAAAAGCTCCTTACAAGATCAGGAAAATTGGAGCTTAAAATTCCTCAAGTAAGAGAAGGTGAATTTTACCCGTCCTGTTTTGAGAAAGGAGAAAGAGTCGAACAAGCGCTTAAACTTGCGCTTGCGGAAGCGTACGTACAAGGAGTTTCTACCAGGCGAATGAAAGAAATTACAGAGGAACTTTGTGGAACCGAAATATCATCAACACAAGTTTCCCGTTTTGCCCAAGTTATGGATGAAGAAATTAACCAATTTAAGGAACGACCGCTTGGGGAATACTGTTATCTTTACCTTGACGCTCAATATGAGAAAGTGAGATATGAAGGGAGCGTGCGTTCGTTGGCGGTATTAAAAGCGGTAGGAGTAAATAAGGAAGGTATTAGTGTCAACAGCAATCGAAAATTGACCCACTAAAATATATTTTTTTTGGCGGCAAAACCTTAAAAATTTGTGATCTTTTCGTATATTTAAAATGCTTACACGCCATCAATATGTAAATTTATTTTTCCGAAAGCCAACCCTTATTAGACAAGAGCAATTGCGCCATGAGCCTGTCAAGACCGAGCGAAGCGAGCCGACGAAGGAAGGCAGCCTTGACAGCTCGATGGCGCAATTGCTATGGATGGTAATGGGTTGGCTGTAGAAAAAACTAAATCTCATGGTTTTTATTTCCTTCTCTCTTATTAACTACTCCTGCTTTCAATTTCTCTTTTAAACGATAACTTTCACCTTTAATGGACAAAACATGCGAATGATGAAGTAATCTATCCAAAAGGGCTGCGGTTAGAACTTTATCTCCCGACAAAGTTTGATCCCATTGGCTAAAATTCAGCAATTCCCACTGAACAGCGAATAGAGTAGAGTTTGTGACTAATCAATTTTCAGATTATTTTTGGACGCAAGAGTCTCCATAGACCTTTCTTGAGTCCTATGATCAGGGATTATTTGAGAGTATGGGATACTTTTGGAAATACGCTGAATGATCTGGAATACAGTTAGCTCTTAGGAAGTATCCATTATCAATGTCTTCTTTTTCAGTATGAGAGCGTATAAATTCTTCCAATTCCCGACTACCACCTCTTGAAACAAGGCGCGCATTGCTTCCCAAAGACGCCGGTATGTACCCTTTCTTTTTTTGCAGTCCTGAAAGACTGTGCAGCAGGCCTCTTGGATCTGATCGACTAAAAACGCCAACATCATCAAGAGGCAAAAAATAGTGGACAGATTCTGCTTGCCATGCCCGTAGTTATGTTCGAAATTGTATCCCAGATTTTTCAGCGTATTGAAGGTTTCATTTTCTACTTTCCATCTTGCCCTCCCAGCTTGAGCGATTTGTAACACATTGGATTCTTTTAACTTAAAATCTGTAATCCAAGAAAAGTTAATTTCTTTCCCATTCTTGTTTGTACAGCGGTACTCTAGCAGATTCACTTTGAGATCTGCACGGGACTTGTTTAGAGACGTGCTATTTAAAAAACGAAACTGATGATAACAGTCGTCTTCGGTATTAATTTCGTGATAAACGGTCTGTTCGCTTTCCTCTAATTGCTCAAAAAGATGGCGGTGATCTCCGGGTTTGGCGATGAGAATAAAACGCAGGTTGCTTTCTTTAAGCATCTCAATGTTAGGTGCGTTAGAAGATAAACCATCGGCCAAAAAAATAGCTTTAAGATGGGGGTGCTCTCGGCGAAAATGCTTTAAAAACCGCTTGCAGGCACTGCGTTCGCAGTCATTTTTCTCTGATCCATCTTTTTTAAGGATAGGCTCTGGGCAAAAAGGAATGACGTTCTTTTTTTGGGGATGCACCATACACACTCCAAACATTTGATGGTAGTAGGAGACGGTTCCATCACGGGATTGTTTTTGGCAGCAGGAAGGGCAACTGATTTTGTTAGAGTGAAACTGCCCTGTACCATCTCCGGATAGCAGCACATGACCGTCCAAAAACTCAT
Organism: Waddliaceae bacterium; assembly: GCA_963749725.1. Lineage (GTDB taxonomy): Bacteria > Chlamydiota > Chlamydiia > Chlamydiales > Waddliaceae > Waddlia. The sequence goes on from CAVVNU010000017.1 coordinate 23,536, forward strand.
ACTCTTCAAGGCCTTTTCCCCGTTGGAAAACAGCAAACAGTTTTTTGAAGGCAGAGCGGAGGTGGCTAGGGGACACCGCATCAAGGCGTTTTCTGAGATAGGTGTCGCTAGGCGCTCGGTTAACATGATAAAGATCCCTGAGATTGTTTTCTGTAGGTGTTTCTTCTTTTTGTCTTTCAAAGTCAAGAAGAGAAGGGCATTTCAGTCCAAAGATAGCAAGTCCTGACATTAAGTGATCAGATAGAGTGATGGACGGCTTACGCTTAAAAGTAGCTTCGTCTGGGATTTTAACAAACTCTTTGTAAATTGTATTGATAAGACCTGGGGCACTGAGGTGTTTGCGGAAAGATAACGTCATCGCGAGATAAAGAAGGTAAAGGTTTTTAATGCCTCACAAGTTTACGAAACCTAATTTTAAATTACCTCTAAAAAATCACTCAGTGGGAATTGCTGGCTAAAATTGAGATTTGAAGTCATAATAATCGAACTTCGTTCATATCTCTTAGCAATAACCTGAAAAAGATGATCTGCTTGTGTCCTGTTTAAAGGTAAATAGCCCAGTTCATCAATAATTAGAAGCCGAGGACCCATTACTCCATTTCTAAATACTTGCTTTATTTTTCCCTCTCTATAAGCAGTATCAGGCTGAATCATAAAGTCTGATGCTGTTACAAACCGCACCTTTATATTCTTTTGGGTCGCTAAATAAATTTTGCCTGTAAAAAAATGTATACCGATCGCGGGATTTTCTCAAAGACAAAATCCCGAATTTTAAGGCCGCTATCGGTATAACCGCCTTGAGTAAATCAGAGCACAAAATAAACTTTTGTCATACCATGGGTTTCGAAATAGGTGGATTTTAAAAAGATAAACCTGTTTAAATGAATTTATACAAATTTTTATACCAAAAAAGCATGGGGAAAAATGTATAGTTTATTTAGAGGAAGGTGCCTGACGGCCCTATTAGCTCTTTTATTATTAGGCGCAACGAATTCTTCTTTAATGGCTCAGAAATGTTGTGATTTACCAGAATCAGAATGCAACAGGTTTTATGCAGGAGTATTTGGCGGAGGGCTATACTCAAACTCTACTGATATGCACCAAATAGGAACTGCATTTTTCACCGAGGCTAATGGCGGTCCCTTAGCTGTATATGCCCATGGAAAAACTAAATCGACTTCGTCTGGATTTGGCGGGGTACAATTTGGATATGAATGGTCTAAACGCCCTTCGAATATCGGTTGTTCAAGCTGGAGCATAACTCCGGCAGTAGAATTGGAAGCCTATTGGTATAGTCATACTAAAAAAGGACATCTGATTAACTCAACAGATAGATTGCCTGAACACGATTTTTTGGATACATTTCATATGAACACAGGCGTGTATCTGGCTAACGCGGTATTTTCGCTAAACAACTCTTGTTTAGGGTCATTTACTCCATATGTAGGCGGGGGAGCAGGTGCGTCGCGCATATCTATTAGAGATGCTGAATCTATACAAACAGATCCTCCGGAAGAAGGGATAAACCATTTCAATTCTCTGCGCCATGACTCATCATGGGCTTTTGCAGCTCAAGCAAAAGCGGGACTTCGGTATAATATTTGCAAATCATTACACATTTTTGGGGAATACCGCTATTTGTTTATTGATGCCAGCAACTATATTTTTGGATCGACTGTATATCCTACCCATGCGGCCACTTCGCCATGGAATGTTAAGGTAGAAAACATAAATTATAACGCTTTTGTTTTTGGTATTCGGTTCGACTTATAAGAACCTGTTCAAAATCTCCGGAAACTGGATAAATGCAATTCCTGGTCTGGCTCAGGGCAATTTTATAGTCAAAACTTGATAAAATAGTTCCTTATACGGTTCTCTATATAGCCGAATCAAAAATCCATTTAGGAGTTCGGCTATGTCTAGAGACGATGTCTTTCATGAAAAACCTTCTAAAGATTCTGTTAATGCATTTCGAGAATCAATTTTCGAATCATTTTCTGAAGTCCGCGATCCCCGTATTCTCAGTTCCGCTATTCGCCATGAACTGCCCCATATCCTTTTCATTACTCTATGCGCCGTTCTTTGCGGAGCAAATAAATTAAAAGAAGTTGCTGTCTATACCAAAGAACGAGAGGATTGGTTGAAATCCGTGTTGAATCTGGCCTGCGGTTTACCCAGTTACTCAACTTTCTGGTTAACTTTTTCTATGCTTAGTCCCTCAGAATTTCAAAAAGGCTTTTCGAAATGGATTACTCATCTTGTGGAACTTACCGCAGATGAAGTTTATGCGATTGATAGAAAAGCGCTGCGAGGCACGGCTATCAAGGGACAGCTCAATTCTTACATTCATTTGGTTAGCCTTTGAGCGTGTAGTCAGCAGCTCACATTAGGACAAGTCCAAGGGGATAGCAAGTCGAACGAGATCACTGCTATTCCCAAATTGCTGGAGATTATTGATATCGCCGGAGCAACGATAACAATTGATGCTATGGGTACTCAAACAGCAATTGCCGATCAGATTATCGATGGAGGGGGCGACTATGTTCTTGCCCTGAAAGGAAATCAATCTTCGCTTCATGATGAAATTTGCAATTATTTTGAGCAAGCAGAGCAGGTTAACTTTGAAGGTATTGATCATCAATCTTATTGTATGGTTGAAGAGGGACATGGAAGGACAGAGAGGCGCAGGTTTTACGCGGCGGATGACATTGACTGGTTGCCTGAGCGTGATCGATGGAAGGGTTTAAAATCAATTGTTCTATTAATTTCTGAACGTTCAGTAGATGGTGAGGCGTCTGTAGAGCGTCGAAAGTATATTTCTAGCCTTCCGGCTGATGCGAGACGTGCAGCCTACGCTATACGTTCACACTGGGGAATAAAATCTTGTCATTGGACACTTGATGTTGGATTTCAAGAAGATTCATTAGTGGCAAAAGCGGGGAATATACCTGAAAATTTATCGATGATTCGAAAAATTGCTCTGGTTTTGTTAAACCAGAATAAAAAAACTGATGGAGGAATAGAGCTTAAGCGTAAGAAGGCGGGGCGGAATCCTGATTATCTTCTACGCTTGATGGGTATCAAGTTTTGACTATAAAATTGCCCTGGGTCTGGCTGGCTGAGATAATCGTCGAAAGATCAAAATTTTCGCCAAATACGCCGTAAACAAAAAATAACCGATTTCAAAATATTAATATTAAATTAATAAAATCTTAAAATATGTGTGTTAAAACTTTATATAAGATTAAAGAAGAAATAGATTTTTCTACAATCTCTGGATTGACCAAATAGGTCATATACAACTAATAAAAAAACGGCAACTCACTCAACTTTATGAGAAGTTGTTGTTATACCGCTCGTGATTCAAAATTTAGGATTTTAAAACACGAGCGGTATAAATAGATAAATTAATTATATAAATTTAGTATTACAACAAGGTTTTTAATATGAGTAGTAAGATTGAAAGTAATATTCATCCTAAAGAAAATTCTTATTCTGAAGATATAGATAATGATAAAAAAAGCGAATTTCACCTTTCCGATACCTGGAAAACTACAAAAAAAGTCGCTTCTTTCGCTATAGCAATAATTGGAGATCTCCTCATGATCCCTCTTGCTGGAGCGCTCACCCTTTACGGACTCGTTTTCGGAACGAATATGGACCCGAAACCTGAAAATATTAAAAAAGATCATCCTCCCATCCTTCTGATACACGGCAACGGTTTTAATGAATCGCAGTGGATCTTTGGCAGACGATTCCTTAAGGGGGAGAAATATGGCTCCGTCTTCTCATTGAATCTCGATGGACTCGTTTCCAACAAATCGGAAAACGGAATGGAAGAATATGCAGAAAAGGTTTCAAAAAAGATTCAAGAGATTAAAGGACTGACAGGAAGAAATGATATCATCTTGATTGGCCACTCAATGGGAGGTTTGGTAGCAGCAACCTATACAGAGGAGATGGCAGAGAACAAAGAAACAGACGTGAAAAAGGTGATCTCGATTTCAACCCCTTTTGAATGCCCTCCCTTATTAGCAACGCTCACTTCCATAACAGAAAGACTATTCCCCAGCTTATTCAAGAATCCAAAAAGATACAAGGAAATGAGAAATGACGAAGAGTTTTTGACTGGATTAAAAGAAAAAATCTTAAAGAATTCAGATAAGTATTATTCTATCTACTCAAAGTCGGATATGATGGTGCCCGGGTCGCGTGGAAAAGTATACGGCGGCCAACCGGACCACATTCGAGAATATTCCCTTCATGGCCATTATACACCCATGCTTAGCCCCTCCGTCTGGCGCCAAATTCAACAATGGATACAATGATGATTATTCATGACAAACGCGTCCTGAAAACTCTTGAATACTTGGGAAAATAGAAAATAAATTCAATCCTAAGAACCTGTTCAGAATCTCCGGAAATTGTGATTTTAAACAGGTTCTCAAAGCGTATGCAGACTAATTTTTCCCGGCGCGGATACGGCGATTAATCGCCTGAGCGCAGTCCACCCCGTGCTGCCAGGCAGTATAGATTTGCTTCATACTGTTTGCTCGCAAGTCGCCTGCGATAAATAAATTAGCAACAGAACTCTCCCCTGTCGAATCCGTAACGACAAGACCTCTTTCGTCGATCTCGGCTCCCAACTGCAATGCAAGAGAGTTGTTGGGACGAATTCCAAGCAGTACAAACCCTATTTCCGCCGGAATCGTTTCACCTGAAGACAATTTAAACCCGGCCAACTCACCCCCATTTCCCAAAATTTCCTTAACAGGATCGGTAATCACTGATATTTTTCTTTCCTGAAGCTTGGTTTCTATCTCCTTATTAAATTGCGGCCCCATGCCGTTTGTAAGAATAGCAATATCGAGAGGGCTGTACCGTTCAGATAACAAGATCGCGCCGTTTGCGGCACTATCGGTATAACCAATCACAACTGTCTTTTTTTGAAAACTCCGCTGTCCGTCGCAAAGGAGACAGTAGGCAATGCTTTGGCGGTTTGCAAATGGTAGGATAGGACGGATGCTGCCCTCAATGTGCGGCTGTTCATCCATCATCCCTGTAGCAAGAATGACATATTTGACGAAATAAATATTGCCTTTGTTGTCTACAAGACGAAAAATGTCATTTTGTTTATCAATAGCTGTAATAGAGTTTTCGATAATAAAAAGATTTTGCTTAAACGGCGAATTAACGAGATCTTCAAGAACTTCGTTTCTCAGCTGCAAGATTGTACGCTCGTACTTTTCAAAACCCGGAATATTATGAACCTTTTTTACCCAAGAGCCTCTCGAGCGCCGTCTTTCCTGTTTTGCCCCTGCAAAAAGCAAAACAGCATCATTATTGAGCACAGCTCTTTTTGCCGCCATTGATCCGGCAGCTCCCAATCCAATGATTGCAATGGGGTAGACTTTTTCATTCTCCGGCTGTTGTGTCGCTACCGGAATTATTCTATGATCAATTTTTTCACCGCTTACTAAAGAAGAGTAATTTATAGAAATAAACATTATTAAAAACACAAAAATTAATTTTTTCATAACAAACCTAAATAAAAATTATTTTTTATATTAATCTAATAGATTGTTTAAAATCAACTAAAAAAATTACTTTTTACTTATTAAGTATATCAAATTTATAGATTTTATTATAATTATGCTATAATGAAACTATTGGGGTGAAAATTTAAAACAAAGTAAAATTCGCTAAAAATCATAATTTCAGAAGATTTTGAACAGATTCCAAGAGTATGCATGAAGAGGTAAAAAAATGGGAATAGAAACTAACCAAAATTCCATACACGACAAAAATCAGGAAAAAATCGACCGTAGACTGCAAAAAGAAGAAATGAAGATCGAACAGCTTCTTCAAAAGGAAAAAAAAGAAGCTGTAGAAAAAGGCGTCATCGAAAACGACCAACTCCAAAAAAGCAATCTCCATGATGTTCCTCTTAAACAATCTGAGAAAATGGATCATCCCCTTCTTTATAACCATACAAGCCGATTCAACCGGATGAGCGAGGCGCTGCTCAATGCACAGCAAAAGTTCGACCTTCCCTCATCGAAAGATCTACTCAGACAGCTGTCTCCGTGTATTCAAAAAAAAATACAAGAACTTTTAGAAGAATCAAAGTTTGATCTTTCCGAAGAAATAAAAATTCAAAAATTTTTTGATACCCTCTCCCGACTGATCCCCCTGGGCATTGCTTTATTTCATGGACTCAGTTCTGATGAACACATTCTTAATCTGTCAAACATGCGTTCTTCAATGATTCACACTTTGCAAGAAATAGGAGATTTGATGCTGAAGCATCAAGGGACTTTTTCATTAACCTCGCAGGGGCAAAAACTCGCTTCCCTTCTCTCAAGCCAACTGCGTTCTCTTTCTTCAGAAACCTCTCAAACCAATACTCTTTATGAGCAACTCCGCTCAATTTTAGGTTCTACAATCCTGCCTAACACTGAAATGATGAGTTATCCTTCGGTTCAGTATCTCGCCGATGAGATCGATGCAGCCCTTGCAGGGAACAAATCAACAGTTTTAGTCGCCGGCCACCGGAAATTGATAACTGATTTAGTCGATGCAGATCTTTTATCTCCTTCAATTCTTAGCGGCTCTAAGGTTAAAAAATCTATACTTGTGGAAATCAAGGCGAAACTTATGCAATTCCGATCATCGGATGATGATAAAAAAGGGGTAGCAGATACTTCGATAAAAGTTGACAGCCCGATGACTCCGTCAATTGGTTTTTTAGCCTCGTTTTTAAACAAAATTAGGGCACTTCCTGAAGAAATTCAATCGGAAGCGATAAAAATCATTCTTTCCACCCAACCGATTATGACATACCGCTTGACAAACAGAACACTAGGACCGCATACTGTTCATTTTGCTCATAGTCTATCTCATCTTGCCGTAGATTATTCAAGGCAGTTAGGGCTTCTTTCCGCAAACATTGAGCAAGCTGTAGCTGCAAGGGAATATTTAACACGCATCTTTACAGGTCTTATGATCACAGCATCCTTTTTAAGCCGTTTAGAAGTAGATCGCGGAGACGGGAAAGCCATGCGCTTAGAAGATAAAGAAATTAGGCAAGCACAAAAAGAGGCTGCAAAAGAACTTCAAATGCACGATCTTCCTCCTTTTTCTTTTTTTGCTCTTTGGGCTCCATTTAGAAATCTTGAAGATAGCAAACGCGGCAAACACAAACAAGCAGCCCAAGCGCTTGCTGAATTTATGCAGGTTCTCATGCAATTAGCCTATTTACTCGTAGCCATTTTTACCGGAGGAAAAAAACTCGGGGAAAATGGCGTGGACATACTGCTTGAAGAAAATCAATTACAGATTTCTTCCTATTTGGATAGTCTCATTTTTTCGTTGAAAAAATTGAATGAAAAATTTGGTGTCCGCACCAATCAAGCTCTTGAAAGATGCACGAGGTCGCAAATTGCATTAAGAGAAAGTGATTTTCCCGAATTTTGGACGCAAATATTTCTTTTTTGCAGAGAAAAAAGTGATTTAAAAGACTTTTTGGAAGAAGTCGATTTAATGGATTTTTTCTATGATACAATCAGAACGTTGGTGGGCGGGTCCGGATTTGACACATCGGTTGTAAGGATGTGAACAGCTGCCGCATTTATACCGCCCGCACTCCCAATTTGGGTCTTCTCAAAGCTAAAATCCCAAATTTTGAGAGTCCGATCGTTATAAAAAACTCATCCTTTTTATGGAGGGGAGCATGAGAAATTTGATTATTTTTATTCTCGTTTGGTTTTTTAGACTATGCTTTTGGTTCCGATATCGGGTTCACATCAAAGGTTTAGAATCATTAACTCCTGAAAACCTAAAAAATACAGGCGGCGTGCTCTTTCTTCCCAATCACCCGGCAGCGCTTATTGACCCGGCCGCAACCGCTCTTTCCATTTTCACTCAATTCCCTATTCGTCCATTGGTCGTTGAATATATGTATTTTACTCCCGGCATACATGCTCTAATGAAATATCTCAACGCCCTGCCGGTTCCCAATTTTGAATCTTCAAATAACAGCCTCAAAAGAAAAAGACATGAAATGGTGATTTCAGAAGTGATCAAAGGCTTAAAAAACGGAGAAAATTTTCTGCTATACCCCTCCGGACGCCTGAAGCACACGCATATTGAAAAAATTGGAGGAGCATCGGCAACTCACAAAATCATTGAAGAAACTCCGGAAGCCAATATCGTCCTTGTCCGCATAAAAGGACTTTGGGGGAGCAGTTTTTCAAGAGCGCAAACAGGACACGTGCCCTACTTATTTACAGCCCTTAAAAAGGGCGCCTGGGTTTTATTGAAAAATCTCATTTTTTTTGCTCCTCGACGAGATATTTATATAGAATTTGAACCGATCCCCAAAAATTTTCCTTTCGAAGCAAACCGCTTAGAGATGAACCGCTGGCTGGAGAAATACTACAACAGGCCGGACGGCCTTTCAGAGCAAGAAGGAGAATACCCGGGAGAGACGCTTGTTCTTACCTCCTATAGTTTTTGGAAAAAAGACCTGCCGGAAATCCGCAACCCTGAAGAAAGCATGCATCGCCAACTATTCCATTTCAGCGAAATCGACTACAGCATACAAGACAAAGTATTAAAAAAATTACAAGAACTCACCGAAATAGACTGCCGGCAGATCAAACCGGAAATGTCTCTATCTTCTGATCTGGGAATGGATTCTCTCGACACTTCAGAGCTTGCGATTTTTATTAACGAGCAGTTCGATACAGGACCTATTCCCGTAACAGAACTTACAGACGTTGGAAAAGTCATGGCGATAGCCGCAAAAAAAGTGACCATAGAAGAAAAGAAGGAAGAGTTAAAAACAAATTTAAAAAAATGGGAATTTAAAGGCGAGCAAAGAGCTGCGGGTACTTATGAAGGAGACACAATGATAGAAGTATTCCTAAATGCTTCTCATGATCTCAAAAATCAACCGGCATACGCAGACGCAAGATCCGGCATCCTCACTTACTCCCGCGTAAGGCTTGCAATCTGCCTTTTGGCAGAACACATTAAAAAGCTTCCCGGCGATTATATCGGTATCTTGCTCCCTGCCAGCGTTGGAGCCTTTTTATCTGTATTTGCCATCCAGCTTGCCGGTAAAATTCCTTTAATGATTAACTGGACCATTGGACCTCGACACCTCAAGTCTGTTAAAGAACTTTCGCATGTTGAATCCATTTTAACTTCATGGGCTTTTTTAGAACGGCTTAATGAAGTGGACCTTTCAGGAATCGAAGATAATCTGATTATGCTCGAAACACTGCAAAGAGACTTTTCTATCGTTGACAAAGTGCGTGCTTTGATCCGGTCGAAAAAAAGCACAAAAGCTATTTTAAAAACATTTGGAGCCGATTGCATAAAAAAGGATGATACAGCAGTACTTCTTTTTACAAGCGGTTCGGAAAGTATGCCAAAAGGGGTGCCCTTAAGCCATGATAATATTTTGTCCAATCAACGCGCAGCCCACAAAATCCTGAATGCGAATACACGCGACGTAATCCTGTCCTTTTTGCCGCCCTTTCACTCTTTTGGTTTTTGCTGCACCGGAACACTGGGATTGCTATCGGGAATACGAACCGCTTTTTACCCGGATCCGACTGATGGAAAAGGAATAGCAAAGAGCTGTGAAACATGGAAAGTCTCCATTTGCGTAGGAGCGCCGACATTCATTCGCGCAATGTTCAAAGCGGCAGCCCCCGAACAACTAACCGCGATGCGGCTGTGTATAACAGGAGCGGAAAAAACACCGCCTGAACTCATTGAACTCGCTGACAGCATGGGGAAAAAAGAGTGTCTTTTAGAAGGGTATGGAATCACAGAATGTTCACCGATCATCTCTGCCAACTTGCCTCATCGACCCCTTCAAGGAGCCGGAAAGCCTCTTCCGGGAATTGAGGTTATCGTCGTCCACCCAGAGACTCATGAAGTGCTTCCTCAAGGTGAAAAAGGGCTTTTCCTGGCAAAAGGGCCGAATATTTTCAAAGGCTATCTTAACCCGGGAATTGCCTCCCCATTTATCTCAATGGGAAAAGAGAAATGGTATAATACAGGAGATATCGGTTTTCTCGATAATGAAGGGTTTATGCACATTTCCGGCCGTATGAAGCGGTTTATAAAAGCAGGCGGAGAAATGGTAAGCTTGCTTGCAATTGAAGATGCTCTGGCAAAAGCTGCTCCTAAAAATAAATGGGCATTCAAAGAAGAAGGTCCATCATTGGCCGTTATCGGAAAAGATTCCCCCGGCGGCAGCGGCGGCCGTCCGGAACTTATCTTAATTTGCACATTCGACACGGATTTAGAAGAGGTAAACCTAACTTTGCGATCGTACGGGTTTAGCAATATCGTTCGAATATCGGATATTGTAAGATTGGAAGAAATTCCCATTATGGGAACCGGCAAGGTCAATTATCGGGTTTTAGAAGAAGCGTACTTTATATCTAAGAACCCGTTCTAAATAACATTTCCGGCAGCCAAACTTTTTACAGGCTCAAATGATCTGCGATGAATTAGGCAAGGCCCATGTTGTTGAATGGCCTCGCGATGCGCTTTAGTTCCATACCCTTTGTGCCTCGCAAACCCATACTTAGGCCATTTTTTATCGTAATCTACCATCATGCGATCACGAGTTTCTTTTGCGATAACAGAAGCTGCAGCAATTGATAAAGAACGCTCGTCCCCTTTTATTAAACTTATCGACGGTATCTTCAAGCTTGAAAGCTGCACTGCATCAACTAAGAGAAAATCCGGCTTAGTGCTCATCTCTTCTACAGCCATTGACATGGCAAGTTTTGTAGCCTCTAAAATATTGATTTTATCAATGATTTGAGGTGAAACAATGCCAATCCCGTAAAAAATAGCGGGATTTGAGGTTAAGATTTCAAAAAAACGACTTCTTTGAAGCGCTGTTAATTGTTTACTGTCTTTAAGACCGGGCAATGAAAAGCTGGCCGGCAAAGAACATGCAGAGGCTACGACAGGCCCTGCTAAAGGACCTCTCCCAGCCTCATCGATACCCGCCGGTAAAGCAAATCCTTTACTGCGCGCTTCGCATTCATAATAAGTAAGATCTAAAAAATCTTCCTGTGGATTAATTTGAAGAGGATTCAGTTCCTTCATTGCTGCCGCTAGCTGCCTCTTCTGTTTTGACTTCCGCTTCTTTTGCTTCCTCAACAACAGCTCCTTCATCAGCTAAGACAGTTTCTTCTTTATCCTTTTGTTCCACCGCTTCCTTCGGCTTTTCTTTATTTTGCACAACCCCTCGCCTTTGCACAATACTCGCTTTCACTTTTGCAGCCTTGCCTTGAGTTCCGCGCAAATAGTACAATTTAGCACGGCGTACCTGTCCCTGCCTCGTGACTTCAATTTTTGCAATTCGAGGACTATGAAGCAAAAATACCCTTTCCATCCCCTCGCCGTAAGCAACCCGATGGATCGAAAAAGTTTCTGAAAGCCCTGTGCCGCTGCGGGCAATGACTGTGCCTGTAAACACCTGTATACGTTCTTTTTCTCCTTCAATAATACGTGTATGGACCTTTACTGTGTCTCCAACACGAAAATCAGGAATATTATTTTTTAACTGTCTTTTTTCCAGTCGTTGAATAACTACTGCCTTACTCATTGGTTATTTCTCCTTAAATCTATATCCCTTCCGGTTCAAAAGTACCCCATTAAGTTGAATCAATTCTAACGGAGTACTTTTGAACCGGAAAGGGTATATACCGAAATGAGTACAAAACACAACAAGTCAATTTTTGCACTTATTTCGGCACGCTTTTATAATATGTCGGGTCGAACTCGATTCGTTTTCTCCAACGCCTTTTCTTCTCTCCACAATTGAATTTTCTGATGATGTCCGCTTAATAGCACGTCAGGCACTTTCCTGGATTCAAATACTTCAGGTCTTGTGTAGTGAGGACAATCAAACCTTCCATTTTCAAAAGAATCTTCATTTGCAGCATCCTCATGACCCAAAACACCCGGAATGAATCGAGAGATTGCATCAACGCAAACAATAGCGGCTGCACACCCGTTTGTTAATACATAATCCCCTATGCTAATTTCTTCATCAACTTCACTATCTATGACTCTTTGATCAATCCCTTCATAGTGGCCGCACAAAAAAATAAGATGAGATTCTTGAGCCAATTCTCGACATTTCGCAGAAGTTAATTGAGTTCCTTGCGGCGATAAGTAAATCACTTTCGATTTGGGTTCGCGTACCGAACGAATGGACTTGGCTGCAGGTTCCGGCATCAATACCATTCCCGGCCCTCCTCCATAAGGCCTATCATCAACTCTTCTGTGCGGATCTTCTGAAAAATCACGTATATCAATGAGATGGATATTCAAAATTCCTGCTTCACGAGCTCTTCGAATCATGCTTTCATCAAACGGTCCTTTGAAATATTCGGGAAATAAGGAAAGGATATCCATACGCATATGAAAACAACCTGTTATGCCTTAGCTGCCTTGCGAGCCTTCCTTTTTGCTGCTGCTTTTTGGCGGCGCGCCTGCTCTTTTTCTTTTAGTGTCTTGACAATACCAGGTGCAGACTTTGCAACAAGTGCTTCAGTTTTTTCTGTCAAAATCGCTCCTTGAGACAGCCAATGCTCAACGCGATCCTCTTTAATATTTAAATGTTTTTCGCTGTCAATCTCCAAAGGATTGTACCAACCAACTGTTTCTACATAACGGCCATCTCGGGGACGACGGCTATCTGTAACGACAACTCTGTAGAAAGGACGTTTTGTACGGCCTTGTCGTCGTAGACGAATTTTTAACGCCATTGGGAGCCTCCCATTAATTTTTCTAATTGTTTCATATTCGGCATGTTTTTAAAAAATTGTTTTGCCTTTTTAAATGATTTCGCTAGACGATTGATATCATCCAAAGCTGTTCCGCTTCCTCTTGCAATGCGTTTGCGTCGAGGTACGGAGAGTTCGTATTTGCAAATTCTTTCATCAGGAGTCATTGACTGAATAATCGCCTCAACTTTAAAAAACTCTTTATCGTCAATCTCCATCTCTTTAATTTTTCCCATTCCGGGGAGCATTCCAAGCAACCCTTTGAAAGATCCCATTTTTTTTACCGTTTGGATCTGCTTAAGATAATCTTCATAAGTAAAAGTCGCTTTACGAATTTTTTCTTCTAATTTCTTAGCTTCCTCTTCGTCTATATGCTCCTCTGCGCGGCGGACCAGGTTAATTGTGTCCCCCATGCCTAAAATACGGTCAGCCATCGAATTGGGATTAAAAGGTTGAATATCGTCAATCTTTTCACCTATCCCCTCAAATTTGAGAGGCTTTCCGGTGATCTCTCGTATTGAAATAGCTGCACCGCCGCGGGTATTGCTATCCAACATTGTCAAAATAGTGCCGGTAACTTCTACTCGTTTGTTAAAATCATTGGCTACAGTTACTGCATCTTGGCCGGTGGCAGCATTGGCAACAAATAAAATTTCGTTCGGCTGAGTCTCTTTTTTAATCTGCTCAAGTTGATCCATTAATTCTTCATCGATATGCAATCGTCCTGCTGTGTCGAGAATTAGCAGATCGCAACCTTCTTTCTTCGCCTGATTTAAGGCGGCTTTAGCAACCGTTACAGGATTTTTCTCCCCTGCAATCGAAAAAACGGGAACATCGATCTTCCCACCCAAAGTTTTTAACTGTTCGATCGCAGCCGGACGCTGCAGATCGCAAGCAGCCAAAAGAGGCTGGCGGCATTTTTTTTGTTTTTTCAGATATTGAGCCAGTTTTGCGCAATGCGTCGTTTTTCCCGATCCCTGCAAGCCGCACATCATAATGACTGCCGGCTTAGACTTAAGATCCAAAGGAGCCTCTTCCCCTCCCATTAATTCAACTAGTTCATCATGTACAATTTTAATGAATTGTTGACCGGGAGACACCGATTTTACCACATCATCGCCAAGCGCTTTTTCTTTAACTCGTTTAACAAGCACTTTAGCTACAGAATAATTAACGTCAGCTTCAAGCAAAGCCAACCTCACTTCAGAGACAGCATCTGCGATATTTGCTTCGGACAGTTTTCTTTTCCCAGAAATTTTAGAGAAAAGATCTTGCATTTTGTCTGTTAGGGCACCCAGCATTGGACAAACTTTACCTAATTTAATGTGAATAGGATACTTAATAATTGATTCAATTTCAAGGTCTTTTTCAATATCTATACCGGCCGTGTTCCAAAATTTGGTTTTTGGCAAAGAGAAATCCCGAATTTTAAAACACGGACGGTATATACCGGTCGTGTTTCAAAAATCTTGACCAGTAAATTTTGCATAAAAAAAACGATCATTTCCGGACCAATCAGATCGAATAACTACATTTTCCCATTGCGAATCTGAAAATATTTTTAATAACTCTTTACCTTGCCGATGACCGATCTCCATCCAAACCAAGGCTCCGGGATGCAAATACCGAGGAAGTTCACGATTTAGCAGATGGTAAAACTCTAATCCCGTTTTTCCGGACACTAAAGCTGAATAAGGTTCATAATCTTTTACTTCTTTGGAAAGGCCTTTATACTCTTCTTCAGCAATGTAAGGGGGATTGCAAACAACAAAATGCGCTTTTCTTAAGTAAAATGGATTGAGCAAATCGCCCTCTAACAACTCCACTTGAACGTGATTTTGCTCGCTGTTATCTTTGGCGGCGCCAACAGCATCTGCAGAAAGGTCGGAAAGAGAAACTGCTAATTCAGGAAATCGTTTTTTTAACGAAATCCCTATGCAACCGGAGCCTGTACAAATATCCCAAAGCTCTTTATCTTTTAAATCATGAACCTCTAGCTCTTTAATGATTTGATCGACTAAAATTTCAGTCTCTTGACGAGGAATCAACACCCGTGAATCAACAGCAAAGCGGCAATTCAAAAATTCAACATATCCTCTAATATATTGCGAAGGCTCTCCTTTAGAGCGCCTAAAAAGAACCTCGCGGCACTGATTCAACTCATCTTGCTGCAAAGGACGATCAAATTGCAAATAGAGCTCCAATCGAGGCATACCCAAACAGTCAGCAATAATCTCTTCTGCCTGCCTTCCGGGGTGAACAACCCCTTTCT
The DNA here is from genome assembly GCA_963749725.1 of Waddliaceae bacterium. GTDB lineage: Bacteria > Chlamydiota > Chlamydiia > Chlamydiales > Waddliaceae > Waddlia. The sequence goes on from CAVVNU010000017.1 coordinate 38,638, forward strand.
CTTGAAGAAATGCCTTCGACCGCTGCAAAACTTCTTTGATTGTAATCATGTTTCAAAATGCTTTTGATAAAAATGAGCGACAATTGCATTAATAATCTCTTCAAGATCCCCTTCCATCACCCTGTCCAAGTTATACTTAGTTAAGTTAATGCGGTGATCCGTAATACGGTTTTGAGGGAAATTATAGGTTCGAATCCGCTCCGAGCGATCTCCCGACCCTACTTGTTGAGCTCTTTGAGAAGCGCGCTCTTCAAATTTTTTACGCTCCTCGATCTCTGCAATTTTTGCCTTGAGAAGGCGCATTGCTTTTTCTCTGTTTTTATGCTGGCTGCGTTCCTCGGAACAGTAAGCGACAATGCCTGTTGGCAAGTGGGTTAATCGAACCGCGCTATCTGTAGTATTGACATGTTGTCCGCCGGCACCGGATGCGCGGTAGGTATCAACACGTAAATCCTTTTCATCAATAGAAATTTCAGAATCTTCATCGGGTTCAAGCAAAACAGCGACAGTAATGGCAGAAGTATGAACACGCCCTTGCGTTTCAGTTTCAGGGACCCGTTGAACGCGATGCGTTCCTCCTTCATTTTTAAGAAAACGGTAGACATTCGGTCCGCTAAGAGCCATTACATACTCTCTGAATCCCCCAACATCCGAAGGACTGTTAGCCAGCTCTTCATATTTCCACCCCATTCTATCTGCAAACATTTTATACATGCGAACGCAATCCCCAACAAAAAGGGCTGCTTCGTCTCCGCCTGTACCGGCTCGCAACTCTAAAATCGTATTTTTACTGTCATTCGGATCAGGAGGCACGATTAATCCCTCCTGTTTCTTTTGCAGTTTTTCTATCCGCGATTCGAGAGACGCAATATCTTCTTCAAGCACTTTGATAAATTCCGGTTCTTCTTCAGTTTGCAGAAGCTCTTGATTATCAATTAGCTCTTTTTGACAAGAGGAAAGCTCTTCATAGACCTGTCTGAGATCAGATAAATGGGCATGTTCTTGAGTAAGCAAACGGTAGCGCTTTTGATCGCTGATAACATCTGGCTGACCGAGCTTCTCTTCCAATTCCGGAAGGCGCCTCAGCATCTCCTCAACTTTTTTTTTCATACCCGTTTCCGTTTTTCTAACGCCGTTTTTTTTTTGCCCTCGCAAATTTATGCTGATTTTTGGCAAAGAAAGGGTTCTCGCGCGCTGGCGATCGCACGCTTATCCGCGAAAATTTTTTCTTTGCCAAAAACCGGATTTTGAGGACGCAATCGGCATAAATTTACTGCAAACAAGAAACTATTCTTTAATTTTGCGGCTTTTTTTTGCGATTGACAGCGTAGCGCTTTTTAAATTTATCAACTCTGCCCTCTGCATCCACAAATTGCGTGCTTCCGGTAAAGAAAGGATGCGAAGCCGAAGAAATAGAAACCTGGCAAACAGGATACTCTTTACCCTCAAACGTTTCTGTTTTATCAGATTTTAAGGTTGACCCGCAAACAAACTTTACTCCGGTCGAAGAATCGACAAATAAAACCTCTTGATATTCTGGATGTATGTCTTGCTTCATTAAAATTTTCTCCTAACTTTATTTATATGAAAAAAGTATACTTGCATCCCTCATATAACCTCAAGAAAATTTAGATCTTTCCTTTAGAACCTGTTTAAAATCTCTGAAAATTATGATTTTGAACAAGTTTTTATAAAAAACGGCGCCGCTATTGCTTATTGCTTTTAAATTTGATAAAGTTGTTGCCATGTCTACCATGATGAGCCCATTTCGATTAGGTCCAGAATGGACCCCAAGCGCTGTAAAAAAACTCATATTTTATACAGCATGCATAAGCGTAAGCTGCGCATTGATCAACGCATTTTTTACACAGCTGATGAAAATTCCCGGTCCCCAGCAATGGTTGAGCCTTTCCTGGTGGGGAATCAGCCGCTATTTTTTATGGCAGCCCGTCACTTATCTTTTTGTCCATCCCATGGGGTACGAAGGCGCCGGACTTTCTTATCTTATCGGCTTGCTTTTCAACCTTTATATCATCTGGGTCATGGGAACCGATATCTGTCAACGAATCAGCGAAAAATCTTTTATAAAACTTTACTTTACATGCGGTATCGCCGGCGGACTGATTTCATTGTTTATCATGCCGATATTAGGACAGTACGCCTTCTTAGCCGGTCCATCAGCTGCCATTATGGGGATCTTAATCTGCTGGGCATTCCTTCATCCGGAACAAGAACTTCTTCTATTCTTTTTAATCCCTATCAAAGCGAAATGGTTATCGCTCGGCATAATAGGAGCTGCCGTACTGATCTCTTTTTCAAGTTTTCAGTTTGTAAATTCTTTTTTTTATTTTTCCGGCGCCTTCATTGGGTATCTCTACGCTTTAATTGCTTGGGGGATCCACAGCCCATTTACCGGTCTTTATCAAACAGAACTTCTTGTCATAAGAAGTTCTCAAAAATTTAAAAAGCTTTTCCAATTCCTGATTCCTAAAAAAAAGAACTCTTCGAAAAACAAAATTGTGGATATCCAAACAGGAGAACCAAGCGGCGATGAAGCTTTTATTGATGCCATGCTTGAAAAGATCTCTCGTTACGGCGAATCCTCTCTTAGTTTCAGCGAAAGAAAGCGGATGAAAAAAATCTCAGAAAAGCGATCTGCTAAAAACCGCCACAACCAATAAAACTTGACTTTGTAAAATTGCAAAAATTTTGCAAGTCGTGAAAATAATAAAATTAATCAAATATTAACAATGATTAAATAGAATCAAATATTAAATCGTAAATAAACATAAATTAAGGTTTTATCATGTCTAAATTTAGTTCATATATTTTGTTTCCGGCCATACTATTTACTTTTTCACTTTCAGCTATCAGTCAATCCCATGAAATCGACAAAGAAGAGCCAAAGCCCGGATCTGTTGTCTGTTCTGATAATGAATGCTATACCATACAAAAAGAACTTGGAGAGGGTCTATTCGGCAAAGTATTTAAAGTCGCAGACTCTTCAAATACTGTATTTGCCATGAAATGGTATAAGCACCATGAAAAAGAAGAGTTTGAGGGATGCAAATTTTTAATGATTTTAGACGATATCAAAAGAGAATTTATTATCGGCCAAACGCTTTCACATCCTCATATTATTCAATCAATTGATCTTTTCACTGATGAATCTAACGAAAACTCTTTTTTGATCTTAGATTTTGTAAATGGAAAAACACTAGGAAAAACCTACAGGCGCTCGTTGTCGAAAGAAAAAGCCAAATCAGCTTCGCTGCAACTGATAGATGCACTGAGCCATGCTTTAGAAAACGGCAGGATTAATCTCGATTTACACAATAACAATTTGATGTTTGATCAGGATGCAAACTTAATGGTTATTGATGTCGCAGGTTTTTTTAACTGGCTTGAACTCTTTGAAATTTTTTATAAGAGTCCTAAAAATTTTCCAAATAAAGAAAAATTTATAAATCGATTTGGACCTAAAAAAGCAAAAATTTTAGAACAGTTTATTAAAGAAAACCCGAATTTAATCGATAAAATAAATAAAGAAAAAAAATTACAAAGCAAATCAACAACAAATGACTTTGAATTTTTAAAAAACATCTTTACCCCTGCTTATTTCAATGATATTACGGAAATTATCGCAGATATTCATTCGAAATCAACAATGGATAGTGGTGAAAAAGTCAATTTACGCTCACAAGTAAAACAGATAGCTTGGAAGCTTCTTGAGGACGATGCTGATCAAATCCCAATTGAGCCTCTGGAAAACTATTTTGAAAAATTAAGAATTCTTTTAGAGCAGGATTGAGTCTGCTTGCAATCCATGCCGAGATATACCGCTCGTGATTCAAAATTTGGTTTTTGGCTTTGAAAAAGCTCTCGTGATTGAACGATCGCAAGCCGCTTAATATTAATCAATATTGAGTGGCTTGTGACCGTTCAATCACAAGGCTTTTTCAAAGCCAAAATCCTAAATTTTGAAACACGAGCGGTATAAATATACAGTTTTATTAACGATTTGATAAATAATAATTGAGTTATTAACAAAAAAATTATTACAATGATGTTTGAATAAATGATAGGTTTTTTGTTAATAAAGCTCAAGAAAAACAAGTATTGGACATATTTAAACAACAATGCAAAGAAGCCAAGAATGATCCTAAGGGTAGTTCCACCTAATCAGATGAAACCTCCGAATAACGAGATGATCATTCACTCGCTATCTTGCTAAAAGGCCCGGATTCTGCGTATTCGGTATATATGATACATCAACTCGCAACCCCGAAATTCCTCAGCTTGAAGCAAAATCAAACTATACCTCTTCAAATTGAAGAATCGGTAACAAGAGAGAAAAATTCAAATAATCCTGTAAAAAATAAGCTGTTTCCTCCCAAATAACAGGCTGCTTGGCTGTGTACCTAAAAGACCCAGTAGGCTACAATGTCTCCTTTCAATTTATGCTTGCTACGATGGATTTTTTTACCACAGAGCTCACCGAGCCCACAGAGAGAAGAGAGAATGACACTTTAACTGATGAAATTATAGGTGCAGCCATAGAAGTTCATCGAAGTTTAGGGCCTGGACTTCTTGAGTCTGCATATGTTGCATGTCTAGCCTATGAGT
>CAVVNU010000018.1:0-157045 GCA_963749725.1 Waddliaceae bacterium
CTCCAGAACCGACTTAGAGATCTTTTAGCCGCCCCCTGCGCCACTCATCTTCCTTATGGAAAACCGCACCCCCTTAAAGGAACACGCAAAGGGCAGCTAAGCATTACCATCTATCAAGGTCTGCGCTTAATCGTTAAGCCGGCCAACCAACCTATTCCCGTTGATCAGGAAGGAAATGTTCTCTGGAATAAAGTAACTATGCTGTATATCATAGGAATAGAGGATTATCATGACTAAAAACACCCTGACTTTTAAACCGGACTGGATCTCTCCTCCGGGAAACACAATTTCAGATTTATTAGAAGAACTTGAATGGTCCCAAGCAGAATTTGCCAAACGCATGGATTATACAACTAAACATGTCTACTTATTACTGCAAGGTGAAGCATCAATCACAGAAGACACTGCACTTAGACTCGAAAAAACACTAGGAGGCAGTGCAGAATTCTGGATGACCAGGGAGCAGCATTACAAACAAGCATTGGCTGAAAAAGAAGAATTAATAAAACTTCAGGCAGATAAGTCGTGGCTTAAAGAACTTCCTATTCCATATCTTTTAGAACACAACCTAATAAAAGAAAAAAAAGATAAAATTACCCAAATTATCGAATGCCTCAAATTTTTTGGTGTTGCTTCAGTCACAGCATGGCGTAATAAGTATGAAATTCCATTAGTTGAATTCCGTTCTTCACAAACAAGTACTGCTAACAATGGCGCTGTTGCTACATGGTTGAGATACTGCGAAAAGGAGGCTGAAAATTCGGTTTGCCAACCATACGATAAGAGTCTTTTTAAAGTGCAATTAGAGCAAGCCAAAAAACTAACCACAGAAACTGATTCCGAAAAATTAATCTCAAAACTTCAGGTTTTGCTTGCAGAAGCGGGTGTGATTTTAATTGTGAAACCCACTCCGAAAAAATGCCCTGTCCACGGAGCTGCGAAATGGATGAGTCAAAACAAGGCTTTGCTAATGGTAAGTACCCGATATAAAACTGATGACCAATTTTGGTTTTCATTTTTTCATGAAGCAGGCCATATCCTACTCCACGGAAAACGGCAGCTCTACATTGACCAAGAATTTGAAGAAATGCCTACAGACAAAAAAGAAGAAGAAGCAAATCAATTTGCTGAAGATAAACTCATGCCAAAATGTGCTGCAAGTAAACTAAACAGCATCCAGCATACCCATGCCGCCATTAATGACTTCTCAAAAGAAATAGGCGTTGCTCCTGGTATCGTGATAGGACGCATGCAAAAACATGGACTCCTATCGTGGAAATCTCAACTAAACAAATTAAAACAAAAACTGTTTTAAATCATATCTCGTTGATTACCAGATAATAAAAACTCCCTCATACCGTGCCCGTGATAAACGGCCCTATTCAGCAATAATAAGCGTAATTCCTTTTTAAACAATACCAGGAGTTGCGAATGAAACAAGTTCAGTACCTTACAACAACACAAATCGCCGAGAGCGATTGCTACCCTTTTACATTGGGGCAAATACGACATTACCTTCTGATGCGTCATCGCAACGGTTTGGAAAAAGCTGTGAGAAAAATCGGCAAGCGCCTCTACCTTCGGAGGGACTTATTCGAGCAGTGGATCGAATCCAATACACCCGATCCCGCCGGTTTTGAAGACGGGGGAAAACCTTTACGCCTACGTGCACAACAGCCCGCTTACCCACATCGATCCCGACGGCCGGTTTGCCTTTCTAATTCCCATTGCGATCAACATAGCCCTTTCCATGGCGGCAGAATATGCCCTTCCCACGGCCATCGCAACACTTGAGCAGTATTACGGAGGAGCAGTTGCCGCTTCCCTGCTGTCCGGCGTAGTCAAAGGGTATAACGGCAGCTACTCAGGGAACTTCAGCCATGACGCAAGCCTTGGCTTTTGCGAGAAAGCCGGAATGGCGATTGGAACGGTTTTATCCTACTCGCCCTCAAAAATTACGGCGAATACCGCGAAGAAAATAGCAGCAAGCGAGCTGTCCGGACGAGCGATGAATTTTGCCGCTTCTAAAGGCGCCCGTGCAGTGGAGTGGTTTAGCAAAAACACAGCAAGGCAGTCGGCGAAGAAGATAGTGAAGACCTCGGCGCAAAAGACAGCCGAGGTCGCTGCCAGAAAGGGAGTGGTTAAGAAAGCTTCAAGAGAAAGTGTGCTTAATGGAAATTCTATTTGGAGTCCTGGAAAGCAAAAAATCCTGTTGACAATGCACTTGATCATTGGAAGCGCCATGGTAACGAATTTTCAGATTTGCACAATGCAAAACAGTATGTTGAAAAAGCACACAACTTTTTTAAGAATCCAAATGCACTTAAGAGAGTGAGAGATGATGGTGCATTGCTTCGGTATGATCCCTGTACTAATACATTTGGGTCATATTTAAATACAGGTGTTCCGAAAACTTTTTTTAGACTTGGAACATCAAAACCAATGCCCCCAAAATATTCAACTCCAATGGATTACTTTTATGGACAGTAAAAGTATTCAATATTGTCGCTATGTGGTTGATTTCAAGGTAAAGATTTTAGGAGAAGACTATTTTCCTTGGGGTAGAATGGAAATAGTCCTTCGTTCGAATTTGCGAGTGTTGTGGAGTTGAATTTGGATATGAAGACTGTTGCCCGGAGGGGGCTCGGGTATTTAGAAAGGAATGGTTAGACAGAGGAGCTTGTTGGTATAAGCCCAAATATAAACCAGAAAATTGGTCTTTAGAAGAGCAATTAAAAAATATTCCTGAGGAATTTAAATAGCAGAGTTTAAATCATATAAAATACAGCTCTTTCCATGGTGGCAGAATATGCCCTTCCCACAGCCATCGTAACAATTGAGCAGTATTATGAAACAGCTATCCAGTCTGAAGTGACGGAGGAGCAGTTGCCGCTTCCCTGTTATCCGGCGTAGTCAAAGGGTATAACGGTAGTTACTTAGGGAACTTTAGCCATGACGCAAGCCTTGGCCTTTGCGAGAAAGCCGGAATGGCGATTGGAACAGCCTTATCCTACTCGCCCTCAAAAATTACAGTGAATACCGCGAAAAAAATTGCCGCAAGCGGGCTGTCCGGACGAGCGGTGAATTTTGCCGCTTGTAATAAACGAGACATAATGTTTGGAAACTTGGAGCTAATTGATCGGGGACTGATTTGAAGAACGTGTCGAGATGTTCATATTTAGAACTGCTATTGATCTGTCGATTGAATCGATAGTTCCCTTCACATTAACATCAACTGGAATAAAAGCATTTTTGAAACCAAGAACTTTTCTTGATTGAGCTTCTTCAATCTTGAGTTGTCCATTTAAAAAAAGCGCTCTTGAAAACTTATAAAAGCCCAGGATACAACGAGATGCATCTACAGATCCGTTACCTCTAATCTCTGGTCCCTTGTATGGGTTATACTGTAATCTAGAGTTAACAAGATCAACCCCAATAGTAAATTTTAGAGTGTTCTCAATTGAAGTCAGCTTTAAAAACAAGCATCCTTTCATTATTCTTGCGTCTTCAATTTGCAAGTTAATTAAACCGAAGTAATCAGGCTTATTTAGAAGTCCTATGTTTAACGAAAATCCTAATTCATCTTTACCTAAGAATCTATACCTCTCTTGATTCAAGAGCCGGGATTTCCACTGGCAGGATAGAGATGTTTTTCTGAAAATCCTTTTCCAAAATTCATTCATACGTAATAATTCTTTTCATGAGAAATTTCCTTACTGTTTACGAACGAAGCGATTTGGTGGCCCAACATAAAAAAGAGAGGGATAAACGAATTTGTGATCGCATCAAAGCTGTTCTGCTTTACGACAAGGGGTGGACTCTTATGCAAATCGCAGAAGCCCTTTTACTTTCTGATGACGCTATTCGCCAACACATTCGAGATTATAAAGAGTCAAAAAAGTTGAAACCGGAAAATGGTGGCTCTGTAGAAAAGCTCTCTTTAGATCAATCAGAACAGCTTGAAAAGCATTTACAAGAGCATACCTATCTCTATATTAAAGATATTTTGTTGTATGTAAAAACAGTGTTCAAAATTGATTATACCGTGCCAGGACTGTGCAATTGGATGCATCGACATGGATTTTCCTATAAAAAACCAGCCCTCGTTCCAGGTAAAGCAGATAAGGAGCGTCAAGAGAAATGGATTGAGGAATACGAACAACTAAAAAGGTCTTTGACAGATGGAGAAACGATTTGTTTTATGGATGGAGTGCATCCTACTCACAATACTCAAGTGACCTATGGCTGGATCAAGACAGGATTACGCAAGGAAATTGCTGCAAATAGCGGAAGATCTCGACTAAATCTTTCTGGTGCTGTTGATTTACTTTCATCGAAATTGCATGTTCAGGAAGATAAGACGCTGAATGCCGAATCTACTATCTCTTTCCTTAAGAAGATTGAGGACGCCTATCCAACTAAGGATAAAATACATGTGTTTTGTGATAATGCTCGCTATTACCGAAATAAGAGTGTAACTTCACATCTCCAAAATTCTAAAATCAACTTACATTTTCTTCCTCCTTACAGTCCAAATTTAAACCCGATTGAGCGGGTTTGGAAATGGATGAAAGAACGAGTGCTGTACAACACGTATTACGAAGATTTTCACGAATTTAAACAGGCTATAATGAGCTTTTTGGAAAATATATCGGGGCTGGATCCAACGTCTGTTTTTGGGCAAGAGTTTGCTGGCAGAATACGTGATAGATTCAGAGCCATCGGCGCTCCAACTTAGGCAGCTTTTTTGATTTTTACCACAGAGCTCACCGAGATCACAGAGAGAATTCAATTTCTCATTCTTCGAATACCATCCTTCAGCATTTTCACATTGAAGTTGATTAGCAAGCCCTTATGGTAATCAGACATTTTGATATAGGAAAGCAATTGGGCCTCATATAAGGGCGTCAATGCCTTAACAGACTTAACCTCTATAATTACTTGATCATCCACGACTAAATCTAACCGGTATCCACAATCGAGCATAACGTCCTTATAGAAAATTGGTAATGGTACTTCTTGTTCCACTTTTAATTTTCTTAAACGGAGCTCATAGGCTAGACATGCAACATATGCAGACTCAAGAAGTCCAGGCCCTAAACTTCGATGAACTTCTATGGCTGCACCTATAATTTCACCAGTTAAAGTGTCATTCTCTCTTCTCTCTGTGGGCTCGGTGAGCTCTGTGGTAAAAAAATCCATCGTAGCAAGCATAAATTGAAAGGAGACGTTGTAGCCTACTGGGTCTTTTAGGTACACAGCCAAGCAGCCTGTTATTTGTATTCGACGACAATTATCTTTGCCGCCTGACGACAATTATCTTTGCCGATAGTTAAAAAGGCATCGTACAATACTCTTTTTGAAAAAACGGAGATATTGCAGATGCCTGGAAAAAGAATAACTGATCAGCAAAGGAGATTATACATGGAAGCTAGATCAAAAGGAAAGACACAAAAAATCGCTGCAGCTCAAGCAGGTTTTTGTGAGCGTTCTGCTCGAAATATTTTTAAAAATCCAAGCAAAAAGGAACGAACTTGGAGAACTCGTGAAAATCCCTTTCAAGGAGTTTGGGAAAGAGAAGTGGTTCCTCTTTTAGAACAAAACCCTAAATTGCAGGCAAAGACATTACTATACATGCTTCAAGAGAAATACCCCGGAGAATATCCTGATTCAAAATTAAGAACTCTTGAACGAAGAATCAAGGATTGGAAAGTTGTTTTCGGTCCGGAAAAAGAGGTTATATTTCGTCAAAAACATCCACCGGGATGGCAGGGAATTTCAGACTTTACAAACTGCAATGCTTTAAATGTTACTATTCAAGGAAAACCTTTGGATCACATCCTTTATCATTTTAGACTTCCTTATAGTGGGGCAGAACATGCTGATGTTATTCTTGGAGGAGAAAGTTTTACGGCTTTAGCCGAAAAACTTCAAGATGCCTTTTGGGCAATAGAAGGGGCGCCGAAAACTCACCGTACAGATAGTTTATCAGCAGCTTTTAAGAATTTAAATAGTAGGGAACAAGAGGATTTGACTCAGGCATACGAAGAATTATGCAAACATTACGGAATTCGTCCAACGCGAAACAACAAAGGGGTTAGTCATGAGAATGGTTCTATAGAATCTTCCCATAGACATTTAAAAAACAGAATCGACCAGGCTTTAATGATCAGAGGATCAAGGGATTTTGGCAGCGTACCTGAGTACCGTGAATTTATCCATAACTTGATTTTAAAGCATAATCAGCGAATCCAAAAATCCCTCTTAGAAGAAAGACAATACCTCTTACCTCTTCCAAAAGGAAGAACAATCGACTTTACAGAAGAGAGGGTTTCTGTCACAACATGCAGCACAATCACTGTCAAAAGCGTGATTTATTCGGTACCTTCAAAACTCATCGGAGCTGCGTTAAAAGTCCATCTTTATGATGATCGTCTGGAGTGTTTTTGCGGAGGAATGAAAGTGATTACATTACCTCGATATAGAAATCATAAAAAAGGAAAACATATTGATTACCGCCACTTAATTGGATCGCTTTCAAGAAAACCTCAAGCTTTTCGCAATTTTGTTTGGAAGGAATACATGTTTCCGACATTTGCTTTTCGTCAGACATGGGAACTTTTTGAGGAAAACCTCGATGATCGCAAGTCATGCAGGGAATATGTGAAAATTCTTAAAGAAGCTTCCGTAGAAGGAAGAGAAGGTGCTGTGAATGAGTATCTCGAAAAATGTATAGAATCCGGGAGTTTACCTAAATCAGAGGAAGTAGCAGCGCTTTTCAACCAAATTAATAAAGGAATACCTGAGCAAAAACCTTTAAATATTGATTTGAAAACTTACGACCAGCTCTTTTTCAAAATGGGAGGGGCAATATGATAGAATCAGCACTTCCGATTTTTTTAAAAGAACTTAAGCTACCGGTAGTTCTTAAAAACTGGGAAAGCTTGCAATCAGATGCACAGCGAAAAGGATGGTCACATGCTCAGTACCTTTGTTATGTTTGCGAACATGAAGTAATCGAAAGAAAAAGAAAACGCCTTCAACGAAGATTTTATGAAGCGCAGCTTCCAAAAGGAAAATCCTTTGAAACTTATGACTTCAAATCAAGTCCGCAGCTCAAGAAGCAAACTGACGCGATAGCTCAAGATGATGCATGGATTAATAACGGAATGAATGTCCTCGTTTTTGGTCCTTCGGGTGTGGGAAAAACTCACCTTGCTGCAGCAATAGGAGAGAAATTAGTTTTGGATGGAAAAAAAGTTTTTTTCACAAGAACTACAGAGTTGGTACAGAAGCTCCAAGCAGCCAAAAGAGATTTGAAACTACCTCAAATGCTTCAGAAGTTGGATAAATTTGACTGTCTGATTTTAGATGATTTTGGCTATGTCAAGAAAAGTGAATTGGAAACGAGTGCGCTTTTTGAGTTAATTTGTGAAAGATACGAAAGGAGAAGCCTTCTTTTAACATGTAATCAGCCATTTAGTGAATGGGATGATATTTTTGTTGATAAAACAATGGCCGTGGCGGCAATTGATCGATTGGTTCATCATTCGATATTGATAGAACTCGAAGGGGAAAGTTATCGACGACTAAGCGCTTTAAAAAAACAACGCATAAAAAAATAGCTGTTTTTTTGCTGAAGTGTCAACTTGAAGAGATAAAAGCTCTGAAGGGAGCCGTGTCAAGGCCGAGCGAAGCGAGCCGGAGGGTAGCCTTTACAGAAAAGGCTTCCGTAAGAGCTAAAATCTCAAAAAGTTGATACGAAAGCAAAATCAGCTAATAAATAGTGATTAATCATCTTTATTAGCTTGCAAAAGCATATAAGGATGATCAAAAAATGATACCGCTTTAAAGAGCGTGCCTGAACTGGCAAAGATAATTGTCGTCAGGCGGCAAAAGTAATTGACGTTTTATATATTTGGGAGGAAACAGCTTATTTTTTACAGGATTATTTGAATTTTTCTCTCTTGTTACCGATTCTTCAATTTGAAGAGGTATATCAACTCGATCTTCAATTTCCTAGATCATCTGTTTTTTTAGTATATCCCTAAATCCATTTACTTCGTACTTATGTTCAGTATATGTAGTTTTTCTTGATTTAGCTCCTAATTCATGTTCAATAACCATTTCAGCTAGTTCTTTAACCAGCGGGAGTTCGATTCTTAAGCGATCGAGGTCTTCTGAAGTATCTGGATCAATAACCGAAGAATTATAGGCGTGAGCGATTGCACTGCGACCAGATGAGTATAAATGCCGTCCAACATCTAACCCTTTCGATTTCAAATCTATGAGTGTTTTTTCTAAACTTTCAGAAGCCGTGGATCATGTATTTGAGATATAACAGAAAGTTGTGTTTGAGATGAAAAGAGCGTATCCTATGAAATTTTGAAAACAAAAATAAATTTTATAGGAGATACGCTCATGAAAGATGATGTCATTTCTTTCGATAAATTTCACGCAATAAATGAGATGAACAACTTGTTGGAACAAACTCTAAGAGATGGAGCCCGTTTGTTACTTCAACAGGCTATTGAAAATGAAGTAAACGAATACCTGGAATCAATGAGAGACGTGAAGAATTCAGAAGGGAGAAAACAATTTGTTCGCAACGGTTACCTTCCGAAAAGGCAAGTACAGACAGGAATAGGGCCGATTCAAGTGAAACAACCTAGAGTTCGTAATAAGGACGGTTCCACAACATACTCAAGCGCGATACTTCCCAAATATTTAAGAAGAGCTCCATCACTCGACGCAGTAATTCCGGCTCTTTATCTCAGGGGAATTTCTACAGGTAGTTTCCAAGAAGCTCTTGAAGCAATAATGGGTAAGGATGCTAAAGGGTTGTCCGCAGCCAATATTACACGTTTAAAACAATCATGGGAGCAGGAGTACAAACACTGGAATAAGCGCTCTTTAGAAGGAAAACGCTATGTTTACATCTGGGTTGATGGGATCTATTTCAATGTTCGCCTTGGAGACGATCGAATATGTTTTCTAGTGATCCTCGGAGCCTTACCTGACGGCAAAAAGGAACTCGTTGCAATTCATAATGGCTATAGAGAGAGTAAGATTTCCTGGACGGAGGTTTTAGAAAATTTAAAACTGCGTGGGCTTTGCACTCCTCCTGAGCTTGCGATAGGAGATGGCGCTCTTGGGTTTTGGTCGGCGATAGAAGAAGTCTTTCCAAAGACAAAACAGCAGCGATGTTGGGTACATAAGACTGCCAATATTCTGGATAAAATGCCCAAAAGTATTCAAGTGAATGCAAAAAAGGCAATTCATGAAATTTATATGGCCCCGACCAAAGAAGATGGGTTGGCTGCATTTGAAGCGTTTTTAAAAACATACCGTGACAAATACCCCAAAGCCTGTGCTTGTCTTGAAAAAGATAAGGCTCAGTTGTTTACCTTCTATAATTTCCCTGCAATACACTGGCAGCATATCAGGACAACCAATCCAATCGAATCCACTTTTGCAACAATCAGACATCGGACAAGGCAAACGAAAGGCTGCGGCTCTGTTATTGCGACATTGACAATGGTGTTCAAACTTGCGATGTCAGCTGAGAAAAAATGGCGAAAACTCAAGGGATGTGAAATGATTGAAAAAGTGATTAAAGGGGTTATTTTCAAGGATGGAGAGGAAGTTTTAGAGGCCAAAAAGATAGCTTAAGAAATTTTTAAATCAGGGTACGCTTAAGGATTCGAAACACAACATTTGAAAATATCTCCATGTATTTACCAAAGTATGCAAATAAGAAAAATAAAATTTAATCAACTATATCATTGCTGATACTATAGCAAAAGTAAGTTTTCTGATACGAGTAAAAGCATTTGGGAAGCGGCGGTGTCGATTGATAAATTCAGGGTTGTTGAGTTGCTGAAATAGACTATCCAGTGCTCGAGTTGTTACTTTCATGGTATTCCCTCCGTGATATTACATTCGAGAGAATACTTATATACTTAAAATTTAATGTTTTATAGAAGATTTTAAGTCTTAAGTTTACGACATTACGTGAACGGATACCAAATTTTTAATTAATTTTTACAAAAAAGGAGATGCGTTTTTGCGATAAATTAAAAAAAATTTAACTAATTGGAATCTATATCATCTATAGAATAACCTAAATCTATTTGACATTGGGTCCAATTTTGTTTGAAAAGCTCAATATGGTGTGAGTTAAAATTTTTTTTCCAAGAACCAATTTTTCCTTCTCTGAAAGTAGCAAAAGATTCTAACCCTTCTGAATTTCCGAATAAATTATCAATAATATGATTTAATTGGCTATCATTTAAATTAATGAGTAAGTGATTTGCAATGGATAAAATACATTCTTTTTGTTTTTCATTATTTCCTCCACCCTTTTCCCCTACTAAATCTTCAAAACGAACAATTAAAACATTAGGAAGATCTAGCCATTCTTCAATTGCACATTCTACACAATCCCTTGTAAAAATTTTTGTAAAACTATCATGTAAGCTTAAAATGTGATCTAATCTATCATCTAAAGTATTATTTTCTCCAAGTTCTGATTCAAATATCCATTGAAAACCTTTGTAATGGGCCGCTGAAACAATCACATCTCTTAAATCTCGTATATTTAAGATAAATAGACATTCAGGGTGCTCTTTTGCATATCTTAAAATCTTATATCCTAGATCTGTTTTATAAGTATGACAAGTAATGAACTGCTCTTTTAGATTAAGAAGATATTTTTCAAATTCATCATATTCTTTTCCGTAGGCTGGAGTGTAATCTAAAATTAGCCTTTCTTCCTTTGTTAACAACAATAATAGTTTTGCTGCTAAGTGAGTTCCTGATTTCGGAATTGTGATAATACAAAATGGTCTGTGCTCAATGCCAAGAAGAGAGGAAATAAAAAACACGAATAGAACAATAAATTTAAACATTAAATTTGATAAACTCCCAAAAATTTATAGTAAGTGTTGTCAATCACTCGCGTTTTCATCCTCTGTTAAACTGCACAATAATTTCATTAGGGTTACCTTTCTCTTCAACTCAAGAAATTATCAAATTTAAAATAAATTTAATCGATCAATAAATTTTAGTAAAACTTTTTTTGACGGAATCTAAAAAATGTCGTTAAGCTACACAGGGAAATTTCATGAAGATTTTTCTTTGCAAAACTCCCTAGCGAAGAAAGATCTTAAAAGTTCAAAAACTACGGACCCTTATGAACCCTCCCAGGAAGGTGTTGTAAAGAAAAATCTTCATACAATTTCCCTGCTAAGCCACAATAAATAAAAGCTTCTTTTTCCTGTCGTTTTTTAGACACTATTCCATTGATCTAATTTGCCAGGAAGCCTTCTTTTTTTAGAAACAAAATGATTTTATTTAAGGCAGATTCAACAGTGAGTTTACTTGTATCGATAGCTATCTCTGGATTCTGAGGAGGTTCATACGGGTCGTCTATTCCTGTAAAATTTTTTATTTGACCACGGCGAGCTTTTGCATAGAGCCCTTTAACATCTCGTTTCTCACATTCTCCTAAAGGCGTTGATAAATAGATTTCTATGTATTTACCGGAACCGCAAATCGATTCACGGACAGCTTTTCTATCATTTTCGTAAGGCGCTATCATGGAACAAATGGCAATCCCTCCGTTTTTGGTGATTTCATTGGCGACAAAACCTACTCGACGAACATTTAGTGAACGGTCAGCAACTGAAAATCCTAAGTCCGGACTTAACTTCTGTCTAATGACATCCCCATCCAAGAGCGTAATTTTTCTATACTGGATTTCAGATAATTTTTTATTCAGGGCTTGTGCAAGAGTTGATTTTCCCGAGCCGGAAAGTCCGGTGAGAAAAAGGGTGATTCCTTGTTTTGAAAGGGGAGGATTGAGCATTCTCAACTCTTCGATGACTTCAGGGTACGAAAGAAAAGAGGGAATTTCTAAACCAAGTCGCAGCCTGCGCCTTAGTTCTGTGCCTGAAATTTTTAGTATTGTCATACCGGGTTTAATTTCTGTTACCGGCAAGTAGTTGCCATATTCTTTTATAAAAGCTACCTCAGGCAGTGCGACAAGCTCTATTCCAATCTCCTTTGAGTGTTTCCTTACAAGATCCTGAGCGTCATATAAACCATAAAAAGGTTTTCCATCACTATTATTGCCGGGGCCCGCGTGGTCCCGACCTACAATAAAGTGAGTACATCCATAGTTTTTTCGAATGATTGCATGCCAAAGAGCCTCTTTTGGTCCCGCCATGCGCATAGCAAGCGGCAGAACACTTAGCGTTGTGTGATTTTTAGGAAAGTATTTTAATATTTTTTTGTAACAACGAACTCTGGTATAGGAGTCGATATCGCCGGGCTTTGTTTTTCCAACAACAGGGTTTATCAGCAGGTGGGCTCCTGTTTTTTCTGAAGCTATTCGGGTAATTGCTACATGCGCTCTATGCATGGGGTTTCTAGTTTGGAAACCCACGACTTTATCTATGCCTTTTCTTTTAAATAGCGCTTTTATCTGCTCGGGGGTTTTCCTAAGGTCTACAAAGTCATAATGGATCGGCAGCTTAACCGGTGTGACCGGTCCGCCAATATAGATCTCATGTGTGTGTTCAAATAGGTGTTTCACTCCAGGATGCGCTTTATCTAATGTTCCATAGACTTGCAGGGCTTCTTTTTCTTTATCGGGCGTCCAAATATCGGTTACATCGATTATTGCAAGTATCACGCCTTCATTGTTTTTCAGCTCTATTTGGTCGCCGGCTTTTAATTGTTTTGCTGCTGCCTTGTTAATATCTAAAGTAATTGGAATCGGCCATAGCTTTCCGTTTGTTAAACGCATCCCGGCCACTACACTCTCATAGTCGGCTTTAGTTAAAAATCCGTTTAAGGGAGAAAACCCGCCAACCATGAGCATTTCAAGATCGCAAAGCTGCCTCTCTGTCAAAGTCAGGGATGCGGAGAACCCTTTCAGAGGAAAAATACATGATAAGGAGATGAGAATATACAGAAAAAACAAGTCCCATCTTTTTTTGATTTTTGTTTGAGCCATCATTCATTTTTTATTGTTAACTGGTTTGTCCGCTTTTCTCTCAAACGATAGGGCAGTCTTGCCGGATTGTTCTGTGGTTTTTTCATAAACCACTCCTCGTTAATATGCAACCATATATCGCTTGCGCCCTCAAAATTTGGTTTTTGGCAAAGAAAAAGCTCTCGTGGTTGAACGATCGCAAGCCGCTCAATATTAATCAATATTGAGCGGCTTGCGATCGTTCAACCACGAGGCTTTTTCAAAGCCAAAATCCCAAATTTTGAAACACGAGCGGTATAGATAACAAGCAAATAGCGGATGCAATAAAAGTATTTTTGTTCATTTTTTTAATTTCCATGTTTTTTGTTTTAATAAAAATAAGTAGATGAAAAGCACAATAGATACAAAAATTAATAACATCAATTTAACACCAAAAACACACCGTAGTGGTGTCATTATTTTTATTATTTAGCGGTGTGTGGTATAGCAAACCAGAAATTTACCAACACTTTTTTGATATCATGTTGACACCATAATGGTGTTTGCGAGATGTTTTATGAATTATTAATTGCATATTACATAATTAATAGCGGATATGTTATAATGAGGATTATGAAAAAGAGTACGCAAAAAACAATCAATCAAACATTTTCTATACCAATGGAGATTTCTTTGGAATTGCAGATATTTGTAAAATCCAGAGAAAGAAGTCGTTTTGTTGCTAATGCAATCCGAAAGGAACTTGAATCCAAAAAGAAAAGTCTAAAAAATGCTTATCTATCCGCCAATGAAGATATAGGGCAGATTGAGGCGACAGATGATTGGCAAAACGCTTTGGGTGACAGCGTAGATGAGTGGTAAAAAATTTCCAAAAAGAGGTGATATTTATTGGGTTGAATTGGACCCAACAAAAGGAAAAGAAACTCAAAAAACACGCCCGGGCCTTATCGTTTCTAATGATATAGGTAATGAAGTATCAAATGTAGTAATGATTGCGCCTATTACAAGTAAAACGGATAATGTTTATCCGTTTGAGGTGAAAATTTCACTAAAAGACAAACCTGCAAAAATTATGCTTAACCAGTGTCGAGCAATAGATAAATCCCGATTGAAAGGAAAAATAGATAGCATTGATTCCGCAACGATGAAAAATGTTGTAGAAGCAATTAAAATTGTATTCGCTATCAATTAAGATATCAACATTTCCACAGCCAACAATTTAAGGTAGTAACTTACTACGGATAGCTATGTCAAAACCTAAATCAATCAAAAACCCAGTTCGAGAGCGGTGAAGTGGAGTTGTTTGAATGGCCCGTAGAGAATTTTGTTTATGGATAATGCAGTTGCTATAAAGATGCAATTTATCGAAGCAGGGGGAAGGCAAAGCGGCTAATAATCGCGGATACCGATCTTTTCTTTTTCCCTATTGAAGATTCGAACCTTATTGAATTTCTGAAAAAATATGATCATCCTCTGATTGGTGGAGTAACTTCCAACTATTTAAATTTTGGAACTTCTATACCGATCGCGGCCTCAAAATTTGGTTTTTGGCAAAGAAAAAGCTCTCGTGATCGAACGCCGCTTAATATTAATAATATTGGGTGCGTCCAATCACGAGGTTTTCTCAAAGCCAAAATCCTAAATTTTGAGGGCCCAAACGGTATATTGACTTTGTCTTTTTTTAAATCTTATAAAAAATCAAGAACAGTATTTGAAAAAATCAGAAAAAAAATTATAAGCCTATTAGGCGTATCTCTTAACCGTAAATTCCGGATTTTGAACCGCATCGGTACAAAATTCAAACTTAGGGAATCCTGATGAAACATCATACAATTGCAGGCCGTATAGTCGATCTCCACGAGAAGAGAATTTTTCCCGGTGCGATTACTGTCGAAAATGGGGTTATCTCTTCTATTGAGGAAAAAAGCGTTGCGGATAATCAATACATTCTTCCGGGATTTATCGACTCCCACATCCATATTGAAAGCTCGATGCTCGTTCCTTCTGAATTCGCACGCCTGGCCGTTTTGCACGGCACTGTAGCAACGGTTTCCGATCCTCATGAAATCGGGAATGTTCTTGGAATGGAAGGGGTGCGCTATATGTGCGATAATGGCAGGCAAGTGCCGTTCCATTTTTATTTCGGAGCGCCTTCGTGCGTTCCCGCTACTTCATTTGAAACTTCAGGCGCAACGATCGCCGCTGAGGACATCCGAATTCTTTTTGAAAATGATCGATTGACTTATTTAAGCGAAATGATGAATTTTCCGGGCGTTCTTCAAAAGGATCCGGAGGTGATGAAGAAAATCGAGGCGGCGAAATCATTCAACCTTCCAATAGATGGGCATTGTCCCGGGTTAAGGGGAGAAGAGGCTAAAAACTATATTTCAACAGGCATCAGCACTGATCATGAATGTATTTCGCTTGACGAGGCTTTGGATAAGATTGGCTATGGAATGAAGATATTAATTCGAGAAGGATCGGCAGCAAAGAATTATCATGCATTGCACCCTCTTATCAAACTGCATCCCGACAAGGTGATGTTCTGCTCTGATGATAAACACCCGGATGACTTGGTTAGTGGGCATATCAATGATATTGTACGCCGATCATTGGAATTGGGTTATGATCTTATGGATGTTCTGCATGCAGCTTGTCTTCACCCCGTGCAGCATTATGGATTGGAAACGGGGACTCTTCAAAGAGGGGATTCTGCCGATTTTATCGTTGTGAATAATCTGGAGACGTTTGAAGTCAAGTCAACCTATATCCGCGGAATTCGGGCGGCATCCGAGGGGAAAAGTTTGATTAAAAGCGTCCGGGCCGGCACGCCAAATCATTTTGACTGCGCTCCTAAACAAATAAGAGATTTTCAAGTAAAGGCGCCCGGAAAAAATATCAATGTTATAAAAGTCATTCCAGGGGAATTGGTGACAGGGAAATTGATCCTTCCTGCAAAAATCGAAAATGGGAACTATGTTTCCGATCCGGATAGAGATCTGTTGAAGCTTGTTGTTGTCAATCGATATGAAAACGCTCCTATTGCTGTTGCGTTTGTCAAGGGGATGGGGTTGAAAGAGGGGGCTTTAGCATCCTCTATTGCTCATGATTCGCACAATATTATTGCAGTTGGCGTGGATGACCATTCGCTATGCAAGGCTGTGAATGCTGTTATCGAATCTCAAGGAGGGGTAGCAGCGGTTTTTAAGGACAATGTAAATCTTCTCTCTCTTCCGGTAGCCGGCTTAATGAGTAACGGGGATGGATGGCATATTGCCTCGGAATATGCATCCCTTAAGAAAAAAACGCATGATTTGGGGTCTGGCCTGCCTGATCCCTTTATGGCTTTATCTTTTTTGGCTTTGCCGGTCATTCCTTCGATTAAGTTAAGCGATCGCGGATTATTTGATGGAGACGAGTTTCGGTTTATACCCCTTTCGGTTTAAAAATACTCATTTTCAAAAAATAACTTGTATAACAGCTGTTTTCTGTGATATTGATAAAAAGTCAAATCATTGCAATCAAATCCCTGGGGGATAGGCATGGGTATTGGACCATCAAAACCTGTTAAAAATGATAATAATCACGATCTGCAGACGAAAACCAAAAAACGCAAGCACGGATATCACCAAGGAAGAAAATACAGGCGTAAAGATGACAGCAATTCTGAGGTTTTAGACCATACGGCAGCTAGTGTTGGACTTAAGGCTATAGATAAAACAAGGCATTCTAGTCATAAGCACAATTCCTCTCGCCATCACCATCACCACTACCATTACAAAGGAGGGCGCTATGACCATTACTACAGAGGCGGCCATCACCATCATCACCATAGCGGCTTTTGAGAAAATGTCGAAAAACCGAATTTTGAGGCGGCGAGCGGTATATCATTGTAAGAACTTGTTTAAAATCTCCGGGTTAACTCTTCGAAAGGAAATTTTCTCGGTAATCCTGTATTCCTAATTCAATGATCTTGCGGGCCTCGTTTGCATCATAATCATGAATAATCTCAACTTTTTTCCCTTCCCGGCCGGGATAATCTTTATAAGTAAGAAAATAGTGCCGCAGCCGCTCGATTAAGGAGTTTGGGCAGTCGTTAATATCCTTCATGTTTCCATAAACAAAGTCTTCAACCATGACTCCAATCAATTTATCATCGGCTTCTTGTTTGTCAATCATTCTAAACCCGCCTATTGGAATTACCCTAAGCACAATATCTCCGCGAGGGATCATCTTTTCTGTTAATACACAAATATCTATCGGGTCTCCATCGCCGATTATGTTTTTTAATCCGGTTTTTTCCATACAGTGCTTTGCGGAATGATCGCCTGCATACGTGCGGGGAATAAAGCCATACAAAGCCGGACATGAACTGGAAAATTTTTGAGGGCGGTCGACTTTGAGCAAACCTGTATATTTGTCTAATTCATATTTGATCGTATCCGACGGCACAATCTCTATATAGCAATTAATTTCATATGGAGCTTTTTCACCGGGGGCGATGCCATGCCAGGGATGGCTGCGATAATGTCTGATTTCTTTTTGTGCTTTATCCATCATTATTGATACCGGCCAGGGGTTAATATTGTTGCGCTATTTGTTAATATTTGATCCGGATTTTCTCAGAACCTGTTCAAAATCTTTGCAATGCCGAGTCAAAGCTAAAATCTCAAATCTTGAGGGAGCAAAGGGGATAGGTGCGATTTGATAATTTCTTGCTTGTCAATTGGCAGCCCATCTTTGATATTTTCTAATATTTCAAAATCTATTTTCTTCACAGCTTCTACAACCTCGTCATTAGACATTCCGATGATGGTAAGAAATAGCCGATTCAGGCTAACTTCAGCCTTATAAGATTGATAGGACTTAATGAGCTCAATTTTTCGCTCGAGTGTTATACGGTTTAAAACTTTTAAATAAAGGCTATCCGATAAACATATAAAAAATCCTTTGAGATCGGTTATCGGTGCTTTTTTCGAGGCCAATGCTTGAATTTTCTTAAGAGGAAATTTGTCAAATATCTGTATTGCTTGACCCCACATTAAACAAGGCAAGAAAAAAAATATGGTAACTGATGATAATGTGGAAAAATAGAGGATATCTTTCTCAGAACATGTTGCTATCCTTTCTGCAATTTCCTGAAGTTTTTGTGCGGGGATTTCTTGAAGAATTTTTTTGATTTGTTTATCCGTTAGATTCGACTCAATCGATTTTAAGTTTTTGAATAATTTCTCTGCCCCAATATTTTCTATGATAGCTTTTAACTGCTCAAAACTCAGTTCGCTAATCAAGTCGTCCGGTATTAGATTAATTTGATGCTTATCCCATGTTTGAAGAAACGGGGGAGGCAAATCTTTAAGATCATCGCTAAAGAGATTTTTGATATATGTAGTTGTTTTTTCCCGCTTAGAGCGGCCATCTACAGAATATTGGTATATCCTCTTTATTTTGTATGAATTTCTTTGAGATATACCAACACTTATCGATAAATCTTTAAAATCTGGAGTAACGTCTGCCCCATTACTCGGTGGAAAATGACTAGAATAATCTGCTAGCCCTAAACTGTTTTTTGAGTCATCATCGGAATTATCTATCTTTACATAGGAATTATCTATACTTACATAGGAATCATCTATACTTACATCGGAATTATCTATCCTTATATAGCTCATAATATTTTCCTCGCTATTTCTCTTGGCCTAAAAATGAACAAAGCCGGGTTAGCTAAAAACTAAATTTTGAATCGTTAAGAGCATGGCAGACAAAAAACAGGTAAATTTTTTTATTGCTGCTTTGAATTATACCGGTCGCGCTCTCAAAATTCGGGATTTTGGCTTTGAGAAAACGTGCTTGCGGACGGTCGCACAAGCCGCTCAATATTGATTAATATTAAAGCGGCTTGCGATCGTCCAACTCAAGAGATTTTCTCAAAGACAAAATCCCAAATTTTGAAACGCGGCCGGTATAAACAATCATCTTACTTTAATTATTAAATCTTTTGCAAGAAATTTATTGACTTGCAATTTTTCATTTTTTATACCAATCGTTATTCAAAACCTCGAATTTTGAAACACGATCAGTATAAAGTTGTGCAACCTTAATGTTTCGATTAAAATTGCGAATTTCCGGCAGATTTTATTTGGCTCTTTGTTTTTTGTGGAGCTGCCAGGCTAAAGATCCGTTTGTATTGACGCCATCAAGTCCTTGCGAAGAATGGGTCGGCTGTCCGGAAGGGGTTTTGCTTCCAAACAACCAACTGATCACAGAAGATCTCTGCGTTGATGAAAACAAGGAATGGCGGCTTCCCGAACTTGTGGATTTGGGGCTAAGGAATAGCCGGCAAACACGAACTGCATGGGCTGAAACGCGTATGCGCGCAGCAGAATATGGGATGAGCTTGTCCGATTTTTATCCGGATATCTCTTTTTCCGCATATGTTGAAGCGTTGCGCGAATCAGATTATTTAGGCTCTAATCGGCTATCAAAACTTCCCGGCATCGGTCCGGTTGTCATCGACGAATTTAGAGAGTGGGCTCCAACACTTTCGCTTTCCTACCTCATTTTTGATTGGGGAACCCGTTCGGCTGAAAGCGAGCGATTCCGTTATCGGCTGCTTAATGCGAATTGGTCTTTCAATCGCGAAATTCAAGATGTCATCCAGCAAATTACTCAAGATTATTATAATTATCTAGGTTACGAAGGACAATTAGAGGCAGCAAAGGCAAACGTTAACGACGCGCAAACGTTTTACAATTCCACACATAAAAAATTCAGTTTAGGAATTGTGGATAAGTCCAGCGATGCCGCCGCCTTGACCCAGCTTTCTAAACAGCAAGTAGAGCTTTTGCACGTCGCACAACAGCTTGATACTTCATATACTCAATTGATTGCCGATTTGGGAATCCCTTCAACGACTCATTTGAGGTTATTTAATCGATTCGATCTTAATGAAGCGGCAATATACTTAGAGTGCACGGTTCAGGAATGTATTCGGGAAGCGTTTACTTGCCGGCCTGATTTATTTGCGTCTTACAGCATTGTGCAGGCGGCAGAATCCGGGGTACAGGCTGCTAAAAGAGACAGGCTTCCCAAGGTGAATTTGGAAGCCGGCGGCCAACGCTCTTATTTTGACGGCAGCCATAATGAAGGGACCGATTATTCTGCTCAGGTCAGTTTGGATTTTCCCATTTTTAAAGGGTTTTGGTATGAGAATAGGATTCGGCTGGCGTCTTGCCATCTTTGCAAGGTTCAAGCAGAATTTGAACAGTTGCAAATTAATGTCATTCAAGAGGTGGTAAACGCTCATCGCAATCTTGAACTTGCGAAAGAAAACTTAGTCGTCAATGAGGTTTATGTCAATGCTGCTCAAGTCTCATACAGCTCAATGCTTGCTCAATATGAAGCAGGCGTTGTTGATATTACATCGGTTGTCAATGCGTTTAATTACCTGGCTGAGGCCCGCTATTCATTTGTCGAGGCGCAGAAGGGGTGGTTTTCTTCTGTGCTGGAATTGGCGTATGCTACTGGAAACCTTGGAACTTGCAAGAGGATGAAATGAGAAAGATTTTGTTTGGGTGTTTATTGTTGGCAGCCGCGGGATGCCGCTCTCAAAAAGCGGAGATCAAGGAGCCTCTTCCGCAAGTTGTGCTCGCGCCTGTTAAAATGGAAAAAGTATCGTACTATATTCGCGCTGTAGGCAATGCCGAGCCGTATCAGACTGTTAAAATCATCCCCCAGATCAGCGGCGAGGTGATCGGTTATTTTTTCAAAGACGGCGCAGAAGTGGCTAAAGGAGATCTTTTATACAAAATCGATCCTTCTCTTTATTTAGCCAATCTTGAAGAATCGGCCGGCCTGCTGGAACAAGCCCGGGCGGATCACACTTATCAAAATCAAAAAGTGGACCGATATACAGGGCTGCTCCCTGAAGAATATGTTTCGGATCTGGATTATCAACAATATGCCGCCCAGCTTGATTCAGCTAAAGGAAAAGTCGTTCAATATAAGGGAGCTGTTATGAAGGCGGAAGTCGAGCTGGATTACGCAACAATAAAAGCTCCTTTTTCCGGCCGGTGCGGGATGCATCAATTCGATCCGGGAAGTGTTGTGCGCGCGAACCAGGAAAAGCCCCTTGTGACTATTAATCAAATCTCTCCCATTTATTTGTTATTCAGCGTCCCTGAAAAGTATCTCAATGAAATTCGCCGCTGTCAATCTCTTTCAAAAAAAGGATTGAAGATTGAGATGATTCCTCTCGATGGAAAAAAACTGCAAGAGGCGGCGTATTTGGACTTTATCAATAATACAATCGATCAAAATACGGGAACGGTACAGCTAAGGGGGATCAGCGAGAATACAAGCCGTGCGCTTTGGCCGGGTCAATATTTATCTTTTGTTTTGGAGTTGTACGACCTTGGAGAAAGTGTTTTGGTTCCCGAAGAGGCTGTCGGCGAAGATGCGAAGGGCTTTTTTGCCTGGGTTGCAAAAGAGGATAACACAGCACAGCTCAGGCGTCTTGTGCTTGGCCAGCAGCATGGCGGCTATTTTGTTGTCGACAAGGGGCTTGAAAAAGGAGAGCGCGTCATTGTTGAAGGCTTGGATGCGATGAAGCAGGGGAAAAAATTTGAGGTTAAGCAGTGAATTTGTCCGAACCGTTTATCAAGCGGCCTGTGATGACAACAATGGTGACAGCGGCTTTGGTTCTTTTTGGCCTTTTGGGCTATTTTAAGCTTCCGATCAGCGATCTTCCCGATATTGCTTTCCCTGTCATTACCGTGACTGTGACAAATCCCGGGATGGATCCGGAAACGATGGCAAATAATGTTGCAGTGCCTCTTGAACAGCAGCTAATGACCATTCCCGGCATTAGAAAAGTGATTTCATCAAGCCGACAGGGGAATACGACGATTGTTGTGGAATTTGATTTGGATAAAAATATCGATCAAGCGTCGACTGATGTGAACTCCGCAATTAATAATGCAAGCGGAGATTTGCCCCCCGAGCTTCCGGAGCCGCCTTCGTATAAGAAATTCAATCCGGCAGACACTCCTGTGATTTATGTTGCTGTCACATCGGAATCGATGACAATGGGCAAGCTCTACGATTATGGCTACACGATCGTCGCTCAAAGGCTGTCGATGCTGTCGGGTGTATCCGAGGTTTCTATATGGGGATCCAAGTCCAATGTTCGAGTTAAGGTGAATCCTGATAAGCTGGCGGCAATGAATATCGGGATGAATGATGTGGCCGAGGCTTTGGTTAACGCAAATCAATCGCTTCCGAGCGGAACGGTTTATGATCGCAAGATGTGTTATACCATCGTTCCCAAAGGACAGCTTGTTGCAGGAAAAGATTACGATCAGGTCATTGTGACTGAAAATAATGGAAGCCCGGTTTACATTAGAGATATTGGAAGAGGGGAGGACAGCATACATGACGAGGGGTTTTATCTTCGGTATTGGGATCGTGAAAAAGGGCTGATACCGGCAGTTGTTGTAGCGGTGACTAAAGAAAACGGCGCGAATACAGTAAAGCTTTGCAATCAAGTAAAAGCTTATTTAAAGATCCTGGAAAAGCAAATTCCGGCATCTATTAACCTTGATGTGATTTTTGATCGATCGATTATGATCAAAGAATCGATTAATGATGTTTTGCTAACGCTTGTAATCGCATTCTTTCTGGTTGTTTTTGTCATTTTTCTTTTTCTGGGAAAAGCAAGCTCGACAATTATTCCTTCCATATCGTTGCCGGTTTCAATTTTTGGCACATTTGCTTTTATGTATGCTGCCGGATACAGCGTTGATATTCTTTCTATGCTGGGGCTGACTCTTGTTATTGGTTTTCTTGTCGATGACGCAATTGTTGTTTTAGAGAATATTGTCAGGCATCAGCAAATGGGAAAAGCTCCTTGGGAGGCTGCTTTGGACGGAAGCCGGGAGATCAGCACGACGGTGCTGTCGATGACATTATCTTTAAGCACTGTGTTTCTTCCTTTAATATTAATGCCCGGGATTGTGGGAGCTCTTTTTCATGAAATGGCAGTTGTTGTCGTGGCTTCTGTACTGATTTCCGGATCCATTTCTCTGGTTTTGACCCCAATGCTTTGCTCCCGGTTTCTTGTTCATGAAAAAACAAAAAGCTGGCTGGAGCTGCAAGCCGATCGGCTTATGGAAAAACTTGTTTCCTGGTATGAGCCTGCTCTGTTGTGGGTGATGCGGCACCGGTTTGTGCCCATTGCGGCCGGGGTGGGCACTATTTTTCTTGCGGCCATCCTATTTAGATTGATTCCAACCGATTTTCTCCCTCCGGGGGATACCGGAGCCATGCTTGGCGTTACGTTGACTTCCGAGGATGTGAGTTACGATGAAATGGCAGACAGGCAGGATAGGGTTAATAAGATTTTGGAAAGCAACCCTTACGTCGATAAAATTATTTCAGTCGGCAATTTTCCCGAGCTTCTTCCTCCGAATCAAGGAGTCGTTTTTGCAAGGCTTGTCGAAACGAATAAACGGCCTCCTATTGAGAAAGTCAAAGAAGATTTGGACAAAAAGTTTCAAGGTTTGGCAGGCATTCAGCCGTTTATTAAGCCTATACCGCAAATCAACCTCAATGTGAGCACAAGCGTGGATCGGGCTAATTATTCTTATGCGCTTTCAGGAATTGGAGATCCTCGTTTACTTTATGACAAAGTGAAAGAGCTGACCAAAGAGCTTGAGCAGTTTCCCGAGCTGACAGATGTCAGCTCCGATTTAGAAATATCAGCGCCGCAGGTAAGCGTCAATATACTGCGTAATAGGGCAAGTATGCTGGGGGTATCTGTAAAAACCATTGAACAGGCGATTCAGTTCAGCTATAGCGGCGCAAGAATTTCCACATTTAATACCCCTATTAATATTTATGATTTGGTGCTTCAAGTCGATGACTCTTTTCGAACGCACCCTGATATGTTGGATAAAATTTGGATTAGTTCGACTTTGAAAGCAAATGAAAAGCAATTGATTCCTCTTTCCAGCGTCACTCGGAAAGAAGTTGTCAGAGGTCCTCTGCAAGTGAATCATATTAACCAGCTTCCGGCTGCGACTGTGTATTTTAATGTTGCTCCCGGAAATGCCTTAAGCGCAGCTTTAGCGAAAGTTTCTCAATCGGTTGATAAAATTATTCCCAAACAATTTTTTGGATCATTTGCAGGGCAAGCCGAAGTTTTTGAGGGAACAGGAGCGCAAACATCGGCATTATTAGTTATCAGTATCTTGATTATTTATCTTTTGCTTGGGAGCTTGTACGAAAACTTTTTTCATCCCTTGACCATACTCACAACTTTGCCGGGCTCGATTTTCGGGGGATTGTCAACCTTGTATTTTTTTCAGTCGGCTCTTTCTTTATATGCGTTTGTTGGAATGATTGTATTGATCGGTATTGTGCTCAAGAACGGGATTATGTTGGTGGAATTTGCCAATGAACGAGCCTTGGAGGGAATTGAGACGGCGGACGCGATTGTTAGTGCGGCAAAGGTGAGGTTTCGGCCGATCTTAATGACGACAATAGCGGCGGCTATGGGAGCTTTGCCTATTGCAATAGGAATTGGAGCTGATGCTTCAAGCCGCCGTTCGATGGGGCTTATTATTTTAGGAGGGTTGTTGTTTGCCCAGTTAATTACCTACTTTTTTACTCCGGTGATTTGCTACTATTCCATGCGCTTAACGCGCACTTCCGGAAAAGCCGGCTCTCATTTCTCTTAGAACCTGTTTAAAATCTCTGGAAAAGTGCTTTTTGCGCTTTTCACTTCGTTTTTGCAACCTTTAAAACTTCTCTGCTCGACTTTGCAAAAAATTAGACCGCTAGCGCCAAGGTTTCCACCAACCGGTCCCCCCAAACCCCGTGTTCCTTCAGTTTAATTTCTCCAGAAGGTGTCGAATCCCTCTTCCTGAAAAATAAATTATCTCTCCACAGTCGAGTTCGAATCGCTTTGATTAAATCAGAGAACGAGATGGCCTCCTTGTCATACCGCGCTGTCTTTTCTGCTGTTATACCGCTCGTGTTTTGACGTCCTTATTTATGTCTAAAATGTTTTTTTCTATCGAAAACAATGTCGTCTTTATCTCGACTTTGCAAATTTTTCCGGCACCATATTCCTAATAAGCATCGACGGGCTTAATTAATTTATCAGGAAGAGGTGTTTAAGCCTTTCTTGATAAATTTAAACAAATGAAACACAAAGACTCAAAGACGCAGAGTATATTTTTCTCCTTTAAGAGTTATGTAGAGGTGCTGAAATTGGGCAGCAACTTGAGAGAGAATGTTTTTGAATTTTTTATTTTATGGTTGTGGGTAACGACAACGTTCTAAACAGATTTGAACTGAATTTTTTGTTTTTGCGGGAAAAGATTGATTTCATCAAAAACAGTGCCATTTCTCATCTTGAGGATAAAGGCAATTGTTTGGGCTACATCTTCAGGATCGATATATTCATCCCAATTGTCTCCGTGTGAAAAATTCAGGGAATCAAAGAACGGCGTTTTTACCATTCCCGGATTGATTAAAGCGACCCGTATTCCATCGGAAGCGCATTCTTCTCTGAGCGCTTGAGTAAATCCTCTCAAAGCGAATTTTGAAGCGCAATAGATGCTTCCCTTCCGTTTTCCTGCAAGAGCCGCTTCTGATCCCATGCAGATGATCGATCCTGATTTTTGCCTTTTCATAGAGGGAAGAAAGGATTTAATCAAAAATACCTGGGAGAGAAAATTGAGGTGGATAAGATCCTGAATTGAGGAAAATGAACACTCTTCAAGATTGCCAAAGAGTCCTGAGCCTGCATTGCAAATTAATGCATCGATTGTTGAAACTTCTTTTGCAAGTGTTTTGAATTTTTCAGGTAAAGTTTCGAGGTCTTTTAAGTCGATCGTTTGATGGGAATAATGATTGTGATTCAGATCCGGCTTTGTGCGTGAGATGCCGACCACACTCCAATTTTCCTTTAAAAGAAGGCGGGCGGAAGACAAGCCTATTCCGCTGCTGGTCCCTGTGATAATAGCTTTTTTCATTTATTTATACCGGTCGTATTTCAAAATTCGGGATTTACTCATCTTGATTCACCCCCGCAGCAAGGAAAAAAAATTTCTCCGGGAATATATTTTAAAATCTCTTGAGAACAAAAAGAGATCATTTCTTCTTCCAACCTTTTTTTATAGGAGACGATGTCTTGTGTTTCATCTAAGGAGTGGGCAAAAAGCTTTTCATCCGGATAAAGGCGAATCATATTTTTAAAAATTTCTTTTGGAAGACGAAAGGTTCCCATGCTCGCTGAATGCAGACGATTTATGTTTATTTGGGTAAATACTTCTTGATAGAATTGACTGTAAATCGATTTCCAGTCATCGCAGAAAATAACGGGATCGAATCTTAGTCCGATATTCCAACCTTGATTTTGCAGCTGCTTTAAAGCTTTAAGGCGTTGTTGAAGAGAAGGGGTTTTGTGCTCGAGCTGATCTGAGATCACTTTAGGGGTCAGGGTAAAGGCTGCGATGATATTTGGAACGGGAGAGCGCTCAAGTAAAAACCGTATTTGAGCGCTTTTGGTACGTAATTCAAGGGTTGCGCGGGGTCTTTCTGAGAAAAACGGGAGGGAATCGCGCATAAAATGGGTGATGGGCTCTAAGGCCAGGCTATCGCAATCATAACCGGAAAAGAAAGAGATTTGTTCATTTTGATGTGCGTTTAATTTTTTTTCGATCGCATTTTGGAAATCTTCAAAATTGACAAAAAGGACATAGTGCGCTGAGCGGTACATTCCTTGAAGAAAGCAGTAACGGCAGTCAAAGATGCAGTTGAGCATATGCGAAAAGTAGTAGTTATGGGGGTCTCCAATTCCATAGCCGGCCGGTGTAGGAAGCACGAGCTGCCCATGTTTTTTTGCAAGAATAAGTGCGGGAGCTTGTTTTTGCGTGCGGAAATTCTGCGCTTTGCGGTTGAAAATTTCGCCGAATCGATCGCATGGAATTTGCGGCAGCCGGGGGCAGCGTTCAAGAATGGTTTTCGTGCGAGGATGATCTTTTACAGCGTTTTCGATATAGATGGCGTGAAACATAATGGTTGTTCATTAAGAGTGGATTCTAGAAAGTATAGGATTTCTTTAGCGCTTTTCAGGTGCTCAAAAGAGGGGGGCAGTGCATCAAGAAGCTGTCCATCGAGTTAAGAGCCTTATGAGTTGATAGAGTTCTGTTTGCGACCATTTGCAGTGTTTCTCATAGGGTGCGGTGTCAACTATTCCGGATATTTTCGGGACAAGGCTTTGCAGCTGATGAATGAAGCTCTCTATGGGATCTATTGCCGTTTGTATCAATTCTTGTACGAGGCCTTTGTTGAGCCGGTTCGCAGGGCTTTGAAGATTATCCGAGACCACTTTAAAGCTGTGAATGAATTCGACAGTTGAAAATTTTTGCGCTGCGTGGAAAAATCCGGCAGCCTCCATTTCATATAGGCATTCTTTGGGATAATTGCATTGCGGTTGATCTACCGTTGTTACGGCGGATGAGGAAAATTGAGAAAAATGGGCAATGCCCGGGTAATATTTTTTTTTAGAGCTTTCATCAAGGATCGAATGAGCGGCCGCGTAAGATCCCAATGATTTTGAGGGGTGTCCTGCAATTCCGATATTCAGCCATGCTGAAGGTTCTTTGTTTAAGGTTCCAAGAAATGTTGCGGCAGAGGCTGCCGGAATTTTTCCGGTTCCGGAAACAATTAAACGTATATCTTCATTTTCGAAAATGGGGAACAGAGAAAAAGTTGTGTTTTGTTTTAATCCAAAACGCTGAATTAACGGTTTTGCTTCGCAATGTAAGGCGCATAAAATATTGAGCATGAGAGAAAGTATAGCATGCAGCCGGATGAATATCAAGGCCGGCTGCTCCTTCCTTTGAACAGGTTCTTAATTCGAATTTCAATGAGCGACAAGTTTTTGAAACTCTAGAGCATTTTCCAGAGCATAGCCGCCAAAATGATTATTAAAGCAAACGTAGACGAATTTGCCTTCTTCAAGCCAATGCTTCACTTTTTCTGCGCAATTTTCTAATGTTTCTGTTTCATAACAGGCTTGTTCGAGATCATCTGTTCCGTGAAATCGCAGATAAATTTTATCCCCGATTGTTTTTTGAATTGTTGGAAAACGCCCGCAAAAATCAGAAATGCTCCATGTTAGAAAATGTTCTTCGCAGATGGAGCTTGCTTTAGGATTCATCCAGGAGATATGGCGTGGTTCGATCACAAATGTATAATGATGAGAGAATCGTCCTAGCATATCCAGAAAGGGTTTTACGTTTTCGTGTTCGAATGTAATCGTTGGAGGAATTTCAATGATAATAGGTCCTAAACGGTCTTCAAGCGCTTGAAAATGTCCAAGAAAAGATTTGAGAAGATTATCTCCGTTTTTGAGCTTTTTTTTCAAAGTAATGGCTCGGATCAACCGGGGGCAAATTAAGAAGGCTTCAGGCGTGTGAAGCTTCCATCCGATCACCGTTTCCGGTCTTGGCAATTGATAGTAACTGGAATTGATTTCAACAGCATTAAACACTGAGCTATAATAATTTAAATATTGGGTTTGGGACATTCCTTTTGGATAAAATGTCTTTTTCCACTCAGGATATTGCCATCCTGCTGTCCCTATATATAACCTCTCCATTTTTTCATTATGAACGATGTAAATTTTTTTTTCAATTTGCCTTCAAACTCTTTTTCTATTACCCTATATGGCGAACGCGTTCTCAAATATATGGGGGTTTTAGCAAAGAGAGGCGCTCGCATCGCGTAAAAGCGATTGCAAATTGTTCAATATTGATTAATATTAAGCGATTTGCGGGCGCATCAATTTGCTAAAAATCACAATTCCCGGAAATTTTGAAAAACGACCGGTATAGAGATTTAAATCGAGATAATCATCGAAAGAGAAAAGAATTAAAAATTCCCATAAATTTTTTGGCACATCCACCGGGAAGAGGTATATATATGCGAGATATTAGAGTCGATCGTTGGGCTGATGTTCTGGTCCATTATGCTTTAGAGGCATCAGCCGGCCAGCATGCAGTTATTGCGGGAGAACCGGAAGCTTTTCCTCTTATTGAAGCGGTTTATGAGAAATTGATTCAAACAGGGGTTGTAACAGATATCTTGATGACTCCGTCAGCTTTTAAAGAAATTCAGTTTAGGCATGCCTCGGATCAATTGCTGGCCACTCCTTCTCCTTTGCCGCAATTTGCTGCTGAAAATTGCGACTTATATTTGGGGATTGGAGCGGAAAGCAACTCAAAGCTTTTAAGCGGGATAAATCCTAAGCGGCAGTCTCTGGCTTCTCAGGCCCGGCAACCTTTTTTAGAAGCGATTTTAAGACGAGCCGCTGCAAAAGAGATGAGGTGGTCATATACGCATTTTCCTACTCCCGCCGCTGCACAAGATGCGGAAATGGGCACGCTCGCTTATCAAGAAATGATTTTTCAGCTGGGCTATCTTAACGAAAAGGATCCTGTCAGTCATTGGAAAAAAATGGAAGAGAAACAGCAGCGGGTGATCGATTATCTCTCAGCCAAGAAAGAACTGCGCTTTTGCAATAAAATGGGCACTGATTTGAGGGTGAATATTTCAGGAATGAAATGGGTGAATTGCTGTGGAAAAATTAATTTCCCCGACGGAGAAGTGTATACCGGACCTAATTTGGAAGCGGCGGAAGGAGGAGTAAATGGCGTCGTTCGCTATTCCTTTCCAACTCTTTACCGCAATACAGAGGTGCACGATATCGAGCTTATTTTTGAAAATGGGGCGGTTGTTGAGTCAAAAGCTTCAAAAGGCCAGGATTTTTTGCATGAAATGATTGCTCAGGATCCCGGGGCGAAGTATGTGGGGGAAATTGCCATTGGAACTAATTATCAAATGAAGAGAATAACAAAAAATATTTTATTTGATGAAAAGTTTGGAGGAACTTTCCACCTTGCCCTTGGAAAAGGATACCCCCAGACAGGGAATACCAATGAATCAGCTTTGCATTGGGATATGATTTTTGATTTGCGCGATGGCGGAACGATTACAGCCGACGGCGAGGAATTTTATCGGGATGGACAATTTTTGGATTTTTGAATGCAGCCTTCCTGCTGATCAATTCCTTATTTTCGAGGAGACAGTCGGTGATTTGGTTGAGAGCTTAAATTGGGGAGAAGGAGTGGTTAAAGGGATGATTGCTTCGGAATACAGGAATGAGTTGGAAAAGCGATTGGGGCGTTTATTAAGATGGAGTCGTTTAGAACCTATTGATTGGCTGGAAAATGATGAAAGGCAGTTATTACCTATTGAAGCGGGCAGGTTTTTTATTTACACGCCATATTATGAGGGGAGCATTCCGGAAGATAAAATTTCTCTTCAATTGCGTTCTTCACATGCGTTTGGATCAGGTCATCACCCGACGACTAAAGGGTGTTTAGCGCTTATTCAGCAACTGGCAAAAGTTGATAATGTGCTGGATGTCGGGTGCGGATCGGGGATTTTAGCTCTTGCTGCGGCAAAGTATTTTAATGCGTCGGTGATAGGAACAGAGATCGACCAAAAAAGCGCAGCGCTTGCCGAGGACAATGCAAAAGGGCTGGTTAAAATTGTTGTATGCGATGGTGTTTCAGCGGACGAGGTAGTTCAAAGAGCGCCTTTTGATTTGATTGTTTCCAATATTCATTCAGGACCTCTTTGCAAAATGGCATCGGATTTAGAGAAACTGCTTAAGGATCAGGGGGTGTTGATCCTTGCAGGGCTCCTAAAAGAACAGCGGGTGGAAGTCGAATCTGCATATAAATCTGTAGGATTGACATTGAAAATCATTCATTCGGAAGATCCGGAGTGGCCTGTGCTGCAGTTTCAGAAATATCTCAATTAGGATTGAATTGAAAGCTTTCGCGGTTGGCAGATACGGATGAATTAATAGAACGGATTAAGAACACAGTTTTTTATTTTGCTTCACCAAATTCAAACTCAAGCCTGCTGATAAGTGTTATATTAGACGAAATTGGCCGTAATGTATACCGGACTGCCGATACATTAAAGTATCTTGAGAAGATAGGGAATGAGGAGTAAAAGTCCATCAAAAATTAAATTCCTTTGATGAAAGGATGCGGTTTATTTTTTACAAAATGCTCCTCGAGTTAAAGATATGAATTTTTAGTGTAAGTGAAAAATCGATGAAAACACAGCCTTTAGCCGATAAGTTGCGGCCGAAACAGTTAAATGAAATTCGAGGGCAAGACCATATCCTTGGAAATGGAGGATTTATTCTTTCTACGATACAGTCGCAACGGCCCCTATCGATGATCCTGTGGGGGCCTCCGGGATGTGGAAAAACATCGATTGCCAGATTGTATGCAAAAGCTTTTTCTTTAGACTTTCGCAATCTCAATGCAATTTTTTCAGGAATTGCCGATCTAAAAAAAATCGTGAATGAAATCAAGCAAACTCCATTGTTTTCTATAGGATGTGTTTTATTTGTTGATGAAATTCATCGCTTTAACAAGGCTCAACAAGATGCTTTTCTTCCTTTTATTGAAAATGGAACCATTATCCTTATTGGAGCTACGGCTGAAAATCCTTCTTTTTATTTGAATGACGCTTTGCTTTCCCGTGTTCGCGTTTTGCAGTTGAAAACATTGGATCGGGAGGCTTTAGACGATATTTTAAAACGCTGCGAAACGATTCTGGGCTCTTTAAATCTTACTCAAGATGGAAGGGAATATCTTTTGCAGCTTGCCCAAGGCGATGGAAGATATCTTCTTAACTTAGTGGAAAGCCTGTCGGTATTTTCCAAAGATTGTGAAATAGATGAGGGCTTCCTTCAAGAGCATTTGCAAAAAAGAGCGCCTCTGTTTGACCGTTCATCCGATCAGCATTATAACCTTGTCTCAGCTTTGCATAAATCGATTCGCGGTTCAGATCCTGATGCTGCTCTATATTGGCTGGCAAGGATGCTCGAAGGCGGAGAAGACCCTCGCTTTATTGCGAGAAGGCTGATTAGAATGTCTGTAGAGGATATCGGTTTGGCTGATCCTCAAGCTTTGCAGCTTGCCATTGCCGCTAAGGAGGGTTTTGAGTTTTTAGGCTCCCCTGAAGGCGAGCTTGGGCTTGCTCAAACAGTCATTTACCTGGCTCTTGCTCCAAAGAGCAATGCAGTATATGCCGCTTATCAGTCTTCTCGTGCCGAAGCGGTAAAATCTTCTCAATTTAATCCTCCCAAGCATATTCTTAATGCTCCTACAAAGTTAATGAAGGAGATGGAGTATGGAAAGGGATATCAATATGATCACAACACTTTTTGCGGGTGTTCAGGCCAACAGTATTTTCCGGAAGAAATGAACTCTTTACAATTTTATCATCCTGTCGAAAGGGGGTTTGAAAGGGAAATGAAAAAAAGACTGGATTATTTTAATAAAGTAAGAGAAAAAGCTAATGATAAACTTTAGCCCGGGTATTTCATAAATAGTCGACCCTGAAAAAGTCCCTTTGGCGAAAAAATAGCCTTTTTACAGAAAAAGTGATCGACTCCTTGTCCAACCCTCAAGGGGTTGAACGCGTCGTCGATCCTATTTTCTGTTTCAAAAATGCTTATTTTTTCACTCGAAGGTACGGGCGTCTCGAGAAAAATTTGCAAGTATTTGAATAATACCTGTCAAAAGCTTGCAAATTTTACCAAATTCTCTTCCCGGAGCGGGTGCAAATTTTTCTTTCGGCGACCTTGCTTTTTCAGGGTCGACTAAATATACCGGTCGTGTTTCACTCGACTTTGCAAAATTTTTGAACTCACCTGAACAGAGAGACTTCCTCCAGCGGTAAATATACCCATCCTCCGAAATTCATTATACCGATCGCGCCTTCAAAATTTGGAATTTTGGCTTTGAGAAAACGTGCTTGTGGACGATCGCAAGCCGCTTAATATTCTATTGATATTAAGCTGCTTGCGATCGTCCAATCGAGAGGGATTTCTCTTTGCCAAAAACCAAGTTTTGAGGGCGCGATCGGTTTGCCTCTCCGAGCATCTTCGTCCAAAAATTTTGCAAAGCCGAGTTTCAGTCTTGAAGACAAAATTCCGAATTTTGAATCACGATCGGTATAAATTCGTAGATTTTTGTAAATTTTTTTCATTCCCATATTTTTTGAGCAGACGCATATGAGAAGCAACAGCGGCTCGGAGAGAAGGCTGCGTATGATAAGGCAATCCGTAATCTTTTGCTGTTTGCCTTACAATCGAGGATAATTGGCGGTAGTGCGCATGAGAGACTTTAGGCATTAAGTGATGTTCTATTTGAAAGTTCAACCCGCCGAATAGATGGGTAATCAAAGGACTTTTAATAGCAAAATTGGAGGTAGTGTGCATTTCATGAGCACCCCAATTTTTCGCAATCACTCCATTTTTATCAGGCAAAGGAAAGTCGACATTTTCAACAACATGAGCAAGTTGAAAAATAATAGAGACTGTCAATCCTCCGGCAAACTGCATGAAGAGGTATCCAATCAATACTTCTTTCCAATTCATAGGACTGTAAAAAAGAGGGAATAAAATAATCAGAGTTATGTTGATCGTTTTGAAAATGAAAAAAGCAAAAAAATCCGATGTTTTCATTTTTTTTCTTTCTTTCCATATAAATTGATAATCTGAGTAGAAAACCCAATTAAGGCCGACTAGAGAGTATAGGAACCAAATATACCAATGTTGATAGCGATGGATTTGATAAAGGGGATCGTGCGGCGAGAGTCGTAATAATCCCGGCTTGTTAATGTCCGGATCGTAACCGGAAATATTGGTATAAGTATGGTGTCCCTGATTGTGGGTATGCTTCCAAACATATGAACTAAGGCCTACCAGATCGTAGGTAAAATAGCCAAGCCAGCGATTTAGCGTAGTTGAACGGAAGTAAGAGCCGTGAAGAGCATCATGGCCTGCGTTCATCGCTAACAAACCTTGACTGACGCCGAATAGCATCCAGATGATTAAACATGGGAGCATCGGAAGCCGGCAACTGATTAAAATTGTCCAAAAGAGCAGAAAAAACAAAAAAATAATTATTCCTTTTACATATAGGAAGGGAGTTGCGTAATATGAGCAGCCTTTTAATGCAAAGTATTGATCGGCTCTAGCTCGAACCACGCCGAGAAATTCATCTTTTGTTGGCCCGCGAAATTGAATTTTTTCATCGATAACGCTATTTTTCGACATTTTTCATCCCTGAATTTGATACATTTCGAGCAGAGATCGCGCGAGTGCTTGAAAAATTTATTCTTAGAACCTGAGTTTCGGGTTTATACCGGTCGTTTTTCAAAATTTGGTTTTTGGCAGCGGGATGGACGAATGACCATTTCCGAGACAAAAAGCACAAAAAGAACGAGCAAGATCTTTTTTATGATTTTCCCTTTTTTTGTAAAAGTTGTAAACTATTCTTCGAAAAAGTGCAGTAATTTTTTTATAGGAAAAATGTAAAATGTTAAAAATGTATGTCCCCGAATCTAATGACACAAGGCCGTCTAACTTTTTGACAGGCGGGAATAAAATATTTTTTATTAGTTTAGGGTGTCCTCGAAATTTAGTCGATAGTGAAGTGATGCTGGGAATTTTGCTGAAAGCAGGATACGAGCTTTCTCAAGAGCTCAAAGAGGCTGATTATATCGTGATTAATACCTGCGGCTTTTTAAAGGCGTCAAGAGATGAATCTCTGGAAACAATTAATGAAGCGCTAAATTTGCGCAAAGAAGGCGCAAAAGTGATCGCGGCAGGATGTATGGTTCAAAGCCATCGTGAATTGATTACAAGCCCTGTTGATTATTTCCTAGGTTCCGGCGATGTGGAAGGAATTTTAAATGCTGTTCGATCGGAAGAGAGAGGGGAGAGAATTACCTCGGCTAGAAGTTATTTGGAGGCAGGGGAAGTGCCTCGCTTAGTGTCGACTCCAAAACATTATGCCTATTTAAAAATTGCTGAAGGATGCCGCAAACAATGTGCATATTGTATAATTCCTAAAATCAAAGGTCCTTTAAAAAGCAAGGCGGCAGAGCAGATTTTAAAAGAGTTTAAAGTGCTGTTAAAGCAGGGAGCTGAAGAGATTATTTTAATTGCTCAGGATTTAGGCGACTGGGGTAAAGATTTCGGGTTTAAAAGAACTGATGGGCTCATCCGTTTATTAAAAGAAATGCTTAAAGAACAAGGAAATTTTTGGTTGCGTTTAATGTATCTTTACCCGGATGAAATAACGGATGAATTGATTGAGTTGATGAAAACAGAATCCAGAATTTGTCCATATATTGATATGCCTATTCAACATGTGAATAATGATGTGTTAAAAAAAATGCATCGGACAACGAGTCGAGAGCAAATTATTCAAACAATTGTTAAAATGCGCAAAATAATTCCGGATATGACGATTCGTACGAGTCTTATTGTGGGTTTTCCGGGCGAGACTAAGGAGCATTTTTTAGAGCTTTCGCAATTTTTGGAAGAGTATCAGTTGGATAATGTAGGCGTTTTTCAATTTTCAAGGGAGCCGGGCAGCTATGCTTATGATCTTCCTGATCAAATTCCTGACGATGTGAAGAAAGAGCGGTATGAACAGTTAATGGCAATTCAGCAAAAAGCTGTTGCGCGGGCGCAAAAAAAGTGGGTCGGCCGCACATTGGATGTCGTTGTTGAAGGTTATCATCCGGAGACAAAAATGTTGATGGTCGGACGTCATGCCGGCCAGGCGCCCGAAATTGATGGTCAAGTTTTAATCAATGATGGCCAAGGGGTTAAAGCATTTGGAAAGGTTTATAGAGTTGAAATTACAGATGTTTCCTATTACGATTTGATTGGAAGAGTTGTTTCCTCTTCATAAAAATTGCAAGCGTTCAGCACTGCGCACAAAAAAACTGCGAAGCCGGCGAAGACTTCGCGAAACTCCCGTTTGAGCATTAAGTCTGTCATCGAATAGTTACTTTTTTTCATAAACATTCTATACAGGCCGCGCTCTCAAAATTTGGTTTTTGGCAAAGAGAAAATCTGAATTTATTTATTTTTTTCACAGAGTAAATACCATATGATTTGCGGGTAGTCTTTAGCAATTTTTGAAATTTTTCTGTTCCACCATTTTGGAGGCCTGATGATGCTATGGGCGTTTTCTCCATTCGGGAGTTTTTTTTTGGCCGGATAACAAGCTACCGAGAGGTAGACTAAATAATTTGCCTTTGAAAAAATTTCATGCAGTATCCAGTCAAGATCTTCAAAGTGGACATGCTCGAGTACGTCAATTGAGATGACGGCATCGAACGTTCCTTCAGGAAGGTGCTCAAAGGGAGAATAAGCGGGATCATAGCAGGCAATTGTATGCAATCTCCAATAATCGCGAAGAGTGATGATTTTCTCAGGATCTTTTGAAGAAGGAAACATCTCTTGATATTGCATCCCTTTTCCACTGCCGTAGTCGAGTAAAGTTAGGCAAGGAGTTTTTATTAGACACTTTTTTATATCTTTAGCTCTCTTAAATGTGGAAAATCCGGCATAAATGTATTCTCCCGGCAAGGAAAGGTTTTTATCGCCATACACATGGAGTTTTTTATAATTCTCAATGAGTCTGGAATACTGCGGACTGGGGTTTTGTCTGTTTCTTATCATAACTACCTACCCAATTAACTTTAACTTGACTTTGCAAAGCCGAGGTATGCCGGCCATGTTTCAAAACCTTGAATTTTTACGCATGGTCCGGTTCTGTACAATAATACTGCGTAATATACGGGTTTGAAGACGAATTTTGAAAAGGAATTTTATCTTTTTTCATAGCGGCCTCCAAACAGTAATTCCCGGTAAAATTTTAAACACTTGATTCTAAAAAATTTACTGTTGATATAAAATTTTCTTTTCGTAAACATTGAAAATGAATTTATAAAGGTCGTCTTGGAACAGGAGGAAAAAACGCGGAGAATAGGAGACACGGAGGCGCGGGGTTGATTGATGAAAATGTAATGGAAAATAAACTTGCATCTTCTATTATTGACGCAGCTATTGAAGTTCACCGAATTTTGAAACACGAGCGGTATATACCGCTCGAGATTCAAAATTTGGTTTTTGGCAAAGAAAAAGCTCTCGTGATTGAACGATCGCAAGCCGCTTAATATTAATCAATATTGAGCGGCTTGCGATCGTTCAATCACGAGGCTTTTTCTTTGCCAAAAACCAAATTTTGAAACACGAGCGGTATAGTAGCTGAAAATCATGATATGAGGCAGTCTTTGAAAGAAAATCGAGAGTTTTGGAGAGATGTTTATCGGTTTTGCGTAGCAGGAGCACTTTCTGTTGCAACTCAATATTTTGTTTTGATTTCATTTGTTGAATTCATGGGAATAAATGCTACTTTATCATCTGCAACCGGTTTTGTTTCAGGTTGTGTGATTAATTATCTTCTTTTGTATTTTTGGGCATTTAGTTCAAATACCCGGCATCATATCGCTTTTTTGCGCTATATTACAGTCATGAGCGGTTCAATGGGGATCAATGTATCGGTGTTTTGGGTTTTAACGGTACAGGAAGGAAGCTGGTACCCGGTTTCGCAGTTTTTTGCAACATGCTGCTCTTCTTGCTTTAGTTTTGTTATGAATCGTTATTTTACATTTGTTGAATAATTCGCCTTATCTCGACTTTGCAAAATTTTGCATATCCTTCAAACGTACTGGTTCCACAAAAATATACCGCTCGTGTTTCAAAATTTGAGATTTTGGCTTTGAAAAAGCCTCGTGATTGAACGATCGCAAGCCACTCAATATTGATTAATATTAAGCGGCTTGCGATCGTTCAATCACGAGAGCTTTTTCTTTGCCAAAAACCAAATTTTGAATCACGAGCGGTATAATTGAAACACAGAGGCTCAAAGACACAGAGAATCTACCCGTTTATTACACGGGTTATTCCATTTTTTAAATGTCTGGAACCAAAATTTATGAGCAGGCCAAGCCTGAGGCCGGTTAAGCGAAGATAAGCGAGGAGTTGTTTTATTCGAGGATTGGTATTAATGTTCACGCAGGTTAGCAGAGAAAATTTTAAAGGCTGTAAAAACGAAGTGAAAGGCGCAAAAAAAAGCGCTTTTTCAGAGATTTTAAATAGGTTCTTGCGCAAAGAATCTGCTTCCGAGAGGCAAAATTAATGGGCAGCTCCATAGAATTTGCCTTTCGGAAACGGATTAGCGAGTTAGGCGGCAGTTTTTGATAAATACACCTCGAAATAACGATAGAGCCGATGGGGATTTGTGTTAAGCCTGTTGATGACAAAACGCCCTTTTTCCCGGTTTGCAAGCAATATAATCAAAGGAACCAGGCTAGCATATGCAATCAAAGCTGCAATGCAAGAAGCAACACCTAGAGTGATCACGCCAATGGTGTAGGTTAAAAATTGCCCCCAGCTGCGTGATTTTAGTTGTTCTCGATTAAGGTGCTTCACTTTCCAAAATGAAATGTTTTGAATTTGCTCTTCATTGCTTAAATGTTTTAACTGATGCTTTGGTAAATATTTGATTTTTTCGATACTAAGCGCATCGATTCGGTCTTTGTTAATTCTTCCCCATAGCGGGTGGCCGGGATTAAAGGTGTTGACTTGTTCATTTGTAATGTTTTTGATTTGTTCATCGGATAAATGCTTTGCAGCCTCTTGGTTGCAAATAAGAGGGACTTGATTTTGGCTGACTTTTTTAATCAGCGGATAAGTTTCTTTACTGCATTGTATTCGTTCGACAAGATCGTTATTAAAGTTTTGAACAATGCCCGGATTTACTGCGTGCAATTGAGATGTTGCCAGACGCATGATCTCATTTTCAATATCATCCATTTGCGCAATTTGTTCATCCGAAAGCTGTGAAATATGGTCATCGGTTAAAAATCGAAACTGTTGTTTTTTGAATTTGCTTATCCAGCTTTTTTCGCAGGGACACTTTTGGATTTGCGCTTCTGACTTTAAAAATGGAACTTGGCTCGGGCTAATCATCGGCACTTGCTGTTCCGGATTCAGGCAGCCGGCAAGACGATTAGGGCATGCTTGTATTTGCCATTGATCTTGAAGAAATGCAACCTGGGACTTTAAAAGGTATTGGGTAATTTGCTCGGCATTTAATAAATTAATGAGCTCTTGAGTATTAAATTTCTCAATTTGATCCCGGGATAGATGAGCTTGATAGTTATTCCAGTTTTCATCGCCAACCATTTCTTTTAGTTTTTTGAGGTTCTCTATTTTTAAACCGCCTGTTTGTTCAGCTATAATCCAGGGAAGTTGGCTGTCTTCCAAATA
The DNA here is from genome assembly GCA_963749725.1 of Waddliaceae bacterium. Taxonomy (GTDB): domain Bacteria; phylum Chlamydiota; class Chlamydiia; order Chlamydiales; family Waddliaceae; genus Waddlia. The sequence goes on from CAVVNU010000018.1 coordinate 39,306, forward strand.
TGAAATCTTTTCCTTAGATTCAAGGCGGGGAACCTGTTCTTCATTCAGATGCTTAACAAGGAGGTTGGGACATGCCTGTATTTGCCAAGGCTCCTGGAGAAACTGAATTTGGTTATGCTGGAGGCAATCGGAGATTTGCTTTTCAGACATTAAATCTACAAGTTCCTGAGAGTCAAATTTCTCAATTTGATCCCGGGATAAATGAGCTTGGTACTGAGGCCATTGATTCTTTGCCGATCTGTTTTTTTGTAAAAGTTGAGCGCGATTTAACCCGGGTGTCTGAACCGGAACAACCATTTTTATTTGATCGTTTTTAATCCATTTCATTTGATAAGCTGATAATCCTTCGAAAATATGTTGGAGTTTAACCGCTTGAATCTGAGGTTTTTCTTTGAGGAATTGCGCTTGTCTTTGTGCGATTTTTTCAACCTGCAAAGGGGTTAGATAGCGGACGAGACGATCCGGACAGGCTTGGATTTGAAACTCTTCCTGCAAGAATAGAACCTGCTGTTTTTGCAGGTGGTCTTTGATTTGCTCGGAAGAGAGTAAATTAATGAGTTCTTGTTGATCAAAGGTGCGTATTTGATCTTTGATCAGGCCGCCTTGAAGTTCTTCCCACTTTTCCGGGTACCGGTCAACAAGGGTCAGAATTTGCCGGTTGGAAAGACCTTTGACTTGCTCTTCAGAAATCAATTCTAGTTGATGATCGCCAATGAAAGCCATTTGGTTAATGGTTTTGTTTTCAAACGATTCTTCTGTGGTCAAACAGGCAAAACGCTTAGGATCGGTTATTTTTTGAATCTGTTCGGGCAGTCGAAGAAAAGGGATTTGTTCAAGTGAAATGTAGTTGAGCTGATCTCCTTGCAGTTCCGAGGTTAAGTTTGGGGGACAAGCCTGAATTTGTTCCTCTCCTTCCAAGGATTTGACTTGAGAGCTTTTTGTAATCAGAGGGACTTGTGTTTCGGCATTTAGTTTTGGAACGTGTTCATCAGGAATGTTGTAAATCTGCTGTTTTGTGGATAGATATTGAATCTGTTCATCGAAATTAATATGCTCTACCATAACAGGCGAGATCCATGATGTCCACAGGCCTTCTTGAATCGGGGGCTGTCCTGTAAATCTTTTTGCAATGTCTTCGAGTTTGGCAATCAATTCCGGGTTTTCGATCTCTTGTATTTGTTCCCGGCAAACTTTATGCAGAAACTCTTTTGGAATGCTTTCAAGCAAGCTGCCATGAATCCAGCCAAATTTTTGCGGAACCTTCAACTTTCTCAATTCTTTTGCAGATGTACCCAAAGGCAAGTTTTTCACTTGTTGTTTCGATAAATACTCCCAGAGTTTCGGTGGAATGGATTGTATGCGGCAAGGATCAATGGCTGCAATTTGCCATGCATATGTGAAATCTTCGTAATAGAGAGGATTCACAAAAGGGATAAGATGGCTTTGCTGATCGGTTAATTGGCTTGTTTGCTCTTTTAATAAATAGTAGGTCCATTCTTCTTGAGAGATGTCGCAAATTTGCTCAGGGTGCTCAAGGAAACGTACTTTGCTGTTTGGCAGCCACTTGATTTGCTCTTTTGTAACAAAGGGTACTTGAAATGGTTGTAGAGAATGAAATTGGTTTTTTGTGATTTTTTCAGCTTCTTCTTTAAGCGCATCATTATTAATTCCTCTTAAAGATAGTATTTCAAAGGCTTTTCGAGTATTTTCGTCCGTCTCTCTCAATTCCCAGTCTATTCCGAGGGATGGAACTTCATCTACATGAAGATGCCGGATTTCGGAAGACAGGAATTTGACACGAACCCCACCAACCCGCAATCGGCCTTTGTAATTTTTTTCTAATTCCATTCGTTTTTTTAAGATTTTCTGAACGGCGGTTGGTCTTTCGTTTGGATTTAACAAGTTGATAATTGGATTTCTGCGCAGAACTGCATTTTCTTTTTCATTGCGGCTTGCGCGAAGTTTCAAAAACCGAATTTTTAAATCGGTTTCTTCTTCTATCCAAGATTCAAGTTCTTGAGGGTGTTGATCGAGATAGTGGGCATTTCCGGAAAAAGCATTGATCTCGATCATTCCTCTTTCTACAGACTCTTCATAAATTGGAAATGATTCACGATCTTTTCCGGAAATAAAAGAAGAGCCGTCAAGTTGGATTAACCATACGTTGTCTACATGCGGACTATTTTCTGCATACAACTCTTTTAGATGTTTTCTGGCAGCGTTGGCTTCATGCTCGGAAAGGAGCAGCCAATGAAAGTTTCCTTCAGGTGTGCGAACGGCGAGAATTTGCGAGGCAGGGCGCTGCAATTTGTGGAAGACCGGCAAGATTTGATTTCTGACCGTGTGAAAAAATTCATAGGTTCCGTAAATGGGCTCATCAAAGGCGTGTTCATAATGAATGCGGTTTTCGAATAATCCATATTCAAATGATGCCAGCTGATTTTGCAGAGATATTAAAGAAAGAGGAGTTTCGTTTTGATTTGCGACGTCGTCAATCAGACTTATGAATTCTTTCCGGCTCATTTTTTTCTCTTGCAAGAGTTCGTATCTCGATACTTTTTCATAATATTCAAGCTCAAGCTTAAGTTCTTGTTCCAGTTCGCTTTCTCTAAGGGTTTCTTTATCGGTTTCCATTTCCACTTCCACTTCCACTTCCTGTTGAATTCCAATTGGCGTGGAAGACAGGATACACTCCGCAGGAAGGCAGGAGGCTTGATCAATATGCATTTTAAGCTCTTTTTGTTCTTTAGATATCGCTTCGTGTGCCTTATGATCATTGATACGGCATGTAAATAGGTTGACCTTTTTCCTCAGCAGGTTGATAAGCATGGTTTTGGTTTCACCTTTTTCTTTTAATTTTCCAAGGGTAAGGTAAAATTGAGTGTTTGTTTTGGTGACGAAAAAAGGCTCGCTTGTGATGATTTCTTCAACAAACGCCTCTTCTGCTCCTTTTTGATCAAGCGCAAGCGCCGCATCGACTATGCGCTCAACTACAAGGCTTCTTGCCGCGCCATTAATTTGCTGTTTAAAATAGCGCACCATATGATCTGTTTTTCGCTTCGATTGGTTTTTTTCAGCTGTGAGGAGAAAATCTTCAAGATTTTCCCCTTGATTCACGATGAGCTTTCGCGTTGCGTTCGTCACGACAATTTCAACATTTTGCGAAAAGAGGTATTGTCTTAAACGCATGGCTCCCTGCCCAATTGTCCTTCTTAGCATTTTTTCATCAAAAGTGAGTAAATTGACAGCATCGGGTAGTTGAAGAATGTCAACGCCTGTTGTATGCCTTTCATCATAATAGACAAAATATTTTGTTGGATCTAAATCTTTTGCTTGCAGAGCTTCTTTGGAGGTTCCGCCAATTCTTTCAGGATGAGAAGCTCCTTTTTTCCAAATATAAAGGGTATCGGAATGCTCTTGTCCGGGATCTTTGTGGAAAAACAATACTCCTTTAATTGCGGGATCGACTTGTCCGTTTTCTTGTCTTTCTGCCAAACACTTCATTATTTTTTGGGCAACGTCGGCATTATTATTAAAAGCTTTGAAAAGGCCTCCTGTTTCAATGATTCCCCGCAATTTATAGGAATTGCAGCTCTGATCGAAGACCTGCTCAAAAAATTCTTCAACAGTTTTAAAGTCTACTTCATAAATTTGACCTTGTTTTGACTTTTTAGCCAGTGTATGTAAAATTTTTCCTTCAGTACCCTCGTCTTTTTTAAGACGTTGATAAAGTTTTCGGTCGAATCCTTCTGCGTTCCAGGGAGTTCCGGACATTGTGCGTTTGGAGCTGACTTGATGTAAAAGGTCGAAGCCGTTGCTGGTTAATCTCTCGGAACGGAATCCGACTTTTTCTGCGACGATTTCAAACTGAAAATCCAATTTTTTTTCAATATCGCAGGATATATTTTGAACAGCGAGCTCTAACATTTCCGGCTGATTCACCTGATCAAGGGTGATTCCGAATAAGCGGTAAAATTCTTGATACTCCACTGTGTCTTCAAATTTTTCCCGATTCTTTTCTACATAGTACCTGGCTGCACTATTGATAGATTCGGCAAATATTAAGATATCTTGCTTTTGTATAGGAAAAGCCGCAATCCACTGGTAGTAGTAGCAGGCTTCTTCTAAGAAATATCCAAAAAGAGTCGTTGCCGGCGAGTTCACGCCAATGTATGGAACGATGGTTAATGATTTTTCTTTAGGCGCAGGTCCGTAGTTTCGACGCCCGCTTTTCATAAGCGTTGCCGGGAGAATTTCCGTTAAAAGATGTTTGGAAACTGCGATTAAGTTTGCGCTTTCCTGCCCTTTTTGATCGCGTTTGTAAAGCTTGTCAAGGAATTGTAAAAAAGCGACATCATTTTCGGCTTGATCCAAGGTAATTCCAAGTTGATTCCAATTGGGGATGGTTTTGTTCAGATATTGTTCATTAGGCATTTGACCATCATCAGCGAGTTTCTGAAACTCGCCGGGTATGGCATCAGATAGATATCTAACAAAACTGTCTATAAATTCTTTTGGAACAGCTTTTTGAATGGGCTCGAAAGTATTAAAGAGGTGTTTTGCAACAACCGGAACGACTTGGTTGAGATATCTATGGCTATCCAACAGCGTTTGTTTATTTTCTTGCAGGCGGACAACATCGTTAATCGAGGTTTTCCGGCTGTTATCCAAGTACAGTTTATCGCTGACCAAAGCTTTGAAGCAAGCCAGGATTAAATGGTTTGTTGTCTCATCGATAGGGATTATTTCTCCATCCGGAAAGTTAACTTCCCGAAGGCAGTCCAGCATCAAATCGATCTCGTCAATCAAAGCATCGCCTTGAACAGAAAACCGCTTCCAAATTTCAGCTAAACGCATAATCTTGAGTTTGTTCTCTTGCAAAAATTCCTTGTACTTTTTACGAGAAGTGTCTACTTGATCAAGCAGGCTTTTTACTTGCTGCAGCCTGTTTCGCTTTTGCAATTGTTCAATGTTAGGCTGACGAGAACGATGATTGTTCAGCCACGTTTCAAGCTCTTGTATTTCTTGGCGGCTAGAGTAGTACTTTTTGGTTAATTTTCTGAATTTTTCTTTGAATTTTTTAAATTGTCTTCCTTGAAATAAAAGCTCCAGCTCAAGGGTTTGCAGCGTGGAGGCTTTAATAATGAGCGGTTGATGTTTTTCTGCTGCCGTGTTGAGTTTATCGATAATCCGGTTAAGCTTGTAAAGGGTTAAATCTTCTCGATTCACATCAATGGATTGAATATGTTTTTTAAAAGCTTTCCAAACGGACTCGCTGATATTAGCTTCAACAGTTGCAAATAGTGAAGGAGGGATGATGAACAGGGAAAGCCTGTCGTTTCTTTTGGCCGCAAGATAAAGAATAATTGTTGCAATGACAGAGGTTTTTCCTCCCCCCATAATCAGCTGAATAATAATATCGCGATATTTTTCAGGCTGCTCGAGTTCCATTTTCAACATTTTTTTAATGAGATTGATCTGTTTGAGATGGGGGATCATTTCCGTTTCTCCGGAAAAGATCCGCAAAGCTGCATGGATGTCCAAGTCATCTTCAAAGCATTCAAAATAATATTCGGCATCCAGGTGATGAGCGAGTTGTTGGCACTGGTAGCAGCGCGTTGGATCGTCGGCATCTTCAATGGCATCTATTTTTTGAGCTGTCGACTTAATTCTTTCTATCTGCGCAAGGTAAGACTTTAAGTCTTCGATTTCAATGGTCAAAGAAGCAATTGTTTGGATCTCTTCGTTTGTTAGATTCGAGTTGAGCTCTTTAAAGGCTTCTATATCCATTTCCAGAACTTTTTCCACACAGTCGGAAAATGTTGCAAGCCGGGCTGCTCCTCCTCCAATGCGGGCGAACTCCATCTGCCTGAAATAAGGATCATCTGACGGCTTGTTGACCAGATCAAGCAGGGTTTGTGTTTTTTGATCAATTTCACTCTTTAGACTTGTCTTTAATAAATCAGACTGGGAAATTAATTCTCGTGCACCATCGGATGAGATTGTCCAAATTGAATTTTCTTCATTTTGCTTTTTACCTATCAGGTAATCTTGTCTCAAAGAAAAGAGGTCGCTTGCGATGGTGTCCCTGTATTCTTCTTCTCCGGGATTTAGCAGCGACTCCTGGTAAGCGAGGGAAAATTCGTCATAGTCCTTTTCTTCACCAGCATCCAATTTACTTAAAAACTGCAATTTAAGGTTTTTCAGCCGAATCCATCTCTCATCATTGGAGGGGAGCGTAAAATGAAAAGGTTTTCTAGGGTTGTTATTGCCTGCAGGAGCAAGTTCGAAAGAATCTAAACTGCTTCGATCCGGAATAGGATAATTGCCCTTTTCTGAAGGAGAGTCAGCTCTTTGCCGCAGATTTGATAGGCAAAGGAATTGCTGCACAGCTGCTTGATTTTTTTTTCTGTAAGATTTTTCAAGGTCTTCCAGGTAGGTTTTTATCTCTTCATCAGAAGGGTTAGTCGAAAGTTCTAAAGGATCCTTGTATAAATCAGGGCTTATCAACATGTGGATCATCAGGTCGGCAAACATTTGTTGCCTTTTTCGAACGCAAGAGTGGATTCTCCATTGCCATAGCCGGTATACAGCCGCTCTTCGTTCGGCTGCGGATCCATGTTTTGCAATGCGGTGCATTTCTAATAAAAGAGTTCCATTATTCGCTATTTCCACATTTGAACCGGGCCTTGTGCAAAGGGGTGAGTTTTTACCTTGAAAAATCCAGGCTACATGGTCTTTAAGATGTATTTGATAGGATTCGTAATTGTTTTGCATCTTGAGGTATCTTTCCCGTCCTCCTTTTTCGCCATACATTTTTTTGTACAATTCAAGAGAGGAAGGTTCACAATTCATAGGAAGATTGAAATTAATGACATTTGTAAAGTCTGTTCGTTTGCGCCCTTTTTCATTCGGTTCAGGAAAGACTCTAAGTCCTTTTGAGATTAACGCGCTTGGTGGATTTGATTGCAGGCGTTCTACCCGTCTATTTAATTTTATGATTACGTTTTCTATCCTTCCTTGTTCAACATGAAGAATTTTTGCAATTTCCTCTTTTTTACGCTCCCCGTTTTCTATCAATTTTATAAATAAATCCAACTCTTGCTCAGTTGTTAATCGGCAGCGGCTATCGATGTTATTAAGAGATGAAAGACAATGTTCGGCATTTTGCATCGAATTCCAAAGTCTTTTGATGTCTGATTTGTTTGAATAAGGCTCTGGATTTGTGTTTGCAAGTTGTTCTGTCTTGTGCAGATATAGATATTCTGCAAAAAGTGCAACCATCCGGGCGTTTGGATCATCCTCCCCAAATGGGAGCGATACGATAAGGCGCAGGATGTTTTCACAGATCGGAGAAAGCCTGTCGGTCGGTTTAATTTGTTTGAGCCATTTTACCGCTTCTTGATAGTTTTTTTGCGAATAGGATAGATAGCTAAGAAACAATTGTCCTTCCAGAGTTGCGGGTTTGACTGACCCGTTGACAATGTGGTAGATAAAATATCGATGACGCCCCCATTGTTCTTTGCCGCTCTGTTCTATCAACGGTTTCTCAGTATTGATATTAAGTTTTCCGGAGGGAGCCGGCAATTTTTTTGCCAGGATTTTTTGATACGGAACCAAAAGAATGTCGGGATTTGATTCTTTCAAGCTTTCTAAGTAAAGATAATTGGGAATCGTTCCAAGAAACCCTTTTGGCATCTCGCCCGGAATCACGTATTGAGAGTTTTCCGACCAAATCATCTGCTGATTGCGGCAGTAAAAGGTTAAAGCGTTTCCTTCTTGGGAAGTGTAACGGGGAAGGCTGATTTTGACTACGTCGTTTTCGCGTTTGTGCACCAGGATGTTTTTCGGCATATCAAAAACACTCAACGCATCTTGGTTTTCATCCGCAGTTTCATAGAGATCGATATGTAAAATTTCTTCTTGATCGAACGCATCTCGGTTTTCATCCGCAGTTTCATAGTAATCGATATGTAAAATTTCTTCTTGATCGCTTTGAGGAAACTCGATAATCGAGCCATCTTCGAGGGTGGCGTATTTGATCTTGCCGCCATGGAGCGAAGAAAAAAGGCCTGTGATCTTCTGTTCTAAAAACGTTTGAGGAATTTCTGACGAGGGAATCCAATAAGCGTGGTCAAATCCAAGGATCTTAGGGTATCCTCTGGTATTTAAGGTGTTTTTTTGTTCAAACCACACTCCTTCAAATCCCGGAAACTGTCGTTGAATCATGTACTGACCCCATGAATGAACCAGGCGTATCAATCCCATTTTTGGGTGGGAGAATGAAAAATTGTCGTTTCCGATCGCCTGATAAGAAAATGAGGCAATGTCTCCGAATAATCGTTTGAAGTTTTGTTGGTTTTCCCATGGGAAATGGGTGAGGCCGTACCCGATTTTTCCATAAGGGCTGAAAATGGCGCCTGAAATAAGGTCTATTGTCCAAATATCTCTATTTGCAGTCTCTCCAACTATGCTGGAGGCATTGCTTATGGAATACGACCATAAAATCGATTGCTCGCGAGTTTCAAGTTGAAGCGATGCAAGCAGACCGCTTCCAATCATTTCGCAAAGTTCTTGATCATCTTGAAGCGTTTTTGCAATTTGCGAAGTAAAAAGCGTTACGAATTGTTCTATTTGCGATTGAAGAAGCGGAGAGCGCCAGAATCCATCATCAGGGCTGATTTGATATGAAATCCAGCTTAAGTAAATTTCAAAGGGCGAAGTTTCTTCAATTGGAATGAGCGAGAAAAATAACAATCGGTATTGATGAATGACTGCTTTTTCTTTTTGGGTAAGATCTTCAAACTCCAGCCACCTGTTCGCAGCGCCTAAGCAAGTGGTTAGCAGAGCTTGCGCTTCTTGTTTGAATCCTTGATCAACAAGGTATTTTGAGGTGTAGAATGCCAGTTCCAGAAAAAACCGAGCTCCGTTCACCGGATTTTCTTCTGCTTCTTTTTCATTTTCATGGAGTTTAAACTGTTTTCTCGTGCTATAAAAATGATTGAGTCCTTCCTGAATAAATTCTGAACAGTATTCATAGCAAGAGGAGTCTTCTATAAGAACTTCGCCGAAACCAATATGGGTTGTCCCATTTTGCGTGATAGGACTTCGCAATATCAGTCGGAAGATAATCGCTTGAAGATCAGGATTAAGAAGCTCTTCCTTATAGTCTTTTATCGTTTTGATGATTTGATAAGGGGTTAACCGCCATTCCGATCCTGATCGAAGAAGTTCTCCGATTAAAGGGTTTTCGAATAATTCTGTATTTAATTTCAGCGTTGTTCCTTCTGCAATGCTGCGCTGCCAATTTTGTACATATCTTGTAGCCGTCTTGATTTTGAAAAACTCTTGCTGCATTTTTGATGGTAGTAGACGGTGTTGTTTTCTAAACGCGCCATTTCGATCCGCATCGGAAAACTCAAGCGGCTGATATTTGTAAACTCGGCCTCCATAAGAGTATTTCGAATTTCTTCTTGAGGCTATCTTTATACGAAGCGAGAAATTTTTTGAATGAAATGCTTTATTGATGCGGCAAGTAATTCTTCTAAACAGAGGGATATGGGGTAAACCACAAGCAATCAAAGGGTTCATGCCCGGGTCGTCGTCGATACTTTCCTCAAGAATCAGCATGCATTTATTCGATAGCGTTAAATTGACACGCCGACGGGGCTGATCTAGAGGTACCACATATGGAACTTTTTCGGGGGCTGTGGGCCGTTTATCGATTTCTCCCCTGTTATATCTTTTTGTTTGTTTCTTATACTCATTATATTCTTTTTCATATTTTATGTAGTCTTGGCATTGTGAAAGTCGGTCGTTATATTCTTCCGTTTCCTTTTGGAAAATCTCTTCAATCTCTTCAGGTGTAAGCGTTTTCCAGGAGCCGCCGGCATTTCTTGAGTCCGCTATAGAACTAGCTTTTTCTTCAAGTTCCGGATAGAAATCTAGAAGTTTTTCCCAATACCGTCTATTTTGACCGGATTTATCGAAGCTGTCTTTTTTCACTTCTATAGTTTCTTCATTTTCAAATAATGCCGGATAATGAAGAGCATGTTTTTTAAACTCTTCGAAATAGACGCGTGCTTCCTTTGTTCGATTAAACTCGCGGCAATCGATATAGATCAAGGTATCGAAGCGCTCTAAAAGCTCTCCCATGTGGGAAATGAAATAGTGTTCCAAACGAGGTATCTCGGTATTATCCGGTAGATTAAGGGTATCGATTTTGACTGCAAGATAATGCGCGAGCGCGTGAAGGCTTAAAAGAGTTGTGTGAAAGCGAGTCAATTGTTCATTTTGATGATTTTTTCCATACAAGATGAGCAGCTCCTCGAGACTGGATAAAATTTCAGTCAACTCTTCCTTAGAAAGATTTTCCCAAAAACTGTTTCCGACTTTTTCAACCCATGGGATGTTTTGAAGATTATCAAGACCCTGGACGGCATTGGGCAATGGGAGCTGATCGACAAGTTGATTGATCTGCATGCTGACGAGAGTCATTTTGTTTTTTCCGGAACATTGTTCGTAAAATTGACGAATCGTCTCTACAAAGCCGGGAATTTCCCGAGCATTTTCGACCCATATTGAAGGCGGCAGAATCTCGTACTCACTAGATTTTTTTAAAGAATTCATTTTAGAGACGCGCATCTCATTTCTTTCGCTTGCGCGAACCCCTCTTTGCGATGCAGATTGATTTGAGATTTGATTTCCTAAGCTTTTCGATCTTCTTAATTGTTGAATATCTGCTTCGAAGAATTCTAGATTTTTTAAAATATGATAACAGGTAGCCTGAGCTTCATTTGCCAGTTGATCATCTATGAGACGGGTGTCGAAGAGGTTGCTGTCCATAGCCTTGGCTATTGAGCGCAAATGGTTTCTTGTAAGATGATTGAGCAGGCGTCTGGAAACAGCTCCTTCTTGAGTGTCTTTAGAGAGTTCTTTCTTCAAAGCTCTGTAGGTTGCCACTATTAAGCGAAATTTGGTATGAAACATGATTTGTTTGTGTTTGACGGCATCGCCTGCCATGCGGCGCATCCACGCTTTTGTTGAAGAGGGGACGCAAGTGCCTGCACGCTGTCCGGTGATTGCGCCGGATTCATCTAAGTCAACGGTTGTTTGATAGGGGATCAGATGATCAAGCGCTTCAAGAACATCTTCTTCATCCAAAGTAAAGTCGTTGTCCCAACGCTGCAGTGCATTCAGTTCGATGAAATGTTGAAAAAAAGCAGGGCGGATAGTTCCATCATCATTAAAACAGAGGTGATTTTCAGGTATTTGAGAAAATTGAACATAAGGCTTTACCCGTCTTTTATCTCCTGCGAAAATGTCGTCTGCAAGTTGAAAGCCTGTCGAAGTATAAACGAAAACATCGAATGTTTGGTTCTCATTTCGGATAAATTCATAGATTAAGGCATGCCCGCTTTCTCCTCCGATATTCAACCATCCCCCAAAAAATCTTTGAGCTTCTCCTGCTTGTAATTGCTGCACTTTTTCTGCATATTTTAACGCAATATCAAATAGTTGTTGTTCGCCAACAAGGGCATTTTCAATTTGATCAAGATCTTCGCAGTATTCTTTAAGCTGTGAAACTCCTTCAAGAATGTTCTCTAAAATGGCTTTTTCTTCCGTATCAATTTCATTTATTGATTCGTAGAGGTTTGACACCAGCCATTCCCAAACGATAAAATTCGGCTGTCCAAGCATTCCATCGAGCTTAAAAGGAGGATTGCCTCCGCCTGTAATCAGTCCGCCCCCGGCAAAATTTGCGGCAATTCTTTGAACAGCCTCGCTCATAGAATCAGCCTGCATGAGTTCTTGAAGTTTCGGCGGAAAGTCTCTGATTTCTAATGTTTCAAGTATGCTGTGCTTTGCAATTTCTTCGCTGCTCATTGGGCAGTCAAAAGGGGGTTGGCAAACATTGTTGAACGGAGCTTCCGAGGAGTTGAAAGTGTCCCATATCCGCTTAATAGTTTCCGTAGAGTGTGTTTTTTTTGTTTTCTTTAAAGATCTGGAATTTGATAAGATATTATTTTGATGAGGATGGAACGGATTCGATATTGTTTTCATATTAAATTTCTATTTTTAAGTTTTAATTTGTTAATAATTATATCGAATTTTTATTAAGAGAAGATTAAGTTTAAGCTAGTGTTTCTATAAAAAATGAATTGATAATTGGATAAAATTATTGATGAAAACAGATCCCGCGTCAAAACCCGCATGGAGTAAACACTCAAAAGAGAGCTCATTGCCGGAGATTGCAAACAGCATTCCCGTTCCCAAAAATGCTCCTTTCTTGAGGAAAATGCTTGCATTTGCGGGTCCGGGATTTTTAGTGGCGGTGGGTTATATGGACCCGGGCAATTGGGCAACAGATTTAGCCGGAGGCGCTAGATTCGGCTATGCCCTGCTTTCTGTAATCATGATCTCTAATTTTATGGCGATTTTGCTGCAGCATCTGTCTGCCAAGCTTGGTATTGCCGCCGGCCGCGATTTAGCTCAAGCTTGCCGCGACCATTATCCGACTCCGATTGTTTGGTTTCTTTGGGTGATTTGCGAAATCCAAATTGCCGCCTGCGACCTTGCTGAAGTTGTGGGATCGGCAATTGCTTTGCAATTGCTTTTCGGAATTCCGCTTGTTTATGGCTGCATGATTACGGCAATGGATGTGCTGGCAGTGCTCTACCTCCAAAATAAAGGATTTCGTTATATTGAAGCATTGGTCATTACATTGATCGGATTGATGGTTGTTTGTTTTGCTGTCGAACTTTTCTTTTCCAAACCAAATTTTATTGACGTAATGAAAGGTTTTATTCCTTCCCGGGAAATTTTGAAAAATCCGGAAATGTTATATGTCGGTATCGGAATCATCGGCGCTACTGTCATGCCGCATAATCTCTATTTGCACTCGTCTATTGTACAAACCCGCAATTACGAAAAAACTGTTGAAGGCAAGAAAGAGGCAATCAAGTTTGCAACGATTGATTCGTTTGTTGCTCTGATGTTTGCGTTGTTTATCAATTCTGCAATACTGATTGTCGCAGCATCGGCATTTCACTGGTCGGGCCATCAAAACGTTGCTGAAATACAAGATGCTTATAAACTATTGGATCCGGTGCTAGGTGTTTCCGCGGCAAGCGCAGTTTTTGTTTTTGCCCTTTTGGCGTCTGGGCAAAACTCGACTCTTACCAGTACTTTTGCCGGGCAGATTATTATGGAAGGTTTTTTAAATATTCGCTTAAGACCTTGGCTTCGCAGAATCATCACCCGCGGTTTGGCAATTATTCCGGCAATCTTTGTGATCGGTTTTTTTGGCGAAGATAAAACTACCGAACTCATTATCGCAAGCCAGATTGTGCTTTCTATGCAATTAAGCTTTGCGGTCTGGCCTCTTATGCGCTTTACTAATGAAAAAGCGAAAATGAATGAATTTGTCAATTCTTTTTGGATCAAAATCCTTGGGTGGGCGATAGCATGGGCAATTATTATTTTGAATATAAAATTGGTTTTCGATTTTTTGATGCCGGGATCGTTTTTTGGAGATCTTTTATACCGCTCGTGATTCAAAATTTGGTTTTTGGCAAAGAAAAAGCTCTCGTGATTGAACGATCGTAAGCCGCTTAATATTAATCAATATTGAGTGGCTTGCGATCGTTCAATCACGAGGCTTTTTCAAAGCCAAAATCCCAAATTTTGAAACACGAGCGGTATATCATGATGTATACTGAGGAAGAGAGGAGACTATGTATAAAAAAATTCTCGTAGCATTGGAAAACAGCCCCACAGACATCGACCTTTTATCTCATGTTGCAGAGCTTGCCCTCTGCCTGAGTTCCGAACTTTTGTTAATACATGTAGCAGAAGGTTTCGTCGCCCGCCATTTCAATGAGCTTCAGCTTAATGAATCCGAGGAGATGATAGATGACCGCGCTTATTTAGAGGAGCAAGCAAAAAAAATCCAAAATCGAGGAATCACCGTCAATATTATGCTGGCAATGGGAGATCCTTCACAGGAGATTTTAAATGCTGCAAAAAAAAGCCATTGTGATTTGATCGCAATGGGAAGCCATGGTCATCGTTTCCTTGGCGATATGATCTATGGCAGCACTATTCATGATGTAAGGCACAATTCCGCCGTTCCCGTTCTGATTATGTGTCCCAAGTAGTCGACCCTGAAAAAGCGCTTTTTGCGTTTTTTTGAAAGACGTCCGGTAATGCCGATCGCCCAATCAAGAGGTTTTCTCAAAATCAAAATCCCAAATTTTGAACAAAAATAATGACGCATTCTCGCTACTTTAGTGGCGAGTAGTTTACTCATTTCAGTATCATCACTCCAAAGGGAGGAATCGTTAAATAGATTGAACGATTCTTTGAGAGAATTTCTGTGGTATCTATCGTGACTTTATCCTCGTTTTCGTTGTTGTCGAATGGAGATTTAAACTTCAGGAAATATGCGGAAGTCGGAAGTTTTTTGTCGTCATCAGGCACCTCGATTTGTATCGTGTATGATTGATCGCTTTCAGATACTGCGGCAAGCCTCCATGAATCTTCTCCCCGAAAAGCTGCTAAAGTAAGTTTTTGATCAACCGGTTGATGAGTATCTTGAGGAGCGAGTTGATAGAGTCCGCCTTGAATGGCTTGATTAAGTAATTTGATTGCTAAGCCTGTAGGCCTGAATTTAAGCGGCGGTCCGAAATCACGCACAACTCCCCATAAATCAACAAAGCCTTCAACATCCCATACAGCTGTTTGATATTGCGCAAGATTTTTCACCATGATGGGGTGAGCGCCTGCGATAAGGCTTTCAAGAAGGCGTTTGCTAAGAGCTGTTGCAGAAATTGCGCCTGTTACAATACGATCTCTTTCGTAGCTGCTTGCATCGCCCTTCAGGGTATTAAAGTTTGCTTCATAAAGAGCAAGCCTTTTTCCTCTCGAGTATACCCCAGCCGCTATGCGGTCAAAAGAGGTTGTGTCTTTCTTAAAAATTTCGTTGAAAATTTCTTTGTCCGGTGTTCCTCGGTTAAGTACAGGGAGAATATAGGAAGCGATTGCAAGGCCGTCTGAATTTTTTGCAGAATCTAAATAGTGGAAAGATTCCCAAGGAGAGTTGCTCGGTCCGTTGACTAATTCAGTTAGATTGACATGAGATCCCGCATTTCTTGAAAGAATGGCAAAAAGATGACGGGCCAACTTTCCTTGTTCTTGATAATAGGGAATTGCTGTTGGGCGATGCAGCCAATTCCAGTTTTCGCTGCCAAATTCCACAATTACTTCTGAAAATACAGAGGTTTTGGCATGTTTGGAAAGATATTGGCCGAATTTCTGACATTCAAGGGCTGAAAAAGCAGGAGAAAGAATGAGCCAGGGATTTGCGTTAACTTCTTTGCAAAGAGATAAAAACTCGGGAAGGGAGTAGCTGTAGACAGGGCGTTTCCACCCTCCTGCTGCCCTTTGAAGCCAAGTTTTTCTTTTGTCCGGAGATGCGATGCGATTTTCAAAGGTATCTCCAAGCGATGGATACTCGCGAATAAAAGAGGGGTTCAGCTCTTTTAAAGCGGCGGCGACTTCTTGTCTAAAAGGGTGATCCATATTGCTGAGCTTGCCTAAATATAAGTCATCTACCCATACGGAATTTGAAGGGTGGAAAGCGGTAATTGAGAGTTTTAAAGCACCCGGAGGTCCGGAATCGCCGCTATCAAAGTCAATCACATATTCTTGCCATTTAGTTGTTAATTCAAGGGTTGTTTTAAAAAATGGCCGAGTTCCGTTTAACCGTTTGAATTCTACAAATAATTCGCCATTGGGTTTTTCTGCTTTGGCCAGGATGCGAAAGCGCCATTTTCCTTGTATTTTCAACCCTTTGCCGATGTTTTTTTCGGCATCAAGCAGATAAACAAGATCTGCTTTCGAGGTGTCTGAAGGGGATAATTTAAAAGATTGCGTCCCTTTTGATTGCGGACTCAAAATAGTTGGATCAATAGATGCAGTATTTTGATAATGCGTCTCCCATAAATCAGGAGGAGTGGGGCGGCTGACTTTTGTTAGGACGATGATATCATTTGGTTCAATCGCAGGAAGAGGTTTTTCAGCAAAGTATTGCGGAAACCCGCGGTCTCCGGAATTCAGAGAGCGGGTAATGATGCCTCGTCTTTCGGCTGAATGTCCTGTGCTAATTTGAAATTCTGCCCGGTCCCATTCAGAATTTGGATAACCCCACCCGGCCTCGTCCGAGAAGCTCAAGGCATCTGCTTGAGAAACGATTACGATATGCCTCTCAATTTCTGCTTCAAGACCCGGGTTTTGAAGAATATTGTTTCCAAGCTGCGATGTTCCGGATGAGGTCCATCTGCCTAAATTTATGCCAATTCTTGAAACTTTTGGAATTGCGGGCGTTTCATTGATATGATAAATAACCTGAGGAGTAGGAAAGAGAGGCTGCTTGTCCTCTTGTCCAATGAGCTGTATAACGAAAAAGGCCAAGAATCCTGAAGTGAGTGCAAGAAGAATTTTTTTCATCCAACTAATTTAATTGATTTAATTGTTGATTTGTCAATCGGCTAACTCCATATATGCTTAAAATTCCTAAGAAGAAGCCGGGTATTGTTGCAGGTATTGCAAATTCGAATAAATAGGGATTGATGACAGGCCATAATGAACCTGTAAGACCTCCAAGGATAATTCCGCAAATCGCTCCATATTTATTTGATTTGCTATCGTACAGAGAGGCAAGTACAAGGGGTCCAAATGCGCTTCCCAGACCTGCCCAGGCAAAAAAAACAGCCTCTAAAATGCTTTTTTGATGATTGAAAGCGATAAATAGAGCAATCATGGCAATAATAATCACTCCTGTACGGGAAGCTCGGACAAGCTTTTTTTGAGAAGGAGAAATTTTAGATAAATTTTTATAGAGATCTTCGCCGATTATGGAAGCGCAAACCAGGAGCTGCGAGTCCATTGTGGATAGATTTGCTGCAAGAACTCCGCAAAGAACAAACCCGGCAAAAAATGGATGGAATAGTAATTTGACCATTTCTACGAACACGAGTTCAGGATTTTCCAAACTTCCTTGAAAAAATGCAAAACCGACTACGCCTACAGAAATTGCTGCCGTTAGCGCTAGAAATTGCCAAGTCATCCCGACATTGCGGGACTTTTTCAATTCTTTTGCGTCTTTTATGCCTAAAAACTTTGTAATGACATGCGGCATTCCAAAATAACCGAGTCCCCAAGAGATAGCAATGAAAGCAGAAGAAATCGCCGACCAGATTGAGTTGTCGGGTATCAAGCTAAGATAGTGGGGTTTGAGTTCATCCAACCGGGAGATTGTTGTCAAAGTTTCGGGATATTTGCACAATACTAAGACAGGGACTAAAGAGATCATGGCGAGCAGGAAAATTGCTTGAAATAGATCTGTCCAAGCGATCGTGACAAAACCTCCGCCAAATGTATAAATGACGACAACGCAGAGAGCAAATGTCAAGCCCCACCAGTAGTCTATATTGAAAATATTTTCGATGAGAAGACCCATGGCTGTAAGGCCTGCTCCTAAGTAAAAGGTCAAAAAGAAAAGCAATACCACCGCCGTTAGTATACGAAGAATGCCGGAAGAGTCTCGATAGCGTTTTTCAAAAAATGTCGATAGGGTATAGCTGTTGTAATCTTCTGTCGACGTTCTTAATTTCTTTGCAATGAGCTGCCAGGTTAGGAACATTCCAACCATTAATCCTATTCCGATCCAGGATCCGGATAGTCCAAAGAGGTACACAGCCATTGGAAGGCCCATAAAGAGCCAGGCGCTCATGTCGCTTGCATGAGCGGAAAGAGCTGTTACCCAGAAATTTAAGGAACGGTTTCCCAAAATAAACTCGGCATTGGAGGTTTGTTTGTGATGCGATATATATCCAATGCCAAGCAGTATTGAAAAATAAGTGATAAAGGAAAGAACATAGTGTGTTGTCATTTAAAACCTTATAAAAAAACAAAAAACAGAAGTCAAGTAAATTTATTAACTTTGATTCTGCCTATACCGATTTTGCCAAAAATAGAATTTTGAGACACGGCCGGAATAAAAAGGTTTCGGGGCGAATTTTTGTATCTGCTCGATAATCAAGCTTTTGGCGTTTTCCGGCTCTTTTGTTGCCGCTCTATGATTTTTTTCAGGTTTTCCTTCAAAACAGAGTTTTTCGGATAATCAATAATTAGCTGTTCAGTCAATTTTTTCGCCCGGTCCCAATCTTTATCCAGGAAAGCCTGGCGCGCAAGATAGGAACGCGCTTCCGGAGATTTTGATTCGATTGAGCGGTAAAGACGGCCTGCAAGCTGCTTGTTTCCTTCCAGGTAAGCAATGCGCGCCAGAGTTTCTTGTCCCAGCGTATCGTAGACAAGCCTGGGCTGGGAGTTGATTGCGGTGCGGGCATGATCATAATCTTTTTTCTCAAGATATAACAAACTTGCCAGCCATGCTGCGCGATAACCGGTTTCACTATCATCGCGTGCTAAGAAAAGCAGTTCATTCAATGCTTTATCTGAGTCTCCGCCTGCAATTGTCAACTCTGCTGTGAGAAGTTTTAACTCCGGTGTTTGTTTTTGCATGGAAGCAAATTCAAGGGCTTTAAGGTTTGACCTGTTATTATAAAAAGCTCGTGCAGCGTCAAGCGCAACCCAATTAGGGTAATCATCGGGCATGACAGGTAAAACGTTAAGCTGCAGTCCGGCTTCCGTCCATCCGGCGGCGAGAAAGATTGCAGAAAATGCCTCTTTTCCGAGCAAGAGCTGCCGGATAGAATGAGGAACTTCCTCTTCTGACTCGGAAAATTTTGCAAGCTCTTTAAAAAATGAGGGTTCGGTTGTTTTTGGAAGATCGGCAAATTGTTTTTCAGAGGATAATAGTCCCGGCTCTAATTTGAGAGTGTGGTTTTTGCGAAAATTTAATACTCTTTTTAGGGCCGTTTCAAGTTGAGGATGCCAAGAAGTTGCTGCAAACGGGTTGTAACGCAGGAGTTTTTCTGCTTCATTGATGTTGTTATCTTTAAATGCCTGGACCAGTCTGAGCCAAAACGTTTCTTGGCGCGTTTTAAGGTAATCGTCGGCATAGGGAATGCGTTTAAAAGCTGATTGATCCCAGAATTGATCCGGTTTTAAAGCGATGAGATAGCGGATGAACCGGTTGAGCTTTCCATCGGGGATAGGGGTCTTTTTCCAGTCATAATCGATCGGGGTTGTCATTTTATTCCAGAATATCGCTTCTATCCAAAGGGTATCGAGGGAAGGAGGGGAAAGGTTCTTTTTAAGAAGGTTCAATGCTGTTTGGTATTGTCCGTGTCTCAAGTAAAATTCGATCAGTTGATTTTTGAGAAAAAGATTGGAAGGAGCGATTTGCGTAGCCGCTTCATATTCTTCCACAGCGAGTTTATTTTTGCCGGCTGATTCTAAAAGTTTCGCTCGATAGAGGCGAATATCAGGATTGCGGGGGTCTTTTGCATAGGCTTCGGCAAGATAGGTCCATGCTTTTTTCTGATCATCGTCTGCATGCAAAAGAGCTAAATGCACGAGCCTGCCGATATCGGCTTTTGAATTAAAGCTGCGTGATTTCAATTTCTCTATCGCTTCATTTTTTTTCCCGTCTAATAAAAGACGTTCAGTGTCCAAGAGAGACCAGGCAGCGACTTTTGTTTCCCTGTCTTCCCAAAGAGAGCGGATTTTATCATAATTTTTCGGGTTGTTGGTTAAGATGTATTCGTCTGCAGCAAGGAGGGAAGCTTTTTCATGTTCTTTAAAAATTTCCGGAAAAAATTCATATAGGGCGGCCAATTGTTTTTTATCCTGCGTATCGACTGAACCTTCGATGAATAACTCCATCCATTTTAATCCTTGGGGTGTCAGCGCTTCGATTTTTGGCTTGTATCGGCGGATAATCACGAGGGCGTCTTCCGGTTCATCTTGCGAAAGAAGTTTTTTTGTCTTGTTAAAATCTTTTTTTTCTTGTTCCGAGACGGTTTGGGGAGTTTTTTTCAAGTGTTCTTTAGCTGCTGCCGTCCGCGTCTCGAAGACAATTGCAATAACTGCGATGGCGATTCCAAAAATAATGATGAGCTGGCGCATGTAGCCTCCCGTGAAAGATTTGTCTTAATGGTAAGAATAAAAATTTTGAACCACGAAAATTTCAATAAATTTATTTTCTTTTTTAACAGAGAGTTGGTTTTTTTGTATACTGATCGCAAAGTCAAAATCCTGAATTTTGAGGGCGCGAGCGGTATGAATTGGTTGCAATGATTTAATTTTTTACCTTATGAGTATTTTTTTGAAAAGTTTCTTTATTTTTTACTTGTGGCATGGGTTTGAAAAAATACACCTCTTCAATACACATAGTTCCCTCCCGGGAGATTATACCGATCGCGCTCTCAAAAATTGAAGGGATTACGAGGTTGATTTTAATTTAAAAAAAATGTTAAAATGTTAAAATTTAAACACATAAAAAACGAGTGATACTGTATGTACAAACCGGAAAAAATACGTAATATTGCGATTGTAGCTCATATTGACCATGGAAAAACCACTTTAATGGATGGATTGTTAAGACAATCGCAGATTTTTCGAGAAAATCAAGAGATTCCTGAAAGGGTAATGGATTCTTATGATCAAGAACAGGAACGAGGGATTACGATTTTTTCAAAGCATACATCAATTCCGTATCAAGACTACAAAATCAACCTCATCGATACTCCCGGACATGCCGATTTTTCCGGAGAAGTAGAGCGGATTTTAGGGATGGTTAATTCTGTTTTGCTGATTGTGGATGCGCAAGAGGGGCCGATGCCTCAAACCCGTTTTGTTCTTTCTAAATCGTTGAAGATGGGGCTGCGGCCGATTGTTTTTTTAAACAAGATAGATCGGCCTCATGCAGATCCTGAGCGGGTGTTGAATGAAACGTTTGATCTTTTTGTCGAATTGGGAGCGCATGACGAGCAGTTGGATTTTGCATACTGTTATGGTTCAGGCATTCAAGGCTATGCAATCAAAAATGAGGATGATGAAAGAGTGGATTTCGGCCCATTAATGGATTTAATTATCGAACATGTTCCGTCTCCTGAAGGAAATTTGGCTCATCCGTTTTTGATGCAGGCTGTGACAATTGCTTATGATGATTACGTCGGGCGTCAAGCTTGCGGGCGCATTTTGCAGGGGCAGATAAGAAAAGGAGATCAAGTCGTTCATATTAATCGAGAGGGTGTTGAAAGCAAGCATCAGATTACGCGTATCGAGGGGCATCGAGGTTTAGAGAAAGTGGAAATGCAAGAAGCCGGCGTAGGAGATATTGTTCTATTATCAGGCGTTCCTGAAGTGACAATTGGAGAGACGCTTTGCTCTCCGAATAAAGTAGAAGCTCTTCCTTTGATAGCAATTGAAGAACCGACAGTTTCAGTTGATATACTGGTCAACAACGGCCCTTTTGTTGGGAAAAGCGGCAAGCATGTGACGATGAATAAGATTCGCGAGCGCTTGCAAAGAGAAAAACGTTCGAATATTTCCTATCAGATTACCGAGCCTAAAGATGATCAGAAACGTGTGACTGTGTCCGGAAGAGGGGAATTGCATTTAGCTGTTTTATTGGAGGCGATGCGAAGAGAAGGATTTGAATTTTGCGTGTCAAAACCGCAAGTGATTATTAAAGAGGCTGCAGGAGAAAAGCAAGAGCCGATGGACCGAGTGCATGTCGAAGTTCCGGAAGAATATTCAGGAGCTGTCATTGAACAATTGTCCAAGAGAAAAGGGGAAATGCAGCAGCTGCACACAAATTCCTACGGAATTACGCATTTAGAGTTTATTATACCCACTCGCGGCTTGATGGGGTACCGCAATGAATTTTTAACAACAACACGCGGATTGGGTATTCTAACTGCTATTTACGATCATTATGCTTCTTGGAAAGGCGAGCTGGAAGGGCGTAAAAATGGAGTCTTGGTTTCCATGCTTTCGGGAAAAACGAATGCTTATGCTTGCTTTAACTTAGAGAGCCGCGGCACGCTTTTTGTTGCGCCCGGCGATGATGTTTATGAAGGGATGATCGTTGGTGAAAACAGCCGGGAGAATGATTTGGTTGTCAATATGATTAAAGGAAAGCAGCTGACCAATGTGCGCGCTTCAGGTTCGGATGAAAACATTATTCTTACCCCTCCAAAAAAGATGAATTTAGAAAGCGCGATCGGTTATATCAACAATGATGAATTGATCGAAGTGACCCCTGATACAATACGACTTAGAAAAATTTACCTTACAGAAAATGAAAGAAAAAGAAATCGATAAGAACCTGTTCAATTTCTTCCAAAACCGATTGGATTAACTTCCGTTTTTCATTACTGAGATCGTTGGGGCAGGATCCTTTCATACCGGGATTCTTAGACACCCTCTGAATATACCGGTCGTGTTTCAAAATTTGGGATTTTGGCTTTGAAAAAGCCTCGTGATTGAACGATCGCAAGCCACTCAATATTGATTAATATTAAGCGGCTTGCGATCGTTCAATCACGAGAGCTTTTTCTTTGCCAAAAACCAAATTTTGAATCACGACCGGTATATAATCACCAAAACAAACGTATACAAGCTATTGGTTCATTGGGTTCATGTATTCGGTTAGAAGTTTGAATCTATCTTTAAGAAAAATTAACAAAATATTTAATTTTTATTAAACTTTTTATGTTTATAGTTATGTTTAAATAATTTTAATAAAATAAATAGTAGGTATTTTTATGAGTTCTCCGATTTCTGGTGATTTTAATAATATAAATGATTGGGTAATAATTCCTGCAAATGACCCTATTGATGATTTTGAAGATTGGACTATTATTGATAATGATAATAATAACAATAAACAATTGGATCAATTATTATTTGATGACTATGTTTATGTGGAAAAAGAACAAAAAAGATTTGAATGTTCAATAGTTCCAACATTACACTGTGCGGATACAGTAGAATGGCGGAAAAAGCTCATTATGTCTGCGCAACATAATATTATTATTTCTGGTAATTACTGTGGTGGAAAAGCATTCGATGATGTACTCAAACTTATTAATAAACAAATGAAAAAATTGCCTGATTTACAGGTTGTTATCATTGGGCATCCAAGGTTTATTAAAGATCAACCAAATGTAAAAAACAATCCTCATGAAAACATAACATGGATTAACAAGCTTAAGGAAAAATATCCGGATCGTTTTTGTTTTGTTGAAAGTCCGGATAGTTATTATGGAACAAAAAAAATTACAAATCACACGAAATGCACGGTAATTGATTATGGAAAATATTTTATCCAGGGAGGTAGTGGAATTCAAGATAATTTTTCTCTTACAGGGGTTGATGATCAGACTGTTGATGATTACTTAGATGCTGAAAGGGGGTACAGCATTGAAAAAGATCGTAAGGGCAGGCCGTATAGCTTGGATGATTTAAAGATAAGCCAAATTTTACGAACAAAACATCAAAAAGCCTATAATAGCAATAAATTAATTCATGATGATATTTCAATAAATTCAAAATTTAAAATAAAAAAATATGAAGATGCATCCGGAAACAATGGATTAGCGGATCTGTTTATTCCAAAAATTTTTAGAGATCAAGACTTTGTATTTAAAAGTTTAGATCACAAACTCGGAAAAAAGGTGTGTCAAGAAGCTCTTTACCTTGCATATAAGTGGGATAAACACAGTAACAGAAAAAGCATCTTTGGAAAGCACCTTCCTGGTGAAAGTTGGGATCTTAATGATATTATTTACGATTATAACCCGAGTAGAATAATAAAGGAATATCCAGCCTTAAGTAATAGCTCTGAAAGTTCTCAAGAAATTTGTTCAGAAGACAACGTTTTATATTCAATGTTAAAAACGCCTCTACCTGATTTAGAAAGCATTGATACTTTTGTATTTGAGTTTGATCATTCACATAGAAAGGTTGATAGTGTTTTTGTAAAAATGTTTTTTACCGGTCCTGAGCAGTCGGAAAGTCCCTTTGAAAGAGAAATAATTAAAAAAATTAATAAAGCAGAAAATGAAATCATTATCGATCAAATGTATTTTCAACCAACTGATAATTTAATGAATGCAATAATTGAGGCTGGAAAAAGAGGCGTTAATATTACAATTATAACAGCAGGAGTAACTAAAGACTGCTCAAATAGCCAGCTTTTTTTCGGTCCTCGGAATAAATATAATTATCATTACTTAGTGAATAGTTTGCCTGAAGAACTAAGGAGTAATGTAAAAGTTTACGAATTTTCTCAAAAGGGCAAAGGGCTTCATAAAAAAGTTTTGATTGTTGATGATCACTTGTTTGCCGGCAGTAGTAATATGGGATACAAGAGCCTTGCGTTAATGGGTGATCATGAAATGAATTTTGATGCAAAATCTCAAGAGCTCATCGATAAAATAAAAGAATATATAGTTGAAAAAGATATATTCTATTCAAAAAGAGTAGAAAATCCGGAGACTATTTCTGTTCGTACGAAATTGATCGCCGGTTTTCATAGTCTTGGATCTAGGATTTGGGGCTAAGAACCTGTTTAAAATTTACTAAAAATCACAATTTTCAGAGATTTTGAACAAGTTCTCAAACAGTGAGTTCATCCGGCTAGCATTCTGTCAACTTTAAAGTGAGGCGAAGATTCCAGAAAAAGACAAACTCCGGCGGATGGGCATGGTTGTAAATTCAACTTGCTAGCCGAACACTTAGATGAGAAAAACAATGCAATAAAAAATTGAAAAAGCCATAGCTTGTTCAAATGAAAAGGAGAACAAGCCATGGCTCAATATTGCAGGCTCAGTTTTGCAGAAAGGTGCCGAATAGAGCAACTAAAAAAACAGGGACACGGTGTACGCTCTATTTCAAGAGCTTTATGTCGCAGTCCTTCAACTATTTCACATGAACTCAACCGCCGCTTTACTGAGTACAATGCCAAAACAGCTCACAAAGATGCGATCGAAAGATCTTATCGAAGGGTAAAAAAGCGGAAAATATCGGGTTTTCTTGCCGAAGCCATTCTCTATTTACTCACAGAACTTCATTGCTCTCCTGAGCAAATTAGCGGCTATCTTAAAAAAAAATATAACTCTCTGCCGGAAATGCATGTATATTCGACGACAATTATCTTTGGATATACAGACATGAAAGGCGTGAGATTATCACCCGTTTTTTGAGAAAAAAGCATAAGTGCCGAAGAAGCAGAAAAATAAAAGGAATTCATCGTGGGGGAATCAAGAATAGGGTAAGCATTAGGGAGCGTCCTTCATCAGTTGAAGATAGAGAAGAGGCAGGGCGTTGGGAAGGAGATCTAATAATTGGAGAAAAACAGCAGTCGGCAGTTGGAACGCTGGTTGAAAGAAGTACGCGTTATACCATTTTGGTTCAGTTAGATAGAAGAGATTCAGAGACAGTAGTCGGGAAATTTATCACATTTCTTAAGAGAATCCCTCCTTACTTAAGGCGTAGTTTGACCTACGACAACGGTTCTGAGATGGCATATCATGAAAAGCTTTTTAACGAAACCCAGACAAAAGTTTACTTTGCAGATCCTAGAAGTCCTTACCAAAATATATAACATCCGGTTACTGAACGCTTAAGGGAGCAGAGGGAGTTGTTTTCTTTCTGGTCGGGGTTTGGGGCTGGCCTCAATTATTGAAATTCATTAAATCTTAACAAAAAATCCGTAGAATGATGTAAGTTTTAAACAAAGAACAAGCTAAAATTCGCTTTTTTGTTCATAAATGTTCGGCTAGAAGCTTGAATCCACCATCCTGAGAAATCTTTATATGATGTTAATAAATAAATGTTACCAAAGTTTTTGTTTAAAAACAAAATTTAAAGGTTAATTAATGAATTTTTCTGATCCTTCTAACTCGTATAATCTGCCTAATGAAGTAAACGAGGAGGAAATAAACACGTTATTTCATAGACGGGAAAGTCATGCAAAAATTTGCAAGCGGGATCTTTTAATTAAAAAAATTGCTATCACAGTTATTGTCGCCTTGGGTTTGGTTCTGGCAGCAACCGGTGTCGGTTTATTAGTAGAGGGAATTCATTTTAACGCAGCAGTCTTAATGGTGGTCTGCGGAGGGGTAATGGCGATCAGTTCTCTTGCGTATTCTCGATTGGGAATGGACTGGAAAGATTACTCAAATCCGGAAGTGGTTAGAGAGGTGATTCATAAGATTAAGAATGAGATTTTAACTAATGTTGATGATTTGTTGGAAAAGCCTTCTGAAGTTAAAGCGGAGATGGTTGAGAATATCCGTAAATATGGGTGTTATGGATTTATTTCTCAAGAGAACAGCAAAAAGATGTGCGCGTATTTGATAGAATGCGACAGATTAAAAAATGAGGCTTATGATAAAAAGCAGGAATGCGAAAGGTTTTCTGAAAAACAAAAAGACTCTTTAGATAAAGCCGGTGAAAGCGATGAATTAAGTCGTTTGTACAACGAAAAATCAAAGATTGAGCAAGAGCTTGAATTATTGAAAAATAAACTGGGCAATTTACTTAATGATATTAGGCTGGAAATTCCTGTAGAAAAATCTATTGATAATAAAAGATTTGAATGTTCTGTAGTTCCAACATTACACTGTGCGGATACAGTAGAATGGCGGAAAAAGCTCATTATGTCTGCGCAACATAATATTATTATTTCTGGTAATTACTGTGGTGGAAAAACATTCGATGATGTACTCAAACTTATTAATAAACAAATGAAAAAATTTCCTGATTTACAGGTTGTTATCATTGGGCATCCAATGTTTATTAAAGATCAACCAAATGTAAAAAATAATCCTCATGAAAACATAACATGGATTAACAAACTTAAGGAAAAATATCCGGATCGTTTTTGTTTTGTTGAAAGTCCGGATAGTTATTATGGAACAAAAAAAATTACAAATCACACGAAATGCACGGTAATTGATTATGGAAAATATTTTATCCAGGGAGGTAGTGGAATTAAAGATAATTTTTCTCTTACAGGGGTTGATGATTACTTAGATGCTGAAAGGGAGTGCAGCATTGAAAAACATCGCAAGGGCAGGCCGTATAGCCTGGATGATTTAAAGATAAGCCAAATTTTACGAACAAAACATCAAAAAGCTTATAATAGCAATAAATTAATTCATGATGATATTTCAATAAATTCAAAATTTAAAATAAAAAAATATGAAGATGCACCCGGCAACGATGGATTATGGGACTTGTTTATTACAAGAGATTTTAGAGATCAAGACTTTGTATTTAAAAGTTTAGATCACGAACGCGGAAAAAAGGTGTATCAAGAAGCTCTTTACCTTGCATATAAGTGGGATAAACACAGTAACAGAAAAAGCATCTTTGGAAAGCAGCTTCCTAGTGGAAGTTGGGATCTTAATGATACTATTTACGATTATAACCTGAGTAGAATAATAAAGGAATATCCAGCCTTAAGTAATAGCTCTGAAAGTTCTCAAGAAATTTGTTCAGAGGACAACGTTTTATATTCAATGTTAAAAACGCCTCTACCTGATTTAGAAAGCATTCATACTTGTGTGTTTGAGTTTGATCATTCACATAGAAAGATTGATCGTGTTTTTGCAAGAATGTTTTTTACCGGTCCTGAGCAGTCGGAAAGTCCCTTTGAAAAAGAAATAATTAAAAAAATTAATAAAGCAGAAAATGAAATCATTATCGATCAAATGTATTTTCAACCAACTGATAATTTAATGAATGCAATAATTGAGGCTGGAAAAAGAGGCGTTAATATTACAATTATAACAGCAGGAGTAACTAAAGACTGCTCAAATAGCCAGCTTTTTTTCGGTCCTCGGAATAAATATAATTATCATTACTTAGTGAATAGTTTGCCTGAAGAACTAAGGAGTAATGTAAAAGTTTACGAATTTTCTCAAAAGGGCAAAGGGCTTCATAAAAAAGTTTTGATTGTTGATGATCACTTGTTTGCCGGCAGTAGTAATATGGGATACAAGAGCCTTGCGTTAATGGGTGATCATGAAATGAATTTTGATGCAAAATCTCAAGAGCTCATCGATAAAATAAAAGAATATATAGTTGAAAAAGATATATTCTATTCAAAAAGAGTAAAAAATCCGGACACTATTTCTTTTGGTACGAAATTGATCGCCGGTTTTCATAGTCTTGGATCTAGGATTTGGGGCTAAGAACTTGTTCAAAATCTCTGAAAAAGAAAGCTCATCCGGCTAGTACCTTATCAAATGTAAATTGTTGGATTGGACGGCGCCAAAGCCCCGGGGTTCGCACATCGTAAATAAGGTTGTATGGACTCATATTGCCTTATTTACGATGTGCGAACCGCGGGAGCTTTCGCGCTAATCCAATCCGACAATTTACGTTTGATAAGGTACTAATGCTTTGTCAACCTTAAAATGAGGCGAAGATTCCTGAGAAGTTCACCTGCGCCTGAGTTTGACTCTCTCAGGAATTTACGTCTAAAAAAAGTAGCTTCACAATTCTCTCTTCAGTATGATAATTGAAAATTTTCCAATATTCATTTTGTGGCGGTACTATACCGGTCGTGTTTCAAAATCCCGAATTTTGAAACACGATCGGTATAATTGGAGAAGAATTTATTCGCAATCTATCCTAAAAGGACTCGACTATGAACCAATCTTATGTAGAAAAAATTTCTCAAGAACTTAGTCTTTCAACAAAACGTATCGCAGCAGCGCTGAAGCTTTTGGAAGAGGGAAATACGATTCCTTTTATCGCGCGTTATCGAAAGGAGATGACCGGTAGTTTGGATGAGGTTCAAGTTCGGAAAATTAAAGAAAGAGCCGACTATTTAAGAGAAATGGATGATCGGAGAAAGACTATTTTAGAATCGATTGAATCCCAGGGAAAGTTAACGGAAGAGTTAAAGGCTAAAATTGATGCTTGCGAGATAAAGAGCGCTTTAGAAGATCTTTATCTTCCTTATAAACCGAAACGTAGAACGAAAGCAACAATAGCGAAAGAAAAAGGTTTGGAACCGCTTGCGGCTTTGATGAAAGAGCAGGTTTTTGAAGGAGTGCCGGAAACGATTGCAGAGCGGTATATCGATAAAGAAAAAGGAGTTGAAGATGTTTTTCAGGCCTTAGAGGGCGCGCGGCATATTGCCGCGGAGTGGATCTCCGAGGATGCCGATATCCGTAGTTTTCTAAGAAATGCTTATCATCAAGATGCTTTGTTAATTTCTAAAGTGCGCGATGATTGGAAAGATAAAGATTCAAAATTTAAGCAATATTATGATTTTTCAGAGATGGTAAGCAAGATTCCTTCTCACCGTTATTTGGCAATACGGCGGGGCGAGCAGGAAATGGTTCTTTCCGTCAGTTTGCAAGTTGATGAAGAACCTGTTCTTAAAGAGATAGAAAAAGCTGTTGGAGTCAGTACGGGGTCTCCTTTTTGCAAACAACTTCAAATAGCAGTTGAAGATAGTTACAAAAGATTGCTTTCAACAAGTATAGAATCGGATATTCGAGTAGAGTTAAAAATGCAGTCGGATCGGGAAGCTGTAGAGATTTTTGAAAAAAATCTGCGTCATCTTCTTCTTTCTTCTCCAATGGGCAATCGCTCCGTTATCGGAATCGACCCCGGTCTTCGCACAGGATGCAAATGCGCAGCTGTTTCTGAAACGGGAAAATATTTGGATACGACCACCCTTTATTTGTCTAAAGGAGAAAAGGGACTTGAAAGGGCTTGCAGCGATTTTTACTCCTTTATTAAAAAATACCATCCTTTTGCGATCGCAATAGGCAATGGAACGGGCAGCAGGGAAACGGAAGTTTTTGTAAAAGATTTCCTTAAACAGCAGCCCGAATTACAAGACATTATTGTTGTCCAGGTGAGCGAATGCGGTGCCAGCGTATATAGCGCATCGGAAGTAGCGCGGGATGAATTTCCTGATTTGGACTTAACTATACGGGGAGCAATTTCTATTGCACGCAGGCTTCAAGATCCTCTTGCTGAATTAGTTAAAGTTGAGCCTAAATCACTTGGGGTCGGACAGTATCAACACGATGTCTACCAATCACTTTTGGAAAAAAAACTTCATGATGTTGTAGAGAGTTGCGTGAATTTAGTCGGAGTCGACTTGAACACTGCCAGCCCTTCTCTTTTGTCTTATGTCGTCGGCATTGGTCCTTCGCTTTCTAAAAAAATTGTAAAATTTCGAGAGGAGCAAGGCGTTTTTCGTTCAAGGAGGCAGCTTTTGGATATTCCGGGACTTGGAGCCAGATCCTTTGAGCAGTCGGCAGGCTTTTTGCGTATTAGAGAAGGCGATCATCCATTAGATGCGTCAGCAGTGCATCCAGAAAGGTATCATCTTGTTCAGCAGATGGCTGAAGATCTTGGAATTCCTTTGGAAAATTTGGTAGGGAATGCGCAAAAGGCCGAAGCAATTGATCTTTCATACTACCGCACAGAGGAAGTTGGTACTGCAACATTGCAAGACATCATCGGCGAGTTAAAGAAGCCTGGCCGCGATCCAAGGCAAGTCTTTGAACCTCCTAGGTTTCGTGAAGATGTATCGACAATGGAGGATTTGCAGATTGGAATGGAATTAGAAGGGGTTGTTACAAATGTAACAGCCTTTGGGGCATTTGTCGATATTGGAGTTCATCAGGACGGGCTTGTTCATATTTCAGAGCTCTCCGATCAATTCGTAAAGGATCCTAATGAAGTGGTAAAAGCCGGAGATCGGATAAAAGTTAGGGTATTGGACATAGATAAAAAATTAAAGAGAATCTCTCTTAGCGCAAAATTTCGTCGACAAGAGGCTGGAAGTTTTTCAAAAAGGAAAGAGAAGGTGAAAAGAGCTCCAAAAAAAGAATTTTCCTACAACCCTTTTAGCACTCTTTAATATATATCGGCTGCGTCCTCAAAATTCGGGATTTTGGCGGAGAGAAAACTCCCGAATTTTGAAATACGAGCGGTATAGCTCGCACAATTTGTGTTAAAGTCGGCATTGACAAAGGTAATGAACCACTGCAATTTGAATATCTCATCAGCTGTTAATTCGCACATCCCGTGAAGGATGGGTATGTTTACCCTTCCTGAGAAATTCATTTAGCTGGAGGAAGCCCCTCTGTGCAGGCGAGTTCAAAAATTTTGCAAAGTCCAGATTATATAAAAAATTAATACTAATGTTTTTTTGCTTGCCAATAGATAAGGAAATATGGATAAGATAAGTTGGGGGAAATGATTTAAATAGGAGGACAGGTATGTGCTCTATGTCATTGAAAATGAATGCCAAGCAACTGCAAAATATGAAGCAGTTGCAGCGGCTGATGATGTCTCCGCAAATGCGGCAAGCCTTAAATCTTATGCAATTGCCTGTTATGGAGCTTTCTTGGGTTGTTGAGCAGGAATTGGAACAAAATCCATTGGTAGAGCTAGAGGAGGAAAAACTATCGGGGGATGATCAAGATCCGGAAGCTTTTGATCAGGGTAGCGAAGAAAAAGAATTGAATTTTTGCGATGATGATTTTGAGATATTAAAACGTTTAGATGAAGACTTCTTGGACCACTTTGCTCAAAGTGACAACTATGCACTGTATCGCACCCGGGAAGAAGAGAAAACAAAAACGTTTCTTGAGCAGTCAATTCCCAATAAAGAGACCTTGTATCAGTATTTATGCCGCCAAGCAAGGGAAACGTTTGACAATTCTAAAGAGATAGCCATGGCTGAAGTATTAATTGGCTATTTTGATGAAAATGGCTTTTTAAATCATTCATTAGCAGAAATTGCAATGTTGCATGAGTTTCCTTTGAATGAATTAAAGAGAGTTTTACTTGAAATTCAAACATTTGATCCAAGCGGTGTGGGCGCCGAATCTCTTCAGGATGCGCTTCTCATTCAGCTTCGTCAAATGAAATTGGAACAATCTTTGGCTTATTTCATTATAAGAGATCACTGGGATAACTTGCTGCATAATCGAATTCCCGAGATTAAAAAGAGATTGCGATGTTCAATTTCAGAAATAAAAAAAGCAGTTTCAGAGATCATTTCACGGTTAAATTTTCATCCCGGAAAAGAATTTTCCGAGACAGTTGTTCAATTGATTGTGCCCGATGTCAGTATAGTGGAGGAAAATGAAGAATTAACAGTGCAAGTTGTAGATCCTTTCATTCCGACTCTGCGTTTAAATCGCCGCTATTTAAAGATGATGAACGATCCGTATTTATCTACAGAGGCTAAGGAGTTTGTCAAGCAGAAATTATCATCTGTGAAATGGCTGCTCAAAAATATTGATCAAAGAAACGAAACTCTTTTTCGGGTTGTATCGGAATTAGTCAATGTGCAGCGTGCATTTTTTCAAAGTTCCGAAGGCGAGCTTCATCCGTTGACATTTAAACAAGTTGCTAATGAATTAGGAATTCATGAATCAACAGTTGCAAGGGCAGTCTCAAACAAGTATCTCTCTTCTCCAAGAGGGGTCTTATCGCTTCGTTCCCTTTTTACCAATGCATATCAGACCGAGGTAGGAGATGAGATTTCTTCCAATACGGTTAAAGATATGTTGAAAAATTTAATTGACAATGAAAATAAGAAACACCCCTTATCCGATGAAAATCTTTCGCAGCTGCTCAAAAGCAGAGGCATTCGCTGTGCCAGGCGCACTGTGGCTAAGTATCGTTCCAAGTTGCAGATAGGCAATGCCTCCCAGCGCCGAGAGCATTAGCCTTCATTTCTTAGAACCTCTTTATACCGATCGAGAGGGATTTTTCTTTGCCAAAAACCGAATTTTGAAACATGATCGGTATAAAATCTCTGGAAATGGTGATTTTTTGCATATCGCCGAAGTTTAAAAATCTGTTTCGGCGTACAAATATCCACTTGTAATCAATTGCCACCTAAGCGAGCCCTTCTCTTCTTGGTTTTTTATATAATTGATGATTGTTTTCTGATCCATTTTACCGAATGCGATAATTTCCTTATCTGTTAATCGATATATAATTGAATTGACAGTTAAAGGGTTAGAGTTGATTTTTAATAAATTTTTGCGGCATTTTGAGAACTGCCTATTTCGAGCGATTAAGCGAAAAATTCCTATTCCTAATAAAAGGAGCGGAACCAGTTTCAGCCACATAAGCTTGTAGTATGCGAAAAGATCTCCAAACCAAAGCATAAAACCGTCTAATAGGAATATTAGCAATAAAATCGCAATAAACAATAAGCTTTCCCTCGCCGACTGAACGATAGGGCCAAACCATCTGCGCAAAGGCGATTGAGAAGATTGATAAGCGAGGAATTCTTCAAATTTCGGCTCGTTAAAACACATGCGTCCGATATGAGAGAATTCGTGAGCCAGGATTTCATCTCTATGATAAAAGGACAGATATTTTTCTGATGTATAGAAATGTTTTCGCAATTGAAGCAGCCCGGAAACAGGGCTGTTTTCATCAAGACGAAAAATCCAGGCGCAGCCTCCGTGCCAGAAAGGCAATTGAGCGTTGCTAAAAAAAACAGGAACCCAATCAGGTTTTATTCCGTACAGTCTTTCGGTTTGAAAAAATGCTGATTTTACAG
The DNA here is from genome assembly GCA_963749725.1 of Waddliaceae bacterium. Lineage (GTDB taxonomy): Bacteria > Chlamydiota > Chlamydiia > Chlamydiales > Waddliaceae > Waddlia. The sequence continues at coordinate 72,853 of CAVVNU010000018.1, forward strand.
GCAGATTCATTAATTCAAGAGGAGAAAAAGGAATTTTATCTTTTAATTGTTCTTGCAGATTCTTTTTCAGCGTTAAACAGTATTCCGCGCGTTTTTCAAATTCATCCTCCGGTTCATTAGGTCCCGGAATCAGTCCTTGTTTATCGAGCTTTAGAAGTTTTTGTTTTTTCATGCTTCTGATTGTAATCGATTAATGGGAATTTAATACATTTGAAAAAAAAATTTGCAAAGTCGAGTTCAATGGGATTGGGCTCGACTTTGCAAAATTTTGCATATCCTTCAAACGTACTGGTTCCACAAAAATATACCGCTCGTGTTTCAAAATTTGAGATTTTGGCTTTGAAAAAGCCTCGTGATTGAACGATCGCAAGCCACTCAATATTGATTAATATTAAGCGGCTTGCGATCGTTCAATCACGAGAGCTTTTTCTTTGCCAAAAACCAAATTTTGAAACACGAGCGGTATAATTGAAACACAGAGGCTCAGAGACACAGAGAATCTACCCGTTTATTACAGGGTTATTCCATTTTTTAAATGTCTGGAACCAAAATTTATGAGCAGGCCAAGCCTGAGGCCGGTTAAGCGAAAATAAGCGAGGAGTTGTACTTGATGTATAGGGTTAGCTTTTTCGGCAGCTTTCACTTCGACAATGATTTTATCTTCAACCAAAATATCAAGAAAAAGAGGATCTCTTATTTTATACCGCTCGTGTTTCAAAATTTGGTTTTTGGCTTTGAAAAAGCTCTCGTGGTTGAACGATCGCAAGCCGCTCAATATTAATCAATATTGAGCGGCTTGCGATCGTTCAACCACGAGGCTTTTTCTTTGCCAAAATCCCAAATTTTGAAACACGAGCGGTATAACCGCAGAAAAGACAGCATGGTATGACAAGGAGGCCATCTCGTTCTCTGATTTAATCAAAGCGATTCGAACTCGACTGTGGAGAGATAATTTATTTTTCAGGAAGGGGGATTCGACACCTTCCGGAGAAATTAAACTGGAGGAACACGGGGTTTGGAGGGACCGGTTGGTGGAAACCTTGGCGCTAGCGGTCTAATTTTTTGCAAAGTCGAGATTGGGATGAATCATAAAATCGTGATTTTTAGGTTGAACAGAGATTAGCGTTTATGGCAACCTGTTAGCTAGTCAAAGAAACTTTGGGAAAGAAAAGAACACTTTTAACATTAGGTCTTTTTTATGTTGCTTGAAGATTATGAAGAATTTACAGAAAGCCAAATTAAGATTTTAGAGCGCTACGTGACCAATACAAGCAGTCACATTTTTGTTCTTCGCAACCTTCCGGAAGTGATTAAAGGCGCTCTTTTTTCCCGCTATTCCAGGTCGAGCCTTGGTTTGCGTTCTTTGCTTCTAAAAGAATTTGTTTCAAATTCTGAAGAAAGCGGATTTGATGCGATCGTTTCGGGTGTAAATTCGGCTGAAAATAGCGAGGCTCAACAGCTTGCTTTGAAACGCGCTCAAAATTTCTACGACCGTATTTTGGATGGCTATGGCGATGATTCGATCGGCGAACTTGGCGGAGCGCATTTGGCAATTGAAAATATTTCAATGCTTGCGGCTAAAGAATTAGAGGATAGCCGCATCGGCGGCTCTCCCCTTGAAAAATCCACCCGTTATATCTATTTTGATCAAAAAGTAAAAGGGGAATATCTTTTTTATCGGGAGCCTATCATTATGACATCTGCGTATCGCGATGTCTATAATAATACCTGCAACTATCTTTTTGAAACCTATAGCAAGCTTATTCCTCCCTTGACAGCGAAAATGGAACAGGAGATGCCGCAAGAACCCGGCATATCAAAGACGGCTTATACGGCGGCTTTAAGGGCAAAAGTGCTCGACTGCCTCCGAGGACTGCTCCCTGCAGGAACACTTACTAATATGGGGATGTATGGAAACGGCCGTTTTTTTGAGCAGCTTATACACAAACTCCATTGCGGTAATTTTGCCGAGCTTCAGGAAATTGGGCGCCGCTCATTTGATGAACTCAATAAAGTTATTCCTTCTTTTGTTCGGCGGTCTGATTTGAGCCATCCTACTCATCAAGGCTATGCGCAATTCTATGAAGCGATGAATATGGAAATAGCCATGGTTACGGCCAAAAATATGATTTTTTCAGACCGCAATACAGATCGGGGGGCGCGGCTGATTTCCTATGATAAAGATGCGGTCATCAAAGTGGCTGCTGCAATTCTTTTTACAAATAGCGATCGAGGTCTTGACGACCTTTACGAATATTGCCGGCAATTGCCAATGGAAGAATTGGAGCGTATTTTAGATGCAGCCTGCAGTTCGCGGGAAAATCGGCGCCATAAATCGCCGCGCGCTTTGGAAAATGCCTCTTTTACATTTGAAATTATGGCAGACTTTGGAGCGTATCGAGATTTGCAGCGTCATCGCATGTTGACTCAAGAGCGCCAACTGCTTTGCTGCGATTATGGATATTTTACTCCTCCGGAAATTTCCGGTTTAGAGAATGAATCCGAGTATCATGCTGCGATGCAAAAAGCCAAAGATACTTTCGATACGATTGCCGCTGAACTTCCTGAAGAGGCGCAATATGTCGTTCCGATGGCCTATCATATCCGGTGGTATTACGATATAAATTTGAGAGCGCTGCAATGGTTGTGCGAACTGCGGTCGCAGCCGGCAGGTCATCCTAACTATCGATTTGTTGCACAGGAAATGGCAAAAGAGGTGTGCAGGGTTTTTCCGGCATTTGAGCGCTTTTTTAAGTTTGTGGATGATGACGGCCACGATTTGGGACGTCTGGGACAGGAACAGCGCAAAGCAGAAAAACAGGCGATGAGATCTTTTTGAAACACGAGCGGTATAACTGAAATAAAAAACCGGAAGTTTCTGCTTCGGCCTTACATGGTGAGTGATTTATCTGGATTTTAATGACGGGTTTTGATACAATGCCGTTTATGGAAACACGTAAGGCGAAATCATTTTCTTTTTTCTTTCGTTTTTGGCGGCCAACCGGCCGTTAGTCTTTGCTCATACCTTCGTTATTTTTATTGATCAGTTTTAAATCGTAATAAAAGAGAAAAATTATGGATATAATCCGTTCGAATTTCCGTGTTTTAGGAGCCACTCTTCTCATTGCCGGCTGCTGTATAGGCGCAGGCATGCTGGGGCTCCCTGTATTAACGGCCTTAGGCGGGTTTCGCCCGACTTGCATATTGTTTGTTTTCTGCTGGCTGTTTATGGCAGCAACAGGCTTGCTCCTTCTTGAGGTGAATCTTTGGTTTAAAGAAGAGGTCAATCTTGTGACGATGGCATCAAAAACGCTGGGACCTATAGGGGGGCTGTTTGCTTGGTTGTTATTTGCTTTTCTTTTCTATTCTCTCATGGTTGCGTATGTTTCAGCAAGTGGACAGCTGATAGCGGACAGCTTGCATGAATTAACCGGATTTCAGATATCCGAATGGACCGGAAGTTTATTTTTGACCATTCTTTTTGGGGTGTTTCTCTATTTAGGGACCTCAACTGTAGATAAAATCAACAGGCTTTTGATATTAGGCCTTGCCTTTTCTTATTTTATTCTTGTTGGTATTGGAACTTCTCATGTTAGAATTGATCTGCTCTCTCACGTTGATTGGAGTGCGGCGGTATTGGCGATTCCTGCGATGATCATCTCGTTTGGATTTCACAATTTAGTTCCCAGCTTGTTCAACTATTTAGATCGCGATGTCAAGAAAATGCGTTTTTCTATTTTAGCAGGAAGCGCCATTCCGTTGTTGATCTATCTTATGTGGGAGTGGTTGATTCTTGGATTAATTCCTTTGGAAGGAGCAAACGGATTTAAAACGGCTTTGGATCAAGGAAATATGGCAACAAGAGCATTGCGCGGCATTGTCGGAAGCGCTTGGATCGCGGATTTAGCGGAAGCTTTTGCATTTTTTGCCATTGTTACCTCTTTTTTAAGCGTTTCTTTGAGTTTTGTCGATTTTCTGGCAGATGGGCTGCACATTAAGAAAAATGCGCCGGGAAAAATTAAGCTTTGCACGTTGTCTTTAGCGCCTCCGTTTTTGTTTTCTCTAATTTATCCGGGGATTTTTCTCAAAGCGTTGAGTTATGCCGGAGCTTTTGGCGCTGTTGTACTGTTTGGCATAATGCCGGCCCTCATGGTTTATTCCGGCAGATATTTAAAAAAATATAAAGGACCTGCTCTGTTGCCCGGAGGAAGATTCACTTTGTGTGTGCTTTTTATCCTGTCGGCTGCGGTGGTTTGTTTAGAATTGGCAATTACAAGATGAAAATAAAAAATAAAGTTTTAGGAGGCGTTCTCCTTGTTTCCGGAACGACAATTGGAGCGGGAATGCTTGCCCTGCCGGTCGTGACCGGTTTGGCCGGGTTTTATCCGACATTGATTTTATTCATGCTTTATTGGGTTTATATGACCTATACAGCATTTTGTATGTTGGAAGTGAACCTTTGGCTCGGTGAAAATATTAATATGATCACAATGGCTAAATATACAGTGGGAAAAGCAGGAGAAATTGTTAATTGGATCGCCTATCTATTTTTACTGTATTTATTGACAACGGCTTATCTTGCAGGAGGCGCCCCGGTTGTGATCAACTGCATAAAAATGATAACGGGGGTCCAGTTTCCTAATTGGGTTGGAGCTGTCCCGCTTTTAGTCATTTTGGGTTTTTTTGTTTACGAAGGGACCAAGTACGCAGACCTGTTAAACCGTCTGTTAATGCTTGGATTGGTGATTTCTTACTTTGTGATGACTTGCATGATGGCGCCGCATATAGATTATCAATTGCTTGCCCGTTCTGATTGGGGAAATATTTGGCTTGCGGTATCTGTTGCTGCAACTTCATTTGGGTTCCACATTATTATCCCGACGCTGACAACCTATATGCATCATCATCCGGCTAAATTAAAGAAAGCGATTTTTATCGGGAGCGTGATTCCATTGGTTGTGTATATTCTCTGGGAAATGATCACTTTAGGAGTTGTTCCGATCGAAGGGCCTTACGGGATTTTGGAAGGATATGAGCAAGGAGAAAATGGAGCGGCCTTATTGTCGGCGCAGCTGGGAGGATCGGCAGTCGGGGCAGTTGCTCAGATGTTTTCATTTTTTGCCATTGTGACTTCGTTTTTGGGAGTTACTCTGAGCCTTACCGATTTTTTAGCCGACGGACTGCATATTAAGCAAACGCATTTTGGACGTTTTTTACTTGTCGTATTAACTTTTGCCCCGCCATTATTATTTATCTTAACTTCGCCAAGGGCGTTTTTAAGCGCTTTGGAATATGCAGGAGCTTTTGGAGTGGCGGTTATTCTCGGCTTGATGCCCCCTTTAATGGTATGGGCCGGACGTTATTACAAAGGGTTCCGGGGAGAATTTAAAGTTCCCGGGGGAAAAATAGGGCTTGCTGCTGCTATTTTGATCTCGCTTATTGTTATCTTCGGAGAAGCGGCAAATAAACTCGGACTGATGAGTCTTTTGCAAAACTCCGGCTGACCGCTTTTCGGCGCTTTCATCAATCTTCGTCATTTGATGCAAATTCCCTACTCTAAAGAGTATGTGAATTTGCATCAAATGACGAATTTTGGCAAAATCGCTCAAAAATCGATTGAGCCGAAGTTTTGCAAAAGACTCTTATTAATGGGAGCTGATATGACAGAAAAAAAACGCATTTTGACAGGAGACAGGCCAACCGGAAAGCTGCACTTGGGACACTACGTCGGTTCACTTAAAAATCGGGTGAAACTTCAAGATCAATATGAGTGTTACTTTATTATTGCCGATCTGCATGTCTTAACAACGAAACCTCAGAAAGAACATGTTATGGGGATGCGCCAAAATATTCGGGAGACTGTTCTTGATTACTTGGCTTGCGGCATCGATCCATCCAGATCGACAATCTATCTTCAATCGGCAACACCTGCTGTGTATCAGATGAATCTCATTTTTGAAATGCTCATTTCTTTGAATCGCCTGACCGGATTGCCAAGTCTCAAGGAAATGGCCCGCAATGCTCATTTAGATCCCGATAGCATTCCCTTTGGCTTAATTGGGTACCCTGTTTTGCAGGCAGCAGATATTTTGATGCCTCGAGCGCACCTTGTCCCTGTTGGCAAAGATAATGAAGCGCATATTGAGCTTTGCCGCGATATCGCAAGGAAATTTAATCAATATTATGGAGAAATTTTTCCTTTGCCCGAGGTGCTGCTGAGCGAAGTGCCCACTTTGATCGGAACGGATGGAAAAGGAAAAATGAGCAAGTCGGCGGGAAATGCCATTTACCTTTCTGATGATTCCAAAACAGTTGAAAAAAAAGTGAGGGGGATGTACACAGACCCCAATAGAATCAGCGCTGATATTCCCGGGACCGTTGAGGGAAACCCTGTTTTTATTTATCACGATGTATTTAATCCTAATATCGAAGAGGTGGAAGATCTTAAAATTCGTTATCGACAAGGTAAAGTAGGCGATGTCGAGGTGAAGAAAAAACTTGCTTTTGCAATCAATCAATTTCTTAATCCCATTCGGGAAAAGCGCGAAAAGTATGCTCGGGACAAAGGGTATGTAGAAGAGATAATCTATGAAGGAACGCAAAAAATGATAGAGGTTTCAAACCAAACGTTGAAAGAGATGAGCAGTGCAATGGGTATTGGCGGCGCCTGGAAGAAAATCTCTAAAACAGCTCGGGAGCGTCGTGGAATTTAAGCTCGTTACGGAATATCAGCCAAGGGGAGATCAGCCGCAGGCTATTGAAAAATTGGCAAGAGGGATACAGGACGGGCAAAAGTCCCAAGTATTGTTAGGAATTACAGGCTCCGGAAAAACCTTTACCATGGCAAACGTGATAGAAAAAGTGCAGAGGCCGACACTTGTCATGGCGCATAATAAAACGTTGGCAGCTCAACTCTACCAGGAATTTAAATCGTTTTTTCCGGAAAATGCCGTCGAGTATTTTGTTTCTTATTACGATTACTATCAACCGGAAGCCTATATTCCCAGGACAGATACCTATATCGAAAAGGATATGTCGATCAATGACCGGATCGACAAGATGCGCTTAAGCGCAACGAGATCCCTGCTTGAGCGGGAAGATGTTTTAATTGTCGCCTCGGTTTCCTGCATCTACGGCTTAGGTTCTCCGGAATATTATCGGGGGATGAATTTGCATCTTAAAACAGGCCTTGAGTATCGAAGAGACGATCTGCTTTTACACTTGGTCGAGATGCAGTACAAGCGAAACGATTATGATTTTGCCCGCGCAACTTTTCGTGTGAGAGGAGATGTCGTCGATATTTTTCCTGCATATGAAGAAGATTTGGCCATTCGCCTGGAGTTTTTTGGCGATGAATTGGAACGCCTTAGCGAAATGGATCCCCTAACAGGGAAAATGACGCGCGTCATCGACCAAGTCACAGTCTATCCAAGTTCGCACCACGTTACGCCGGAAGAGATCCGTTTGCAAGCGATTGAAACGATTAAAACAGAGTTAAAAGAGCGTGCGGCTTTTTTTGAAAAAGAGAAAAAATTGATCGAATTACAAAGGATTCAAGAGCGCACTTGCTACGATATCGAAATGATAAAAGAGATTGGGTTTTGCAAAGGAATTGAAAACTACTCCCGTCATTTTGGAAGGCGGCATGAAGGAGAGCCTCCCTCTTGCTTGTTAGATTATTTTCCAAAGGATTACTTGCTCATTATTGATGAATCCCATCAAACGATTCCGCAGCTGCATGCTATGTACAATGGCGATCGCGCCCGCAAACAATCCCTTGTTGATTTTGGCTTTCGTTTACCCTCTGCATACGATAATCGGCCTTTAAAGTTTGAAGAAACCTACGGGCGGATCAATCAAGCGGTCTATGTTTCGGCAACTCCCGGAGAGTGGGAAATCAAGGAAGCAGAAGGTGATGTAGTGGAGCAGGTGATACGGCCGACGGGTCTTCTGGACCCTATTATAGAAACCCGTCCGGCTCTCGGGCAAGTTGATGATGCCTTAGAAGAGATCCGCACCGAAACATTAAAAGGGAACCGCGTTCTTGTAACAACGCTTACAAAACGGTTAGCTGAGGAATTGACAAACTATCTTGTCGAGCTTGATGTAAAGGCAAAATATCTCCATTCAGATATCGATACCATCGAGCGCGTTCAGATTATACAAGATTTGCGCGCCGGAGGTTTTGATGTCTTAGTAGGGATCAACTTGCTGCGTGAAGGGTTGGATATTCCCGAGGTCTCTCTTGTGACAATTTTAGATGCCGACAAGGAAGGTTTTTTGCGCAGTGAAACCTCTTTGATTCAAACATGCGGTAGGGCGGCGCGCAATGAAAATGGGCGGGTGATTATGTATTGCGATAAAATCACAAAATCCATTCGCCATACCTTGGAAATCACCGAGAAACGGCGGGAAAAACAGCAGCTGTATAACTTAGAACATGGAATTATCCCGCATACAGTCAAGCGAGGCATTACTCCTTTGGTTGTGCCGGGAGCTGAAGAAGAGAAGGCCTATCCCGCACCTCGAGAAAAATTGTTGAAAGCTGCAGAGGAACCTCATCCCTATTTAACGCTGGAGGAGGTGCGCGGCAAAGTTTCGGAATATGAACGGGAAATGAAAGCGGCCGCTAAAGAGATGCGCTTTGAAGACGCCGCCCGTTTTCGCGACCTGTTATTTAAGTATCAAAAATTAGAGGTTGCTCTTAGTTAATGATATATTGATCATAAAAGTTTCCGATTTCTTCACGTTTTTCAGGTCCTACGCTTGCTTGCGATCGGCGTTCTTTAATGTAGTTAAAAGCATTTTTAATATCTTGTTCTTTATCGCCGGTCACATCGACAATACCTTCATGGAGCAGGTAGCAAAGGAGTACAGAAGCACTTCTAGATCGTCCGGCTTTGCAGTGAATATATACATCTTTTCCTTGATTTCTTTGTTTTTTAACCCATTCGACTCCTTCGTGGAGGTCCTTGCATGCAACTGCTTTAAAATCTGGAGTTGAGATGTGCTTGTGATTGCCGGGTGAAAGCTGTTCCCTGTCTTCGGGCGTTAATGGATCGCATATAGGCCACCGCATTTCTTCCTCTTCTACCATGGCAAGAAAAGCGTAGTCTTTGAGTTCAATGTGGTGGTTCAAGCTCTTCAGGGGGATGGCGCCCAGGGTGATCGATCCTTTTCCATTTTCCTTTCGAACAATTTCATTATACCAACTCCAGTTGGGATTGAATTTGTTTTGCAAACGAGAATATAAAAGCGAAACTTCGTACACGAGACGCTTTTTGTTGCAGGCAGTGTTGGCAATTATTCCAAGAGCAAGCAATGAGACGACTGAGATTACGGCTAATGTCGGGATGATGATCGGAGAGAATGTCACGACTACCGCAAAAGTTGCAGCGGCAGTTGCCATCAAAACGTTCCAAAAGAGAGGACTGGTGAATATTCTTTTGGCTAATCCGGTTGTTTTGATCACTGAGGGACTCTCTTCAATTGGATTTGGATTGGAGCTATCTTCACTTGAGCTATTTGGTGTTATATTTTTTGTCGGTTCCATTGCGCTGTTCTCCTATTTAAAATATTTAAGATATGCGTCTTGATTTTCGTTAAATTCCACTTCATCAAGCAGGTAAACGCTGCTGGTGACTTTATTTATGATTGCGTTTGCCTCGTCGAAAGGAGTTTTCAATAACTCTGCACAAGTTTTTTTGTCTGGAGATAAAGTATCTATATTGGCTCCGGCTTTAATTAATGCATTGATCATATCCGGGTCGCGCCTAATACAGGCCAGATGCAATGAAGTGTAACCGAGATTATTGATTAAATTGGGATCGGCGCCGAGTTTAAGCATTTTTTCTATCAGTTGAAAATTTGAAATAGAAAGTTGCTGTCCATCTATTGTCGTAATCTTATATCCTTTTGCTACGGCAAGATGAAGAGCTGTATTGCCAAGTCCCTTGAGATTCAGATTTTGATCATAATCAAGGATTTCATTTGCCATTGCATTGTTTCCGTTAGCGATGGCCCATAGGAGCGCAGTATTTTCCCAGTTGTCTTGCAGGTTGAAGTCTATTTTATGTTTATTAAGGATTTTAACAAATTCTAGAGGTTTTCCATGCTTGGCAATTGAGTGAAGCATTGTGCCTCCAATCCAGCGCTCAGCATCTGTCGTATTTACTTCCATTCCCTGATTAAGAAGTTCTTCGAATTCATTTTTAACCTCTTGAGTATATCGGCGTTTTGCTTTTCGAATGACTAGTTCTACATTCTTCACCCATTCTACTTGATTGCAGGAGTTTTGGAGTGCGTCAGGAATTTTTGGCGTTATTTTTTGAATTTTTTCAAAAGGTTTCATTAATGTGTAAGAGCCTGTGTTGTTGGCTTGCTGATCCATTTCTGCGGGATTGTGAGTTTGATTTTTAGTCTTGTTGACTAACCACTGATAACCGGCAACACCTAAGTGCAGCAGCCCTCCCATTAGCAGGCCTAAAATGATGGATGCAATTAAGCAGATAGCGCGGTCAACTTTACTAATCTCTTTTGATAGGGGATTAAGTAAATAATTTGGAATATAATTTCTTAAAGTAACCTTATTCATAAGCGGCTTTTTATTGTTTTTTAATCATTTAATTTTATTAAGATTATTCTAAAATATTTATGTTAATTTATGGTAAAGAAAATAAAAAGATTCGTAAAAGGTGGATTTTGAATTCGGAAACAGAGGGATTGTTTGAAACATGAACGGTATATCCTCGACTTTGTACATTTTTTAGGCTCATCTTCAGAAAAAATAAAAAACTAACAGCAATGCTTTCAGTAAAAAAATATTTTTGTTAATGATGAGGGAAACAGCAACAAAAGAAAAAGATGGAAGAAAAGCCCGACTTAAAGAATCGCGAAGAAGAAAAGATCTTAACTTTAAAAAGTTTACAAGAAATTGTTTTTCATCAGTCTTCTGCAGTCAAGCTGCTTTTAGTATTGGCAACTTTTTATACCATGTATTTTACAAGCGACTTGCTTGTACCAATATTCTTAGCCTTTCTCACCTCATTTTTAACGATCCCAATCGTGAACTTCCTTAGAGAGAAACTGCACATTCCCTCTGCAATCGGTTCGGCATTGATTGTTCTTTTGATCTTATTCATTGTTGGATATGGATTCTATTTTCTTTCTTCTCAGGCACAGGAATGGGCATCTAGCGGGCAGGAAATCATCAATGTCTTGAATCAAAGAATCAACGCCCTGACTTCATTATTTAAAAAACCGATGAAAGTTCTGGCCACTATCTTTCAAGATATTGAAAGTTCATTAAACTTATCGGTTAATCAGAGTATATCAGCTAATCTATTCAATATTGTCTTTACTAATACTTGGACTTTTCTAATGGAATTTTTTATGACATTGATTTTTCTTTACTTTTTGATGGCATCCAAAAATTTCTTTCTGACCAGAATCGTGAAAATAGTGCTCCATACGAAAAGGGAAAAAGAGGCTGATGCGATTGTTTGGCAAATTGAAAGCGAGGTTTGGCTTTATCTCTTTGTCAGAACCATGACCAACATTGGCGTAGCAATCATTGTCAGTGCAATGCTTTGGGCTTTTAACCTGCCGAATCCAATTTTATGGGGCGTTATGGCCGGTATTTTAGAATTTATTCCTTTTATCGGAGCTCTCATTTCCACTACTGTTATTTTGCTGATTTCAGTCGTTTCTTTTGAAAATATCTGGGATATCCTTCTGCCTCCGCTTTCATTTTTTGTTTTTATTTCCTTGGAAGGCAACCTTTTTGTTCCTTACATGCTGGGGCGCAGCATGACGATGAATAAGGTTGCTGTTGTTTTCAGCATTTTTCTTTTTGGGTGGATCTGGGGAGTGGTTGGCTCGTTTTTAGCTGTTCCCCTTGTAATGACGATTAAAATTATCTTAGACAATATTAATATAGATAATTTTATGAATGATTTTTTAGAAGAATAATATACCGCTTGTATACCGGTCGTGTTTCAAAATTCAGGATTTTGGCAAGCGTTCAGCCCGTCTGCAACAAACCGCGAAGCCTGTGATGTTGGCGGAGCGCCCGCTACTCTTCCTGAGTTAATTTAAAAAGACGGGTGGCGAAGGGAATACTGATCAATAAAAAAAGAGCGGCGACAACATACATCGCTGAATAGCCTTTAGTCTCCGCAAACACCAAAAAATCAAAATTTTTTGACGCTTCGATGGCAAGGCCTGCCGTAACAGGACCGACGAGCACCCCTAACCCTTGGCAAAAACCAAATAATGCAACACCTGTTCCATGCCTGGTGGATTTTGGAAGATAATGCATAAGCATGGAAAACGGAAGGGTCATTAAAATCACAGCGACAAAAGCTACGGGAAGAATCCCTAAAAGAAAAAACTTGTCTACTGTAAATATTGGAGGAAATAATCCTACAGCAAACAAAAACACCGAAGTCATTACGACCGGCTTGTGCTGATACTTATCTGCTAAAAACCCGGCAAACGGCGCGGCGATAATAGCCGATAATCCGACCAGGCTCAATGCTGCTGAACTTTGATTCAGGCTAAGACCCACACCTTTGGTAAAATAGAGGACAACAAATACTCTTAAAACGCTCACGGCAGCTTCCCATAAGGTATTTGCAATTAGCCACAGCTGAATTTTTTTGTTCTCATAAACTAAATCCAAAATACTGTACCAATGAATTCGATGCACCTCAGCACTGCGATACACTCTTTGACGAACCGTATAATATAAAATGACTGCGACTAAGATCAAAACAGCAGTGAATAGGAGAAACGGCAAAGGTTTCCATGCGTCGATAAGAGTCCCCCCGCCTGTCAGCGCTAGCAGCAGGCCTATAGAGCGGAAACCTCCTAAAATGCCTTGAGAACGCCCGCGTTGCTCATCAGGAACGTAATCGGGATAAAGAGCCAAATAGGATTCATACATGGTAAAATAACCAATAAAGAAAAAAATAAGCTCAAGCGTCATAATGACAAGGCCATTGCTGCTGAACGGCATCAAAATAAGCGTCAGAGATGTTAATAAAACACCTGCAAAGAAAAAAGGCAGCCGCTTTCCTATGTTGGAACTTATTCCATCCGACCATTGACCAACGAAAATAGGCGCCGTCAACGCAAAAATTCCCTCAACGCTGATAAGCATCCCTGTAATAGAAGCATTCGAAAGTTTTTCAATGAAAAATGGCAAATAGGTTGTCACAAGCGTATACGTTAGAGCAAGGCCTAATGCAGGAATGCCCAACTGTATTAAGAAAACCAATTGTTTCCATTCTAAATGATTGTTTTTATTCATAAAGCCTCAGAACCTGTTCAAAATCTCCGGAAATTGTGCTTTTTATCGAATTTTGCTTAAAATCACAATTTCCTACACTTTTTCACTCCATCGCCTCAAGCACCCTTTCCAAATCATCCAATGAGTAAAAATCGATCAGAATTTTTCCTCGTTTTCCTTTGGCAGAAATCGCCACCTTAGTCCCTAAACGCTGCTGCAATTTTTCCTCCAAATCTTTAAGAAAAACATTTTGTGCCGGCTGCTTCATCATCCGCTTTTTAATCACAGGTTTGTTATCTCTTTGAGCAACTATCTCGCTTTCTCTAACAGACAGCTTCTCTTCGACTACCATATTATGTAAAAACAACTGCTTTTCAAATCCGTCGACTGAAAGAATGGCCTTTGCATGTCCCATTGAAATCTCTTCTTTCTGCAAGCTCTCTTGAATTTTATGAGGAAGAGAAAGAAGGCGAAGATAATTGGTAATTGTTGATCGTTTTTTTCCTGTTTTTTCTGCCAACTGTTCCTGCCGGAGGCCAAACTCAACAATCAGCCGTTTAAGAGCTTTTGCAATATCCAAAGGATTGAGGTCAACTCGCTGGATATTTTCAATTAAAGCCGCTTCTGCAGAAAAACCTTCGGATTTTTGATTAATAATGACTTGCATTTTTTTTAAACCGGCAATTTCCGCTGCGCGAAATCTTCTTTCTCCGGCAATGAGTTCATACTCTTCATTTTCTCCGGGAATCTTTCTAACTACCGGAGGGTGCAAAACCCCGACAGATTGGATAGATTTTGCCAGGTCTTCTAAATCTTCAGGGTTGAAATGCTTGCGGGGCTGATAGGGATTCTGCTTAATTTTCGATAGCTCGATTTCAAGCATTTCTTGAAACATACTTTATCCTTTACAATTAATAGAAACTGTTTATCATTACTATCATGTTGTTTTTTAGTAAATAAAAGAATGGGCTATGGGCAAATTCAAAACACCAAATCCTCAAACAAAAGAACCGGTCGACTGGGCAGACTCTATCCAGCAACATCCTGCATTTGAATGGTTGATTGAGAATAGACGTTATATTCCTTATTTTTTTATCGCAGTTTTTGTCCTCATCGCGCTAGGGTATAAATTTGTATCAGGAAGCACAACTTCGGCTCAAACCAATTACCAATTAGCGGAAGGATATTGGGCTCAAATACATAGAAATATTGTAGATGAAGACAGTTTTAACAAAGAAGAAAATGCCCTGGCCCAATTAGAAAAAATCAACAATCAGTATCCCGAGCTGCATTCAAAATATGATGGACTGATTGCCCAGCTTCTGTTAGCCCTGGGCAAAAATGATGATGCAATTTCTTATGCCAAGCGTACACAAGCCCGCACATCTACAGAACAAGACGCCGCATTCAAAAAATTTTCTGAAACAACATTGCTCATTGCAAAGGGATATCATCAAGAAGCGCTAGCAAAAACTTTAGAGCTTAAAGAACAGCTCTTAAAAGACTCTGAATATCATCTTCTTCTTCCTTACCTCTACATAAGAATTGCCATGCTTTATCAAGGGATGGGAGAAAAAGATCTTGAAATTTTAGCTTGGGATGAATGGCTGCAATATAAACAAGGCAAAGGGATCAAAAAACCCGACCCTAAAGCACTAATGGCGATTTCAAACCTTTTTAGCGAAGGAGCTCTTACGCTCGAACAATATATTCAAGCAAGAAAAAGCGGATAGAAATGTATCCGTTCACGGGGTACACCGTTCGTGTTTCAAAATTTTCAGTTTAAAATAAATAAAAAAGATTTATTGAAACAATAGATCAATGTTGATAAAAAGAGAACTTAGCGTTATCGTATTCGCTATAATATGGCTGTTTGTAACCAAACAGACTTTTACCTCTCGCAATCGTGGAACGCCGGAGCGCAAAAGGAGGTGACGGATGAGATTATTCGCTCGAAACCACACAATCGAGAGTTGGAAATTTGAAATAGAAATAAAGCTTTAGAAGTTGAAAAATTGTCTAAAGATTGGAAACATTTTGAAGAACAAGGATCAGATAACTTTTGGTTAACTTTGACCTGTTTTTCGGTAATATTTTCCTGATATTGGCTTGGCGGCAAATGACAAGCAATGCACTGTTAGAGTATAACGATTTGGGGAATGCAACATGAAACTCTCAACGCAACTTAGCCAAGCAGAATAAAAGGTGTAGAGGCCGAATAACCTCGCCTTTTGGCAAGTTAAAGCCTCTCCATATCAATACAACTTAGAGGAGTTTGTTTTCGATATAGAGAATCAAAAGCTGACAAGTGTTCTTCAGCAAACTACCCTATAGGGTAGGTGGAGAAATCACTGTGAGTTCTAAATCTTGCTCACTAGCTGTTGATGAGATAAAAGATGAAGAGTTGATTAGTGAAGACGTTTTGGACTTCGAACCTCAGCTCAAAATCTTGGTCAACAGACAATGGAATCAAAATTCTGACTCTGCAGAAAGCGCTAAACCTGTGCTTATTAGAGGAAGAATGACAGTATCTTTTTAATAAGGTACCGGTCAATAACTAAGGCGGTAATCGAAAAATTACCGCCTTTTTTTGAACCCGCCTTTACAAAATTTTTTCTTAGGAACCTGTCCGAAATTTCTGGAAATTGTGATTTTTAGCGAATTTTGCTTTGTTTTTGCTGCCTTTAAAATTTGCGTATACTTGGAAAAGTAGATTTTACGGAAAAAGAGCGGCTTGATTGTAATTCCAAAATTATGATAGTTTTCTTGCTTGCCATACCGTTCGCGCCCTCAAAATTTGGGATTTGGCAAAAAGAAATCTCTCTTGATTGGACGATCGCAAGCCGCTTAATATTAAGCGGCTTGCGATCGTCCAATCAAGAAGGATTTTTCATAGCCAAAATCCCAAATTTTGAGGGCGCGATCGGTATAACGCATCAACTAAAATAAATTGAAGGGTATATACCCGATTAACTTCAAAATCCAGAATCTTGAAGTTGTTAGAGTATAAATAAATTACTGTTAACTGTTTAAACAAAATCAATAAATCCTTACTATGAGAAAATGCAAGTTTCTGTTAATGATAGAATAAGAGCATCGAAACGGAGAATGAAAGGAAAATGGGCAAATCGCTAATTATTGTTGAGTCCCCAGCCAAAATCAAAACATTAAAAAAATTTCTTGGAAAGGATTTTATCTTAGAGTCTTCTATCGGGCATATTCGTGATTTGCCGGAAAAAGAGTTTGGAATTGACATTGAAAATGATTTTGAACCAAAGTATGTCACGATGCCCGAAAAAGAAAAGGTCATTAAAACATTAAAAAAAGCCGCCAAAAACGTCGATACAGTCTATCTATCTCCGGACCCGGACCGCGAAGGAGAAGCTATCGCTTGGCATATCATGAATATCCTTCCGGAGAAGACCTGCTATAAACGGGTTTCTTTTAACTCGATAACCAAAGAGGCAGTTCTCAAAGCGCTCGAATCTCCACGCGACATTGATATGGCATTAGTCGATGCTCAGCAAGCAAGAAGGCTGTTAGACCGCATCGTAGGCTATAAAATTTCTCCGATATTAAACAGAAGAATTCAAAGAGGGCGGGATGGAGGAGTTTCTGCCGGCAGAGTTCAATCCGTAGCTCTTAAACTTGTCGTAGATCGGGAAGAAGAAATCGAAGCATTTATTCCAGTTGAATACTGGAATTTAGCGGCTCTTTTGAAAAATAACAAAGAGGAACGTTCTTTCAAGGCAAATCTTTATTCCGTTGATGAAAGGCGGGTTGAAAAAGAAGCTGTAGAGGGAAAAAATTTCTTTTTAATTCCCAGTAAAGAAGTAGCAGATCAGGTCATCAAACGCATGCAGGCAGGGCCTTACATTGTCGAGTCTGTTGTCAAAAAAGAAAAAAAACGAAATCCGGTGCCTCCATTTATTACCTCAACGCTCCAACAAGAGGCTAGCCGCCACTATGGCTACTCTTCTGCAAAAACAATGAATGTCGCCCAGTCGCTCTATGAAGGGATTGATATGGGCAATGAAGGCGCTGAAGGTTTGATTACTTACATGCGTACAGATTCTGTGCGCGTTGCAGAAGAGCCTCTGAAAGAAGTAAGAGATCATATCAAAAACAAATATGGAAAAGAATTTCTTCCGGAATCGCCTCGAATTTATACAACAAAAAAATCTGCGCAAGACGCTCACGAAGCAATTCGGCCTACGAATTTTCATCACGATCCGGAAGTTGTAAAATCTTATTTAACCCGCGATCAATTTATGCTTTACAAGCTTATTTGGCAGCGCTTTATTGCATCGCAGATGAATCCTGCTATTTATGATACAGTTTCTGTCGATATCTCTTCAGGACCCGGCATCATCATTCGAGCAACGGGATCTGTTATTAAATTTCAAGGATTTCTTGCTGTCTATGAGGAGAAAGAGGATGACAAAGAAAAGCAAGAAGAAAGTAAAATTCTTCCTTCTTTGGAAGAAGGCATGGAGCTTACATTATTAGAGTTGGTGTCAGATCAAGCATTTACACGCCCTCCTCCTCGATTCACTGAGGCTTCTTTAGTCAAAGAGTTGGAAAAATCAGGAATCGGACGACCTTCAACTTATGCCTCGATTATGAATAAAATTCAGAGTAGAGAGTACACAATCAAAGAAAGCGGCCGGCTAAAACCAACAGAATTAGGCCGGGTAATTGCTCAGATGCTGGAATCGAATTTTCCTGAAATTATGAATATCGGTTTTACAGCCCAAATGGAAGACGATCTTGAGCTTGTCGCAGCAAATGAAAAAAATTGGAAGAAATTAATTAAAGAATTTTGGGATAAATTTTATCCAACACTTGAGCAAGCAGAAAAAAGCGCCTTCGTTCCAAAAATTTTAACAGATATAGATTGTCCTGAATGCGGTGAAAAACTCCAAAAGGTTTGGTTTAAATCAAAATATTTTTACGGATGCTCAAAATACCCGGAGTGCACTTACTCTGCTCCGGCAGAAGAAATTCTTTTTAACAAGGAAGACTATGCAGAAGGATTTAATTGGGAACAGAAATGTCCTCTCTGCGGCTCTAAAATGAAGGTGCGTCATGGACGTTTTGGATCTTTCTTGGGCTGCACAAATTATCCTGACTGTCGAGGGATTGTCAATATTCCCAAAAAGGGAGAAGAGATTATCAACCCTGAGGATCTTCCGACCTGTCCGGCCATAGACTGCAACGGTCAAATTGTTGCACGAAAATCCAGGTACGGAAAAACGTTTTTTTCTTGTTCCAGTTTCCCGGATTGCGATGTGATCGTTAACGATCTTACTCAGTTACAGTCCAAATATGCCGATCATCCTAAAACTCCATATGTAAAGAAAACCGGAAAAGGAAAACGAGGCCGCCCGGCAAAAACTGATAAAAAGAAAGCTGAGAAAAAAACAAAAACAAAACGAGTCATGAAGCCGAGCCGGCTTTCTTCCGAATTAGGAACTATTGTTGGCGCAGCAGAAGCAACAAGAGGGGAAGCCATGAAAGGTGTATGGGCATATATCAAATCCCATAACCTTCAAGATACCGACAATAAAAAAATCATTAATCCAGATGAGGCTTTAGGCAAAGTCTTTGGAAGCATGGAACCTGTCGACATGTTTAAAATTGCAGGCTTTCTTAGCCGGCACATCGAAAAAAAAAATAATACCGAAAACGACTAATATTTATTAATTCGGCCTTCTTAGAACTGTTCAAAATCTCTGGAAATTGTGATTTTTAGCGAATTTTGAACAGGTTCTAAGCGATCGGCTATCTATCAGCGTCCTTTAAACCTAAAACCCAGTTGGTTTGCATGTAAAATTTTCCAATCCCCGTTTTCATTGATAAAAATCATTTTATTATTACTTTTTACTGCTTCTTGATCAGGCATGGTCAATGTTATAATTCCTTCTTCAACAGCTTTTTCGTCTACAGGAAAACGGATTGTTTTAATATCAATGGATACTTGGGCTCCTTTATATTCTTCAAATAGCTTCTTAAACTCGTTCCTAATTCCTTCTTTGCCATTGACCAATTGACCTGTCATCGGATCTTTATAAACAGCCCGATCAGACCATTGCTTAACAACCCCGTCAATATTTCGAGAGTTCACTGCGACTATATATTCAGCAACTTTTTGTCTAATTGTCGCTGCTTTTTTCTTCATTTCAGGGGTAATTTCTGTTGAACTGGAATGATCATCATTATTGCAAGAAAACATGAAAACAAAAATTGAGCTTAGAAAAACAAAACCATATAGACGAAAAAACATCATAAACCTCACTGCTATACCTCTAGAATTTGAATGATGAGCTTGATAAATATACTTTAACCGAAGCGAATTAAAAATCTAAGGTTTTAGACGAGTTGTCAACTAAAATCTGATCCATAAACAACAGATTCATGGTTACAGAGGCATCAAAAAACCTAAATTTTGAATCGCAAGCGTTATGAGCAATCAAACGCTTAAAATAAAATATCTTGATTTTTTTGGTAAAGTTAATTTAAGAACCTGTTCGAAATCTCTGAAAAAGTGCTTTTTGCGCCTTTTATACCGCTCGTGTTTCAAAATTTGGGATTTTGGCTTTGAAAAAGCCTCGTGGTTGAACGATCGCAAGCCGCTCAATATTGATTAATATTGAGCGGCTTGCGATCGTTCAACCACGAGAGCTTTTTCTTTGCCAAAAACCAAATTTTGAAACACGAGCGGTATATACCGTTCTTGTTTCAAAACTGGGGATTTCTCTTTGCCAAAAACCAAATTTTGACGGCGCGATCGGTATAACCTGTGCATTGCAAAGCCGAGCTAAGTATTCGCGACTTTTTGAATTCCACTCTCCCATTTTTTAACAAATGTAAGAAGCTGTTCTTTATTTGGTTTAGATTTAAGAAATGCAAGCGCTTCTTCCTGGTTGCTTAGATGGGCGATTTTTGCAAGCAGATGCAAGTGTTTTTTGTCGTCTGAAGCAAAAAGAAAAAAGAGTGTGTGCACAGGTTCTCTATCTAATGCTTGATAATCAATAGGTTTTTGAGGAAATACAATAAAAATAGCATCTTTTCCCGGACGGATTATCGATTCTCTACTATGAGGAAGAGCTATTCCATGGTTTAGGGCTGTCGGTTGAAGCTTTTCTCGCTCAAACAGCAATTCTGTCGTTACTTCCGGATCAAGATCAAGTTTTTTAGCAATACGCTGCACAGTATTGTAAATCAACTCTTGCTTGTTGGTTCCTGCGATATCAAGAAAAACATCGCCTTGGTGAATGGCTCTAAATAGGCTAAATTGCTGCCGCCCTCCTTTGGTTGGAGCGAAATCATCTCGGTCTTGATTGACGGGATCTGAAGGAGCTTCTATTTTTTTTGCATTAACTCTTTGCCCCATCACCCAATCTTCTATTTCCAATCGATTAAAGCGGTATTGGTGATTGATTTTATAGGCAGGAATTTTTCCGTCTGTAAGCCATCTCCTAATGGTTGTTTCAGAAACATTGAGTAGGTCGGCTACATCTTTGATTTTAAGATCCATCTTTTTATCCCTTCCCTTAGTAATCCTTAAAGAGTTTAATAATACTCATTGGCGATTTCAGAGTTAACATTTTTTTTCGCCTTTCTTCATCTTTAATTGCAATAGTTAAACCTGATAAGATTTGAAGGTATTCGGTTTGCTTATCATCAGGACCTCCAATCATAAAAATAATCCTTACAGGAGCCCCGTCTAAAGCATCCCAATCGACTCCGTTTTTTAAAATGCCAATAGCTATAAAGAAATCGTCGAATGAAGGAAGTTTTGCATGGGGGATGGCAACGCCCATTCCAATTCCTGTGGAGACGATGGATTCTCTATCCACCAAAGCCTGGAAGAATTGATTCTTGTCTTTGATTTTTCCGGAAACTGCTAATACCTCCACCATTGCCAGCAGCGCTTCATTGCGGGTTTCTACTCCCAGAAATGTAATGAATTTTTGATGAAGATATTTTGAGATTTTAACCATGTAATTAGTGGGTGCCTGTATGCCCAAATCCTCCAACTCCTCTTGTTGTTTCAAGCAGCTCGCCGACAGGGATAAATCGAGCTTGTACAACCGGCGCTAAAACAAGCTGCGCGATGCGCATACCGGCAGTAACGGTAAAGCTTTCTTTTCCGTGATTAATGAGAATAACACTGATTTCGCCTCTGTAGTCGGCATCAATTGTTCCGGGGGTATTGAGCACTGTAATTTGATGTTTGAGCGCAAGCCCGCTTCTAGGGCGTACCTGAATTTCATATCCGGGAGGAATCGCCATTTTAATCCCAGTGGGGATCAGTGCGGATTTTCCGGGAAAAATGACGATTTCTTCTTTTAAAAAAGCCTGTACATCGGCACCTGAGGCGGATTGTGAATGATATGAGGGGATTTCTGCCTCTTCTTTAATAATGATGGGAATTTCTATATTTGCATGCATAAGATTTACTTAATATTTCCTGTTAAATAATAAAGGCAATCAGCCAGTTTGTCTTTTAACTCATGACGTTTAACAATACAATCTATCATTCCATGTTTCAAGAGAAATTCAGATTTTTGGGCTCCTTCAGGAAGTTGTTGGCCAATCGTTTGTTCGATAACGCGCGGACCGGCAAAGCAAATTAATGCTTTAGGTTCAGCAATAATGATGTCGCCTAATGAAGCAAAGGATGCAGTGACCCCTCCTGTCGTTGGGTTGGTTAGAACGGAAATGTAGGGGAGCTTTGCTTCACTAAGCCTTGCTAAAGCTGAAGACGTTTTTGCCATCTGCATCAAAGATAATGTCGATTCTTGCATTCGGGCTCCTCCCGATGACGCGATGATAATTACAGGAAGCGCTTGTTTGATGGCGTATTCGATTAGACGTGTTAATCGTTCTCCGACAACAGACCCCATAGATCCCCCCATAAAATGAAAATCCATGACTCCAATCGCTGTTTTGATTTCATTAATTCGGCAGATGCCAACTAATATCGCTTCGTCAATATTGGACTTTTCTTTCGCTAAAGCCAAACGGTCGGGATAACGCTCCGAATCAATAAAATTAAGGGGATTGGCCGCTTGTATTTCAGAAAACATTTCTTTAAAAGAGCTGGGATCGGCAAGTGTGGAAATTCTTTGTTTTGCAGTGAGTCTGTAGTGATAATTGCACTTTGGACAGCAGTTAATGTTTTTTTCCAATTCGTTGGTATGAATCAATTCTTTACAGTGCGTGCATTTAAGCCACCCGCTAAAACCATCTTTTTTTGATGACTGAATTTTAATTTTTGGTTTATCTCTAGAAAAAAAGCGCATTTTTATCTCATTCTAAATAATTAATCAATGATTCATTGTATATTATTGCTCTATTATTTACCATTTATTGCAAAAAAGTTTAGCTCGACTTTGTGCACTTTTTAGGCGAAGATTCCAGATAGAGGCCAAAAATTTTGCAAAGTCGAGTATATACCGATCGTGTTTCAAAATTTGGTTTTTGGCAAAGAGAAAACCTCGTGGTTGAACGATCGCAAGCCGCTCAATATTAATCAATATTAAGCGGCTTGCGATCGTTCAACCAAGAGGCTTTTTCAAAGCCAAAAACCAAATTTTGAAACACGATCGGTATAAAGACTGAAAAAGAGATGTTTATTGTTATGCTTGCGCCGCGGCAAATCGTTCGGAAACATTTTTCCAATTCACGATTTCCCAAATAGCTTTTACATAATCAGGACGCACATTTTTATATTGCAGGTAATAAGCATGTTCCCAAACATCGATTCCTAATAGAGGGACAAGACCTTTTGTTGCCAATGGATCTTGATTCCGGCAGGTCGCTATCTCTAATCTTTGATTTTCTTTGTTATATCCAAGCCATCCCCAACCGGATCCCTGAATTGCGGTAGTTTTTGCAGACATTCTTTGGATCAGATGATCTAAAGAGCCAAAACAAGAATTAATGCTGTTTGCTAGAGCTCCTTCCGGAGGAATGCCTCCGCCTTTTGATTTAGGCGCTAAATTTGTCCAAAAGATGCTGTGATTGATATAACCGCCGCCGTTAAAATTAATGCCTGATTGCAAGGCGATAGCTTTTGCTATGTCATTGTTATTCAAAGCGTCTTCCTGTTTCTCTAAGAGATTATTAAGATTTGTAATATAGCCTTGATGGTGCTTGTGATAGTGCAGATCCATAATCTCAGCGCTGATTACAGGTTCTAAGTCGCCAAGATCATAGGTGAGATCGGGAAGAGTGTATTTGTTTGCCATTTTTTTTCTCCATTTGCAAGAAGTTTTAATGAAATCCTAACAAGGTATTAGTTGTTGAACAAGTAAAATTATACCGCTCGCTGTTCAAAATTCGGTTTTTGGCAAAGAATTTGAAACACGATGTATAAAATTTTATCAAAATTCATTTTGGATATTGTCATGCTCAGACAAATATTTTTTCGTCGTTGCTCCAATTGTTGTTAAACGGATGTTTTTTGGAAACTTTTTAAAAAAGTGTAAAAATGCGTCAATCGTTGAAGGGCTTGTAAAAATAAGCTCATGAAATACAGCAGGCAGAGACTGGGGCTCTTTAAAAATGGTTGTATACACAATCCATTCCGTCAAAGTGATATTATTTTTTTTCATATAACAGCTTATTATCGGCCTTGATAGTTCGGAATGAGGCCAAAAAACATGTGCTTGAGAAAGATCAAGGCGCTCTAATAAAGAGATCAGTCCTTCGGAAGTTTCTTCGCTTGGCACTGCGTCGACATCCACGTGATAATCATTAAGATAGTTTGCTGTTTGTTTTCCTATGGCAATGACATGACTTGAAATGAGGGTTTTTGGATCAAAATAAGTAAAAAATATTTTTACAGCGCTTTTACTGGTAAAAATGATATGGGTAAACGGAGGAAGAGGCTTAGCGCGGTCTATTTTAGGGATAATTTCAATGATGGGGCAATGATAGTATTTTTGTATTAAGGTATCTTTTGGAGCGGAAAGACCAAGGTACACAGCTGTTGTGCGAGAATCAATAGAGGAAAAAATATGCTCGATTTCTTTATCGGTTTTTCGTGCAACGATTGCAAGCTTGCCTTGTCCCGGGGTTGTTTTCCCGGCTAGTCTGATGCGGTTTAAGCGCGTGAAACCTAAACGGATCAGGGCAGCTTCTGCGATAACGACTCCATCAACTTCAGTTTGATTCAGTTTTTCCAGGCGCTGCTCAATAGTTCCGCGAATATCAACAAACTTAAGGTCTGTGCGCAAAGCGCGCACGGCTTCTTCTCTAAGTACAGTGGATGCGGCAATTTTGGATCCGGTTGGAAGGGACTTGATATCTGCACCTTTCCTTAAAACTAATGAATCAGAAGAATCTATCCCTTTAGTGACAGCAATGATTTTAAGCTTTTCCGGAAGATGTTCGGGAAGGTCTTTCGCAGAATGAACGGCGATGCGGCATTGTTCTGAAATTAATAGTTGATCAATATCCCTTGTAAAAAAATCGGTTTTTCCAAGAGTGCGCAAAGAAGTGGATTGATCGCGATCTCCAATAGTTGTAACAAGAGTCAGGTTGAATTCCAGGTCAGGATAGATTGAAGAAATTTCTTCGAAAACTTCTTTCACTTGTATCTGTGAAAGCGGTGAAGAACGCGCTGCAACTGAAATGCGATTAGTTGAATGCGAATGCAATGGCTTGTTCAACAACTTCTGCTCCTTGTACTTTGATCTGGTTTGTTAACTCTTGTGCGAGCCCTTTCCGATTTCTCTCCGGGATGATGCATTGTTTGAATCCCATATGAATAGCCTCTTTGATTCGATTTTCCACTCTCGGAACTGCGCGAATCTCGCCTCCTAGCCCCACTTCTCCAATAACAGTTATTTGCGGATCAACTCTACAATTCCGCATTGAAGAAGCGACGGCTAGCAAAAGGCCAAGATCGACCCCGGGTTCTGTGATTTTCATTCCGCCGGCGACAGAAACAAAGACATCACAACGATGCATTTGGTAACCCATTTTCTTTTCTAAAACAGCAAGCAACAAAGCAAGACGATTCGAATCAACTCCTGTTGTGCGTCTTGAGGGAGTGGAAAATACCGTTTCGGTGACCAGTGCTTGAGCTTCAATCAAAATAGGGCGCGATCCTTCTAAAGTGGGAATGATCACAGAACCTGCCATCTCTTTTGAGCGTTCTTCAAGAAAGAGGTGGGAAGGGTTGGGGACCTCTTTCAGCCCGCTTTGCTGCATTTGAAAAACAGCAATTTCGTCGGTGGGTCCAAAGCGATTTTTTACGACACGTATCATGCGATAGTTGTTTTGTTTATCTCCTTCGAAGTAAAGAACAGTATCGACTAAGTGTTCCAAGATACGCGGCCCTGCAATTTCTCCGGACTTTGTCACATGCCCTATCAAATAGGTGGCAATTCCAAACCCTTTGGCAATGTGCATAAATTCATTGGTGTTTTCTCTCACTTGACTTACAGAACCCGGAGCCGATGAAATTTCGCTTTTGTAGACAATTTGAATGGAATCGACAATCATCACATCCGGCTGTACATGGTCGATTTGTGATTTGATATGAGCAAAGTTTGTTTCACTCAATAAAAGAAGGTGATCGCTTTCAATGCTTAGCCGCTCGGCGCGAAGAGAAGTTTGTTCAATGGATTCTTCTCCCGATACATAAAGAACAGTTAGTCCCTGATTTGCAAACGCTTGCGATAATTGCAGCATAAGAGTGGACTTGCCTATTCCCGGCTCTCCTCCGATAAGAGTTAAAGATCCGGGGACTACGCCGCCGCCGATCAGCCTGTCAAATTCGTTAATCTTTGTTAAAATTCTTGGGGTGGCGGATGGCTTGACCTCTTTGAGTTTAATTGGACGGCTGCATTGCGTCGGTTCCGCAGAAAAACGAGGCGGGGATTTGATTTCAATTTCTTCTTGCAGAGTGTTCCATGCAAGGCAGGTCGGACATTGACCCGCCCACTTTAATTGTTTTCCGCCGCATTCTGAACAATACCAAACGCTTTTTGTTTTAGATTTCATAAAATTTTATCCAATCCCGAGGTTTTTTCAAGGCCAAAAACCGAATTTTGAAAATACCGACAGGTATAAACGCATCGCATGCAATTGCTTTTAGAGCCTGTTTAAAATCTCTGAAAAAGTGCTTTTGCGCCTTTTACTTTGTTTTTGCAAGCTTTAAAACTTCTCTACTTTTCCAAGTATGCGCAAGTTTTAAAGGCTGCAAAAGCAAAGCAAAATTCGCTAAAAATCACAATTTCCAGAGATTTTAAACAGGCTTTTAACTTGTTCAAAATCTCCTTCTTTGAGACAAAAGCTGTTTACTCGCATGGTTAAGACCGGCTGCTTTGTGTTCAATTTTTTGGAAAGCGTCCTTTGCGGCGGCTTGCTGAGCTTCTTTTTTAGAAGAACCGGCTCCCTGTCCCATCTCTTCGTTATTGATGATCACAGAGATGCTAAACGTTTTTTTGTGGTCAGGCCCGCTTTCACTGACCACTTTGTATATAGGAGGATGGCGGTATTTTTTTTGACAATAATCTTGTAATCGCGCTTTCCAGTTGCAGATAGGCGTTTTTAAAATCTCTTTAATTTCTTTTGAAAAATTTTTGAACAGAAAAACCCGAGCAGCTTCTATCCCGCCGTCTAGATAGATTGCTCCAATAAGGGATTCAAAAAGATCGGCAAGAATTGATCCTCTTCCACGCCCGTTATTCATTTGCTCGCCTTTTCCCAGCAAGAGATATTTTTCCAAGTCTAATTTTGCCGCATAGACAGCACAAGAATTTGCCTCGACAAGGCGGGAACGAAGATAGGAAAGTTCTCCTTCCGGAGTTTCGGGAAGGTTGCGGTAGAGATATTCTGCTATGAGAAACCCTAGTATCGAATCGCCTAAATATTCCAGCCTTTCATTATGCTCATCCGCGTCGTCGTTTTCATTGATATAGGAACGATGAGTAAAAGCCAGGGCTAAAAGATGCTTATCGCGAAATGTGTGGCCTACTCTGGCCTCAATTTCTGAAGAGCAGGTAAAAAGTTCTTTGAGATCTTTCATATTGGTTAGACTGTTTGCAATTTATTCACGATGTACGAGATGATATGACACTCAGCTCTAAAAGGAAACCAAAAAATGAAAATTTCAGTCGATCAAAAGCAAAAGCAAGCCTATCTTGATAACGGGATTCTTCTTCTGGAAGAGATATTAAGCCCGAAAGAGCAGGAAGCTTTTTTACAAGAAGCTGAAAAAATGGGAGATCCTCTGGGAAGGGATTTATGGAGGAAAAACGAAAAATTGAAAATAATGGCGGGATGCCGGCCAATTGTCAATGTGGTAGCGCAACTTTTGGATGAAAAGTTGATACGGCTTTGTTATGATCAGTATCTGCCGGAAATCCGGGACGATTATGAAAAATGGATTAAGGGAGCGGCCGCATTAAGGGAGTTGAGTTCATACAGAGGGAAATCGTGCGCTGTTTTGATTCCTTTGGCAGAGCAAGGAAATGCGCTGTTTGCAAATCCTGATTGGAAACTTGAATTAAGTGAATGGATTGATCAAAAAATTCCGCATTATTTAATCTATTATTCGACGTTTAAAGCGCATTTTATACTCAATAAAAATGATCCGGGAAAACGTAGAACAAGTCAATTGGGATACCTTAATGGAGATCGATTAAAAGAGGAGATAAACCCTATTGTTCATAAATAAGAACTTATTATGTGTTTTCTTGTGCGCTTGTCAAATGGTTTTTGCAGCTCAATCGGCCAAGCTCCATTATCTTCCCAATATTCCTGTTCAACTAGAAAGCGAGCTAAAGATCGATATTACTCAGTCTTTGCCGGGATTGAGCTTGTCTACAAAAGGGAATCAGAAGTTTGCCGCAGACTTGACTATGCAAAATTTTCAATCCGAATTGCCTATTGCCGCCCCCCCGTTTGTTCTTAAATTTGTGCTCAATCATTTAGATATTGCTCTTCAAGCAAATGATGAAGAGTTGAATTTTCGATCAGACAAATTAGGAGGCTCTCTTTATCTCAATCAATTGTCAAACCTTATCGATCACCCCGTTTATCTTCAGTTTGATAAAGATTTTCTGTTAGCAGCCGACAACGTTGAGCTGCGGCAAGCCGCAGCTCAGCTTCCTGTATTGTCTGAGATTAATCCCGCCAATATTTTAGCAGAGCTTTTTCTTCATTTATTTGCAGCAGGAGGACGAGATCTTTACGTCGGCAAAGTGATAGAAAAAGATATTTCCGAATGGCAAATTCCATCTCTTCCTAAAATTGTCGCCTATACGATCTCTGAAATTGATGATTATAATGTATATGCGTCAATAAGCGGAAGCCTTGAAAAACAGACTCTGGAGTTGGACGGCAAGGTTAATTGGGGGGGAAGTTCCAAGCAAGTTCAAGCATCTTTATCAGGAGAAATGTTTGGAAAGATTCGTTGGAACCGTGATAACGCTATGCTCTACTCTTTATCTCTTGAGTATTCTTATTCAGCGCGTTTTCAGCTTGCTGCACAGGAGTGGTTGATGAATGTTTCTCTGATTTTGCAAAATCAATCAAAATTAAAGTAGATTTAATTTTTTCTTAAACGAATCTTTAATTGTAAATGATATTTTCGAGTTTGTATTTTTTAAAATATACCGCTCGTAGGGGGGTGATATGAAAAAAACGATCATTTTTTCTTGCTTGGTTCTGTTTGCAATTTCTTGTGTGATTACAGGTTGTCATCATTATTTTCCTCCTTCTCAAAAATTTATAAAAACTGTCGGTAAAGAAATTTATACAATACTTTCCCGTCCAAAAAGTGTGAAAATCGAGGGACAGGGTTTGCTTAGCCGATCAGAGATTGAAACGCTGCAAAAATTTCTGTTAGAGGATAAAGGATATATTTTCGATCGGACAAAAAAGTGTTTGTTTGTGCCCGAAGCAACGCTTGTGTTTGAGGGTGAAAATGAGTCGGCAGTTGTATTTATCAGCTTTATTTGCAAACAGATCAAATTTGTAGGCGGCGGCCGAAGCGTTGTTTTGGACTCGGATCCTATGGATGAAGAATTAAAAAAAATAATTTATAGCAGGACGTAATTATGAAACCGCCTAAATTCCTTTTTGTATTTTTGCTGTTTGCGGCTTCATTTGCATCATTAGAAGCTGTGCAACTACATTCGATTATCGTAGCTGATACAACAGATGACACAATTGGAAATTCCACAGCTTGCGACTTTTGTCAAATTCGAGAGGAGATGAAAAAAGTCGTAAAGTACACCGGGCTTGAACATCATGAAGTATTGATAACCGGAACGGATGTGGTCTCGGAAAATGTTTTTCATGCAATCAACGCTCTGGAAATCGATGAAGACGATGTTGTAGTATTTTATTTTTCCGGGCATGGATACCGCACAAAAGATAAAGAAAACAATCCATGGCCAAATTTGTATTTTACTCTATCCGGCAAGGGAATTGATCTTTTGCATCTTTCCTGTCCGCTTAAAGAGAAAGGTCCTCGATTACTAATCGTGATCGGCGATGTTTGCAATAATTTTATTTCGGAAAATTTTGCGCCGCGGCTTGCCCGCAAGCTGTTTTCTGATTTTAACGATGAAGAATTAATAAAAGCCAACTATCAATCATTGTTTTTAGAAAATCAAGGAACTTTGATGATCAGCAGCTCTGTTGCAGGAGAATACTCATGGGCGACAACAACAGGCAGTTTGTTTACTTTGAGCTTTCTTGGTAATTTAGACAAAGTCGTAAAAAGCGAGGACTATCCTGAATGGGAGGCGATTCTTTTGAAAACTTTATTCGAGATCGCCGGGGATCAGCACCCTCAATGGGAATTTCAAAAGGAATGATGCCATCTGCCAAAAACCTAATTTCCAGAGATTTTGAACAGGCTCTTAAACAGGTTTTAAAACGATTATGCAAGGGAATCGGCCCATTGGTTATTAAGGGTTTTTTCATAGATCATTTTCAAGGTATAGAGAAGAGAGATCCCCCAGGTAACAAAGCTTTGAATGAGGGTGTCGGGATAGGCTTTGCAGATTCCCATGCATACATAACCAAGTGTGATTAATCCTAAATTGTTTTTAGTGTATGTGTTCTTGTCTTCAAGGCCTTTTTTAAGATCCTGGAGCAATTTGCCGATTTTTGATTGATCGCGTCTCAAAACAGTAAGAAGTGTTTGAGCGGAGTCTGCACGATACTTATTCTGAAATTTCTGAAGCATAGCACTGATCTGGAAGTAGCTGAGTTGTTTAAAAGTATGACGAGCAAGCTTTTTCTCTGAAAATCCGCATTTTGTTTGCTGCAGGTTGTAGAGCCGGCGAACAAAGAACTCTGCGACTTTCTTTGCTTTTTCGGAATTGGCTGTAAATTCTTTTGCAAATTTTATGTTCCGAAATTTTTTTGCCAACATCTTATTTTTTATATAGTCGTAAAGTTCGCAGCCAATATTTGTAAAAAACGAAAATAAGGAAAAGGGGAGCATAGCCGAGTAAATTGTAAGAGCAATCTGCGGCATTCCGGCTAGTGAAATCAGCGCCGCTGTTAATAATGAGGCGGAAAGAAGAATATTCAAAGCGGCGACGGCCGTTTTTGCTGCTGAAGTGATAACACCTTCAAAATCATAAGCTGAGAAATTAACTTGAGTATCTTTCGCTTTTTTTTGCAAATCTTGAATCTGTACATTTATCCAAAACATACCTGTCAAATTATAAGCAAAATATGCCGAGCGGTTCACAGCATGAGGAATTTGTTTTACAACCCTTGAAACAAGGATGATTGTGTTTAAAATGTCATTGCCAATACTTGAGATAAGATCGGAATGGTTGCGATAGATCCTTGACAGACAGCTCTCTTTTTTAACATTGGGGTTTTGAGTTGGATGAAGTTCATGAATAAGGGTGTTTCTAGGAAGAATTAAAGGTGAAGCGATCATATTGATATCCTTTAGAACCTGATTCAAAATCTCTGAAAAAGCACTTTTTCAGGTTCTTAGAAATGCTAGCATGTCAATTTATTATCTCCAAATTTTATCTTCAAAAATTTTGCAAAGCCGAGGCGCCCTGAAATGGGTATATTTCAAGTTGTAGGAAACAGGCGGCATTTGGTACGATCTTTCATTAGTAACTTTACAGTAGTAGAGAAATGACGACAGACAGAAACATGAAGCTCCCTTCTTCGAGTCATGTTTGTGTGTTTCAAATTTTTGAGGTTGGGTACCCATGCTATCGATTTTTAGAAAATATCAACGCTTTTTATACATCATCATCACAGTCGTGATTGTGATCTCATTTTCATTTTTTGGCGCTTACAATGGGATGCAGAATTCTTATGTTGTCGACCAGGAGGTTTTTCATGCAGTCAATGGCAAACGCGTTCCTCGATCCGAGTTGGAATCGCTTGCCATGTTCATCGGAACAGATAACGAAGATAAGATATTATTAGGAGGAAGATGGGGGCCTAATTTTCTGAATAATGGTGTTATAAAAAAAGATTTTTTACAAACAGGTTTGGGTCCAATATTGGCTGATTCGTTTTTAGATCAATTGCAGCCGGACCTTAACGCGCGTCAACAGAGAGAAAAACACTATCAAACTTACCAGAACCCGCAAGCAAAATTTATTAGCGCCGAGAATGCGTGGAATGTCGTCGCTCCTGCTATGAATCAAAAGCTGTCTGAAATGCGCAATGTGAAAAATCCCGCTTCAAAAGAGGGGTTTGAAGCACGTGTCAACCTCTTTCTTGAAGAACGCCGTTTTCCTTCTCCCTTGCTGCGGATGGTTCTTACACATCAGCAAAAACAATATCAATGGGTAAAACCGGACCCTAATTTAAATTATATTGATTTAGCCTTATTTGGCTACCACACTGTCGAAGACTGGTTCGGCCCCCGTTTTGTCCGCCTTGTTTCTGAATTTATTATCAATAGCGCAATCCTTGCACAAGAAAAGGGATACACTGTTTCTAAAGCGGAAGTTCTTGCCGACCTTTACCGCAATGCAGAGATCAGTTTTCAAGAAAATATTTCGAATCCCAACCTAGGAGCGGCAACTACCCGGCAGTACTTTGATGAACAACTGCGTCGAATGGGATTAGACTCAAATCAAGCAGTTAAGTTATGGCGGCAGGTGATGCTTTTCCGACGGTTGTTTCATGATTTAGGCAATAGTGTTTGGATAGATCCTTATACAATTGAACAGTTTCAAAATTATGCAAAAGAGTCGGTCAAGGGGACTCTTTATCAATTGCCGGAAGCGCTTCGTCTATCGGATTTTCACGATTTACAGCTTTTTGAAATTTACTTGTCTTCTGTTGCCGATCGGCCAAAATCAGGTTCGGCGCTCTTGGAGCTTCCGGAGAAATTTAAATCGCTTGATCAGGTACCCCCTGAACTTCTCGAAAAAAAATATCGTTTAAGCATAGCTAAAATAAACAAACGAGATCTGCAAGCCAAGGTTGGCGTCAAGCAAACTTGGGAATGGCAGACGAAAGACGCCGGTTGGGAAAAATTAAAGAAGCGTTTTCCGGAACTTGGGATAAAAAAAGGAGACACTGAATCCGAGCGTTATGCTGCATTGGAGGGACTTGATCAAAGAACTCGAAACCGTGTAGATGCTTTTTCAAGAGAGCAGATAGTTTTGGAACATCCTGAATGGCTGAATCAGGTATTATCGGAAGCAGATGAAAAAGTGGAAGTCGTCGGAATTCGAAAAAAAGGAAAAAATTCTTTCATTGCAGGTTTATCGGATCCGGAAAAACTGATCTCTTTGCTCGATCATATACCTGAAAGTCAGCCGGAGTTGAATATGTTCACAGCAGATGATGAAATCTATTATCGGATAACTGTTGAAGAAAGTTTTCCCGGATACCAAGTGCTGACTTTTGCAGAAGCAAAAAAGGATGGAGTTCTCGAAAAGCTTCTTAATGAGCGCTTAAAGGCCGCTTATCTAAAAATTCGTGAAAGCGATCCTAAGCCATTTCAAGATCAGGAAGGAAATTGGAAGCCGTTTGAACAAGTTGAATCTCTTGTTGCAAAGCAGTATTTTTCTCCTGTTCTGGAAGCTATTAAAGAATATTATATCGCAGTGAAGGCTCCTGGGCAAAAAAACAAGGAAATGCTCCCTGATTATGCTGCAACAATGAGATTATTTGCCTATATGAGAGGATTGAGAGAGCAATTTATGGCAGATCCGTCATCAATAGAAAAGCGGGTGGTTGCCGATCAACCTCAACCGGATAAACAAGGCAAACCAGCTGCTGAAAATCCACTGCAAAATCAATGGAAAGTCAAAGAGATTGCTTTCCATGCCGACCGCAGCGTCTCAAACCCTCCTTTTGATGAACAAGAGGTTTTTAAACTGAAAAATGGACAATGGGCTTCGGTAAAAAAACAAAATAACGGAGATTTTTCTTTTTTCCGTCTTGATGAGCATATCAAAAAGCCGGATCTTGCCGGAACAACCGAGAAAGTGATGAGCGCGCAAAATGAGTTTGGAAATGAGGCCGAGCGAATTTTTATGAAAAAACTTGTGAAGCTTATGATGAACAAGGGAGCTTTGTCATTGGACTATCTAAATTCTCGTGATGATTCTTAAGGACTGATAAGGTGCAGGAAATTTCGCCCGTTACTCCTATTAATTTTTTTCAGATAAGCGCAGATCTTTTCTACGTGGAGAAAAAGGAAGGCTTTTTTCCTATTGCTTCTCGAAATAGAGAGAAATTTTTATTGCCGGGCACAGAGGTGCTTTGCGATGAGGAAAGTTTTGCAGAAGTTAGTGCAGGGTGGAATGAATCAGGGCTGGGATTTTTTTTTAAGGTTAATCATCCCATAGAACGTGTTTTTTACCCTGAAATTACAAAAGGCGACAGTATCGAAGTTTTTATCGATACCCGCGATGTTAAAACCTCGGGTTACAATACCCGTTTTTGCCACTATTTTTTCTTTCTTCCTGAATCCATAGACGGGATCCGGGCAGGGGAAGCTACTCACTTTCGTACCGATGATCAGCATGAATTGTGCGATTTTGAGTTATTGCAAGTCAACGCTCAAAGAAAAAACCGGGGCTATGAATTGCAGGCCTGGATTCCAAAAAAATGTTTGGTAGGTTATGATCCGGAACAGTTTCAACGCATGGGATTCACCTATAGAATTAACCGAAACTATTGGGCTTCTCAACATTTTTCTGTAATTTCCGATGATTATCGTCTGGAAGAGCAGCCCTCTCTTTGGAGTCAATTGAGGTTTGTAAAATGAAAACCGCTTTGTATGAGCATCACCTGGCATTAGGTGCAAAAATGGTGCACTTTTCCGGTTGGGAAATGCCGGTATATTATAGCAGCATCATTAGTGAACATCATGCCGTGCGCAATCATGTGGGAATTTTTGATGTTTCCCACATGGGAAAGGTAAATATCAGAGGGCCTGATGCGGAAAAACTGCTCGATTATTTATCCGTAAATCGAATCTTCGGAAAAAAACCGTTGACAGCTGCCTATACTGTATGGTGTCAAAAAGATGGCGGTTCAGTAGATGATTTAATCGTATATAAAGAAGATTCGGAAAATTACTTTATTGTTGCCAATGCGGGAAATCGAGAGAAAGATTTATCCCATTTGCAAGATGCTGCAAAAAAATTTAATGTGATGATAGAGGATAAATATCAAGACGGAATATTGGCGGTGCAAGGACCAAAAGCGCGTTCTTTAATAACCCGGCTCTTCCCCGAAGCAAGCCAAATAAAGCCGATGCATTTTGCAAAGGTGGACCGCAGCGATATAGAAGTCATTATTTCCGGTACCGGGTATACAGGATCGGGAGGATTTGAATTATTCGCCGGTAAAGAAGCGATTGTTTCATTGTGGGAAACTATTCTAAATATGGGAAAGGCTTATGACATCATGCCGGTTGGGCTCGGAGCAAGAGATACGCTTCGATTGGAAATGGGCTTTCCTTTATATGGACACGAGCTCTCAGATACGATCGCGCCTACTGAGACAGTAGCAAATTGGACTGTCAAATTCGATCAACGAGCATTTATTGGAAAAGAGGCTTTAGAAGAACTGGAAAGAGAAGGCAACAAAAGAAGCCAATACGGTATTATTCTTGAAAATAAAGGGATTGCCCGTGAAGGATATAAAGTTTTTCAAGGAGAAAAGCAGATCGGTTATGTAACCTCCGGAACGATGTCTCCCAGTTTGCAAAAAGCAATTGCAATCATTTTTGTTGATCGGAATCTTACGCTTGGAGAAAATATTGACATTGAGATCAGGGGAAAGCTGCATCGAGCAGTTGTTGCGCCCTTGCCATTTTGGAGGAATGAAAAATGAAATATACTGAATCGCATGAGTGGATAGATGTTGAAGATAATATTGGAATCGTAGGTGTTACTCACTACGCGCAAAAAGAGCTTGGAGATATCGTCTATGTAGAATTGCCGGAGGTCGGCAGCATTGTCGATGCCGGGGATGAAGTCGCGGTCTTGGAGTCAACAAAGGCGGCAGCTGATATTTATGCGCCTGTATCAGGAAAAATTGTTGAAGTGAATGAGCTTTTGAATGATCAGCCGGATGAAATTAATCACTCTCCAATGGAAGAGGGGTGGATTTTCAAGATAGAGCTTTCTAATTCCGAAGATCTTGATCATTTAATGAGCAAACAAGAGTACATGGAAACGATACAATAGAAAATGGACTTTGTAGCGAACAAACAACGCCAAATCCAACAGATGCTGGATGCTCTTGGAATTGAGAAAGTAGAGAATCTCTTCGGGGCCATTCCTAAAGAGATTTTGCTGTCTCCTCCTATTCAAGATGACGGCCTTTCCGAATTTGAAGGAATGCGCCTTATGGAGGAATTGGCTGCAAAAAACAGTTTCCGGGAATTTGAAAGCTACCTTGGAGCAGGAGCATATGAGCATCATGTTCCTGCATATGCTTCGGCAATCTGTGCAAAGTCCGAGTTTTTGACAGCTTACACTCCTTATCAGCCCGAAGCATCGCAAGGAATGCTGCAGACTATTTTTGAATATCAAACAGCTATTTGCGCTTTGACCGGCATGGATGTCTCCAATGCATCCGTCTACGATGGAGCGAGTGCTTGTGCTGAGGCTGTATTAATGGCGGTACGCTTTCAAAAGAAGCGAAAAAAGATTTTGGTTGCGCGAACTTTGCATCCTCATTATCGCGCAGTTGTGGATCAATATATAGAAAATCAAGAGATTGAAGTCGTTACGATCCCCTGTTCGCTGAATGGAACGCTTGATCAGACATTTTTAGAGGATCAACTAAGCGATAACACGATTTGCGTGGTGTTGCAGTATCCTAACTTTTTGGGTATTATTGATTCTATTGCGGACGCAAATAGAAAAATCAAAGAATGCGGAGCGCTTTTAATTATTGCTGCAAATCCTCTTGTCTATGGACTGTATCAATCAGCTGCAGAGTTAAATGCAGATATTGCCGTTGGCGATATGCAGCCTTTTGGGCTGCCTCTGCAGTTTGGAGGCCCTTATGTAGGATATGTCTCTTGCAAGCAATCGCTGGTGCGTCAGCTGCCCGGTAGAATTGTCGGCCAAACAGTTGATGCAAAGGGACAAAAAGGGTATGTTTTAACGCTTCAGGCCAGGGAACAGCATATCAGAAGAGAAAAAGCGACATCGAATATCTGTACAAATCAAGCTTTGGCTGCTTTGGCTGCCCTCTTAGGAGTTCTTTGGTACGGTCCTGAAGGAATTAAACAATTAGCGCTTGCCAATTATCAAAGAAGCGCTTATTTAAAGGACAGGCTTGCTTCACTGCCGGGCATTTCTCCTTTGTCAGACTCGCCACATCTCAATGAATTTGTGATCCGGTTAGATCGGCCTGTGAATCAAGTATTTGATCGGTGTGTAAAGAAAGGAATTGTTCCGGGATTGGATTTGGGGCGTTATTTTTCGGAATTTGCCAATCATTTATTGATTTGCGCAACGGAAACCAAAAATCGAGAACAATTAGATCGCTTTGTCGAGGTAATGGGCTGTGGTTAAGACGATTTATGAAAAATCGCAAAAGGGGCAAAAAGCTTATAGCTTGCCGAAAGACGATCCGGTTTTTCAAACTTTTACGCCTCCTCAAAACATCGGGCGTGCTACCCCTATTGCGCTTCCCGGCGTGTCGGAACTTGATTTAACGCGCCATTTTGCCAAGCTTGCCAAGAGAAATATGGGAATTGATACCCATTTTTATCCTTTGGGAAGTTGTACCATGAAGCTAAACCCTCGAGTAAATGAATGGGCGGCGGCTTTGCCGGGATTTACGCGCACTCATCCTTTTTCTCCGGAAGAGTTGGTTCAGGGAAACTTGCAGATCATTCATGAAGCGATCCATTTTTTGTGTCGGTTGTGCGGAATGGATGGAGGGTCTTTCGGTCCAAATGCAGGGGCTCAAGGGGAATTCGTCGGGGTAAAAATGATTGCAGCCTATCATTTCGAGAGGGGAGATATCCATCGGAATGAATTATTAATACCCGACAGCGCGCATGGAACTAACCCGGCAACAGCTGCAATGGCCGGATTTAAAACTCTTTCTATTCAAACTGATGCCAATGGGGATATCGATTTAGTAAAATTGCAAAATGCCTGTTCTGAGCGTACGGCAGGGCTTATGTTGACCAATCCCAATACTCTGGGCTTATTTAGTCCTGTTATTATGCAAATTGCCGATATCGTGCATGCATCCGGTGGTTTATTGTATTACGATGGAGCAAACTTAAATCCGCTTTTAGGAATCGCTCGTCCCGGAGATATGGGATTTGATGTTATGCACATTAATTTGCACAAAACCTTTTCGACTCCGCATGGAGGAGGAGGGCCGGGATCAGGACCTGTCTTGTGCAAGGATAGCTTAAAGCCGTATCTTCCCGTTCCTCGAGTAAAAAAAGAGGGCGGCCGCTACCGAATAGAGTGGAATCATAAGCAATCGATTGGTCGGATTTCTACTTTTCACGGCAATTTTGCCATCTATTTGAGAGCCTATTTGTATATGAAGCTGCATGGATTTTTTGGATTGCGCCGAGTTGCAGAGCAGGCAGTTTTAAATGCAAATTATTTGAAAATGAAATTAGGTGATTTGTTTACTGTGCCCTATAAACAACCTTGTATGCATGAGTTTGTTGTTCAGGCAGACCGCTTCTTAGATCTGGGCGTTCGCGCTTTGGATATTGCTAAACGTTTGCTTGATTACGGTATTCATGCTCCCACCATTTATTTTCCGTTGATTATCAAAGAGTGCATGTTGATTGAGCCGACAGAGACCGAATCTCTTGATACACTCGATAATTTTATTGAAGTCTTGCGCAAGATTATCAAAGAGATCGAGTCTGACCCGGAATATATTAAGCAGGCGCCTCATGAAATGCCGGCGGCTCGCTTAGACGAGGTGCGGGCTGCCAAACAACCTATTTTGAAGTTTTGCGGTAATTGATTACAATGTTTGGTTTTGTTTTGGAAACATTTTATTCACCCGTCGATAAAAATGAGAATCATCATCAGGTTGGCTGGGCTCAACTGCAAAAGGAGATGGGGGTAGCGGGGCTTCTATTGTGCCGATGGATTGAAAAAAGGTTTTAAGGCGTTGTTGGTTTTTTAAAGGAGCTTCTGTTTTTTTTTGCGTTTTCGATGTTTTTTTAAGGAACTAATTTCCTCTTCGCTTGACTGATTTCCATTGGTTTCAAGGTATTGAGCTGTTTGCTTGGTAATATTAGCTAAATTTTAAGCGTCATCTTGGAAATTTTCCAATAATTGACCGACTTCCTGTGTCAGATTATCAATTTTTTCACTAAGAGCTGTGAATTTCTTGGAGTTTTCGTCTATTCCGCGATCTTTTAATTTTTGTAATCGATCAAGATTTTTATTTAACTTAACCCGTTTCTTCGCTACTTTTTTTGATAATTTTTTATTGGATGAAAGATCATTTTTTGTCGAAGATTTGGTTGTATCAATTGCATTTTCTGGCTATTTAATATCATTTTGTGGAAGATTCAACTCTTTTAAAGCAGCCCTTTGTTGCGGAGTTAGAGGAGGAGGTTCATCGTAATTTTTAGGAATATTTTGTTGAGGGATTTCCGGATGAGGCTCATTGCTCTCGGGTGTTTTAATTTCGGTCGTAACACAATGGATGGTCGGATTCAGATGAGTCTCTATGCGAGAATCTGTTGAATGATGAGGATTTTTATTGTTTGTTTCCAAACTTTGTTGCAATGTGTCGTTGTCATTTGACTCATCGACATTTGACTCATCGATTTTAAAACTTAACAATTGATCACTATCATTTAAATCAGAAACTTTCTCTTTGGGGGATGGTTGGCGTGGAGTTTTAGGCAGTGGTTTAGCTCTTCGGCGTGGTGGAATCGGTTTTCCTTTTATTACAGAATCAAAAGTATTGATTACTGTTGAAATGCTCTCATAGAGATTTCGTTCTTATCTATTTCCATTAGCAAGTTCGTTAAGAGATTTGGTTTTACCTTCATAACGGACGGTCGTTTGAGATTTATCGTTTAAATTTGTTGTAATTTGATGTCCTGAAAGTTCTATAATATCGTTTGCTCGCAGTTGATTGACGATTTTATCAATGACATTTGCAATGTCATTTTCTTCCTGTTCATTAGAACCGATAAGTTGCTCTAAGTATTCTTGAGAAAAACCAACTGTCACTTTAAAAGAACGGCCGCCTATTGAAACGTCATATGATATTGTCGTTCTCCCATCTTCAGTTTTTTGCTCGCCTCGAGTCACCTCTTTGGTTTGTTGAGCGGGGGTAGGAGGCAGTTCTTTCGGTATGTGTGTTGTCATATATTATCCTATATTGTTTATTTTATTTTTTTATTATACCCTAATTTTAACATACAATTATTTTTTTTATAAGTATTTTTATTAAAAAATATAAATTTATTGAATTAAATGTGTAAGTTTTTTGTAATTATTTTTATGTTTTTTATAACGATCTCGCCCACAAAATTTTCTCAAAGCCAAAATCCTAAAGTTTTAAATATAAAACTTTTTATACAATTTTTTATTTTTTTTTAATATAAAAATGATATAACTATTCTTATATTTATAATTTATAAAATGTGGGAGAGTTTATTTGTGTCAGTGGAATTATATACGTTAAAAAATGTTTTTAATTGGGAAATCTGTATCAACCATATTAAATCAGTAAATTTCGAAAATCCCAAAACAGCTCTTGTCCATTTGGTTTTGGGGATTCTGGAAGCAATTCCTATTTTTGGTCAACTGATTTCTCTTGCAGAATATTCTATAGTTAAGTTGTCTCATTTGAATAAAACAGACAAAAAAATTCAGGAGATAGTAACAAGCAATAAAACAGACTTTAAAAGTGGTTCCAATTCTTCACATAATCCTGGTTTATCAGCAGTTTCCACGGTCAATCAATCCAAGAAAAATTCCTTAGGCACTTCTAAACAAATAGATTTTCCCTCAGAAGAAAAAAATGATTTCCAAGAATTATTAGAACTGGATGTGATCAATTACATTAAAGGAGAAACTCGAACGAGAGATTTAAAAATTTCTACCAAAAATCAAAAGATTTATGGAAAAGGAGCATATGGAGAAGTCAGAGGGATTAAGCAAAAACAGGAGCAAGTTTTAAAAAAAACAAATCAAAAAGATGCTCTTCGGAATGAGTTTGAAATTGCCAAAAAAATTGGAGACCATCCAAACTTTGTAAGAATTGACAAGTTATACATCAAAAAATATCCGAACGGTAGAACTCAAGAAAAATTATTAATGGAAAAAATAGAAGGTCATGAATTGACTCAGTATTGTCTTTGTGAAAA
Organism: Waddliaceae bacterium; assembly: GCA_963749725.1. GTDB lineage: Bacteria > Chlamydiota > Chlamydiia > Chlamydiales > Waddliaceae > Waddlia. Next base: position 113,973 of record CAVVNU010000018.1, read on the forward strand.
GTTATCTTCAGAGGAGATAATTTCTTATTTGAATACGTTAAAAGATTGTTGTGTTTATCTTTTTAAGAGAGGGATTTATTGGAGGGACCTTAATGCTGGCAATCTCATGGTTTTAAAGGATAGAAGTGGAATTAAATTGATTGATTTTGGTTATTGGGGAGAAGTTGAAAATTCTGAATTGAGAGCGAAAGTGCTCTTTTTAGGCTCTTTAGAAATTGTAGGTTGGATGTTGAAAAGTTCTTTTATGAGAAAAACGTCTATTGATAGGGAAAAGGAGCTTGGAGTTCAATATCCCCTAAAATTTTTTGAAAAAGAAGTAACCCCGCCTTACCAGACATATTCTCTTTTTCGTGTAGATTCATATGCAAACGCTGATTGGATGCAATTATTTTGTGAAAAAATCAAGAATGGATCAGATAAAGAGATTATCAAAATTTTGGAAAATTATTTTGACTGCGTGATCACCAAAATCAAGAGTACGCAGAAGTATAGTATACGATCGCTTCTTCAATATTTTGGATTTTAACAAAGAAATGAGCTTCGTGATCGAACAACCTTTATTTTTAATTTACCCTGTGGAAGGTGAGTTTTTAATCAAAGAATCGACTTCGTGATTGCAATGAATTTTTTTAGTTTTTTTTCTATAGACGGTGTTGCGATTTCGGAATATTTTGATAAGAAATACAAGGGATCGCGGCGGGACTTTATATTCAATGCGTAAAAAGAATCTTTAAAATGTTCGTGAAGCGCGGCTTGGATCTCTTCAAATTCTTCTTTCCATTCATGGACCGTTTCTGAAATTAAATGAGGGGCAACATTTGAATAGGCTTTATCAAATGCTATTTTGGCGCTTTCCATCAAATCATCAAAATGAACATCTTCTCTTGCCGCCCATTGATTGGAAATAGCCAGATTAATGAGCATTTGAAAAAACAACTCTTGGTATTTCGAGGAAAAACTCGGAGGTTCAAGAAGAGTTGTAATGGATTGAGGGGTTAGAAATGCTAGTGCGCTTTCGATAATTTTTGGATCATTGAGCTCGAAAATACGGTCTCTTTTTTGTCTGGCGTTTTTCTTCCAGGCATCCCCGATTAAAAAAGTAAATGCCAGGCAAAAAAGGATAATCCAGAGATACAGCCTGGCTTTAGAAGGATAGGCAAAGGCGGCAAAAGTTGAAACGATTGCAATTAGATAACACATAAACCTTATTGTATCATTCCATCCGTCAGCCCTTGAGTAGCGGGCTTCAGCTTCTTTTCTGCTTTTCTCCATTACTTGTTGGTGATCCAGCAAAGACTTTTTGATAAATTGGCATAATTTTTTAACTAACGATTGCTCCTTTTGGTTGATTTGGCGGTGCAAGTTGTACAAAGTTTCATCAATGACGTATAAATTGAGAAGTTTTCCTCCTTGTTTTTGACTATCAATTAATTGGTGAATGGCATGAAACAATTGGAGTTGTGTTTTTTTAATCTGTTCCAGGGTTTCATCAGATTCAGACGAACGTATTTCTCCGGAAAATTCCGGAGGAGTATTTCGTTTGTCGTTTATGTATAAAATGATCTCTTCACAAAACGATAAAATATTTGCATCAGAGCTTTCCATGTTATTGATGGGCGGCAGGTTCAGCTTCTTGCTCAATTACTGTGTTTTTTAATTCATTATTTTGCTCGCCGCCGGTAGGATTGGCAAGTTTAATACCGGTAAAACCTGAAAAGGACATTGACATAAGACCTGTTGCAATAAATGTGATTCCCATTCCTTTAATTGCCGGAACAACATTTGAGACAGCAAGTTTTTCCCGAATCGCGGCAATTAATGCGATGGCCACCCACCAGCCTACTCCGGAACCAAAGACGTAGATCAAATTGGGAAAAAAGGATAATCACGAGTCACAGCAAAAAGACATGCGCCTAAAATCGCGCAGTTGACGGTGATTAGCGGCAGGTACATTCCAAGTGTCATATAGAGCGCAGGAGAGACTTTTTCGATAACGATTTCCAGCACTTGTACAAACGCGGCGATGACGGAAATAAAGAGCAGAAATTCAAGGAAGTTCAAGTTGATTCCGGATGTGTCCAGTGCCAAGGTAGCTAAGCCAGGAGAGGGCATTGTTTCCTGTGACAAATCGATGCACGAACCAGTTCAACACTCCTGCCATGGTCAGGACAAAAACCACTGCAACCCCAAGTCCGTTGGCTGTTTTTAGCCTTGAGGAGCATGCAAGGTAGGTGCACATGCCTAAAAAGTTTGCGAGAGAAAGTTTTCGATAAACATTGCCTGAATCATCAGTCCAAACAAATTAAATGGTTCGTAGTCTCCCATCCACATAATCTATGATCCTTAAGTTACGGGTGCTTTTCACCCTGATGATATTATAAATCCAGATAAAGCATCCGATGAATAAAAAAAGCCGCAGGCGGGCTGACCATTAAGGCGAAATTTTCATAGCCGAATGGCGGTTCAGGAGTCGCATACCAGCTCATAGGAATTAATTGGTGTCCCAGTAATTGACCAAAGCCAAAAAATTCTCGAATTGCGCCCACTGCGCAGATGACAAGCATATAGCCGGCTCCGGCGCCTAGTCCATCCATAAAGGCAGGAAATGGCTCAATGTTTTTCGCCATGCTTTCAGCCCTTCCCATGACAAGGCAGTTTGTAATGATCAACCCAACAAAGACGCTCATCACTTTTGATACGGGAAATAAATAGGCTTTTAACAATTGATCGATGATCGTTACAAAAACGGAGATAATGGCTAATTGGGTGATCATCCTGACACTGTCAGGTGTTACTTTGCGCAGCAGGGATACAAAAAAGGAGGAGAAATGCAGTAACAAATGTAACTGAAATGCCCATTGTGATGGCGACAGAGAGCCTATTCGTGATCCCCAATGCGGAGCAAATCCCCAGAATAGCAACAAGAATTTGGTTGCTGTGCCAAAGTTGTTCTTTAAAATAGCTGAAAGCTGTTGGTTTAGCCATTTTTACCTAGTTCTTCCGTTTTATCGTGTATTTTAATAAAAAATGGGCGGTATGCAGCAAGCACATCCCGATAGGCTTTTGTCACTCCATTGCCTGTTAAAGTTGCTCCCGGCATCCCATCCACTGCAGCCTCTGCTTTTGGACTATCTCCAAGAACTTCTGAGACTTTTCCTTTGACCACAGTGATTCCAATAGGCGCTGTCTTAAGATCGATTTTCCCTTCGGATCTGGGTTGAAAGATTTTCTTTCCGAGAAAATTGTTTTTGCCAAGGCTCTTCTGCGATATTCGCTCCAAGTCCCGGGCGTTTCTTTTTGTTCATACCAGGAAATTCCGATCACCGTTTCCCCGTCCGGCTCTATGGCCAGATAGCCATAAATCGCATCCCATAATCCAAATCCATTGACCGGAATGACATATCCGATTGGAGTCGGTTTTTTAGATTCGTTACCTGTCGGATTGGGAAGAATTTCGTAAATGAGTTTTTCCGGTGATTGAGAATATCCTGTTTTTTTGTACTTTGCCAGATATTGATCTTCATTGATGCCCGCTTTTTTGAATGTTGTCATTTTTCCTTGATCATTTACAAGCACAGGAACAATGCGCTTCTTGTATACTTCAAGAATTTCGCTTCTTGTCGGTTTATCTTGCTTGCTTCCGGGCACTAGTTTGCCATCGCCTGCATATTTAGCCGGTATATACTGCCCTTTATCGTTTTTGATCTGAAAGTATCCTTCATGAGTGAAAATCTTTGCTGCAATCATCATTTGTTCGCTGCGATCAAGTTCCTGGGCAATTTCTTGAGGTTTTTTGAGGGCGCTCGACAAAATGGACAGGATCAAAGCGCATACAAAACTTAGAATGACAACAAATCCGATTACTTGAAGATTTGTCGTTCCTTTTTTAGGCTGCGGCTGCTGTTCTGACACGGCGTGTTCTCCTTTTTCTGTAGTAGATGGCAGCGTAGTAATCAAATAATGGCGCAAAAACATTGCCCATTAGGATCGCCAGCATGACCCCTTCGGGGTATGCGGGATTGATCACTCTGATGATGACTGTGACAAGTCCGCAAAAAAGACCGTAAATCCATTTGGCTGCATGCATGGCAGGGGATGACACGGGATCGGTTGCCATAAAGACGGCTCCAAAGGCCAACCCTCCTAAAATGAGATGCTTGTATGCAGGAAAGCCAAATTGGGCAGGTGCCCAGGCTCCATGATCAGCGCTTAAGAAAGTCGATCCGAATTGGAAACAAATCGCCGTAAGAAAGGCTCCTAAAAACATTCCAAGCATCGTGCGCCATGAACCTATTCCTGTCCAAATCAGAAATATTGCCCCTAAAAGACAGGCAAATGCAGAAGTGGACCCCATGCTTCCGAGCCGGTCTCCAAAGAAAAAGCTCCAGTCGCTATTGTGGCCAAATCCGTAGTTTAAGCCGGAGAAATGATAAGCATCTTCATAATAGCCGGAAGAAAGGCCCAGACCGCCTTCAGAAAAAGGAGAGGTGACAAAATGCTTGAGTTGTTCTTTGGTGAGTTCTCCGATTTTTACAGCTTGTTCTGCATGGCTGCTCCACTCTGAAAATTGTTTTTGAATCGTTTCAAATGTTCCTACATTGTCGCCTAAGTTGTTTGTTGCAATCGCGTCAATGTGGATTCTTTTTATTTCAGGGGAAACATTAAATTGCGCGAGTTTAGTGGCTTGTGTGTATCCGTCAAGAGGGCCGAGGCCGCTGTCTTTGTTCATTTTTAGCAAGCTCTCCCGCACAGTAGCAGGATTGCCTCCTATCCAGACATTCCCGGTCATTTTTCCGGGATAAGCAAAGAAAAGAAAGGCGCGGCAGGCAAGAGCGGGATTGACGATATTCATTCCGGATCCTCCGAATACTTCCTTTGAAAAGACGACTCCCGCCGCAACTCCCACAGCAACCATCCACCAAGGGATTGTGGGAGGAAGGATCAAAGCGTATAAAATTCCTGTGACAAGAAAGCCTTCTGAAATTTCATGGCCTCGAACAACGGCAAAGATTGCTTCGCAAATTCCTCCGACAGCATACGAAATTAAGACAATAGGAAATAGGATCAAAAAGCCTTCCTTTAATATTGTTAACCAAAGGCTGTTTTTTCCAACAAAAGCAAAGTAATCGCTAAATGATTGCGTGCTTGCAAGATAAGCTATCCATTAATTTGAAATTTCCGCTTGAATAGACAACAGCTTGCAAGCCTGTGTTCCAAACTGCCCAGAGTATGCAGGGAATTAGAGCGATGACAACCATGATCATCCATCTCTTTATATCGATAGCATCTCTGATATGGGGGCCTTTTTTTGTGTTCAGGCCAGGTTCATATAAGAAAGTGTCGCCTGCAGTAACGAGGGGACGTAAAAAATGCAACGGCTTTCCTTTTTCTACAAAAGAAAGCTGGTAGTCCAAGAATTTTCTAAGCATTATGGTGGGTCCGGTAAATCAGTTATCTTTAAAAGCAAGGCTAGCAAAACGTGTAAGAAAACTCAAAGAAAAAATTACAGATCCCAAATTTTGAAACACGAGCGGTATAAAGGTGTTAAAATAAGAGATCCCCTTTTTCTTGATGTTTTGGTTGAAGATAAAATCATTGTCGAAGTGAAAGCTGCTGAAAAAGCTAATCCTATACATCAAGTACAACTCCTCGCTTATCTTCGCTTAACCGGCCTCAGGCTTGGCCTGCTCATAAATTTTGGTTCCAGACATTTAAAAAATGGAATAACCCGTGTAAACGGGTAGATTCTCTGTGTCTTTGAGCCTCTGTGTTTCAATTATTTTTGTGGAACCAGTACGTTTGAAGGATATGCAAAATTTTGCAAAGTCGAGACACCTGTATTTCAATAACTCTATTTTACAAAAGAGTTCAAAGCCGTTAAGATCAGTGAAGCCATACATATGGAAAATTTAAGACATGAAGAAAAAATTCTTTTTTTTATTCTCTTTTTTGCTAGTTGTTTTTATCTTTTGCTGGCAGCCTTTTTGGGGCTTTGTTCTTTCGTACACAGCAAAACAATATACCAAAAATCGGTTCGGCGTTCCTTTGAAAAACAAAGGAGTGTCAAAACAAGGAGATTTTTGGGTTTTTGAATCGCCTTCAATCGAGAGAGGCGATGTTAGGCTGGCAGCCGACCGCTTTGAAGTAAAATTTGATTGGAATCTCTTTGGAGGAGAGCTTTCGATCCTGACAAGGGTCAAGGGTTCAAAAATAGACATTAAAAAACAGGCCGCAGATCTCACAGATTTTTTTTCAGACCTTATTCCCCAAAAATTTCCTTATCAAATACTTAAGATTAATAGTGCGTGCGAGATTGAACATGGCCGGACTTCCTGGGTTTCTGATTGCAAAAAAAGGGAATTTGCCACTTTTAATCTACTGGCTTCGGGAAATCGGCAACATCAAGAAATCGGGCTTGCGATTTGGCTTGACCAAGCAGTGGATGATAAAAATGCCTTTACCTTGCAAATGGTAAAAAATGCCCGGCAGTGCTCTGAAATTCGATTTGCATTTCAACAAGTTGAATGTGGAAAAATTGCCGGGATTATTGAAGCGGCAGGCTATCCGCTAAAAGGGTGGGAATTCAACAGCGGAATCATTAACGGACATCTTGAAGTGGTTTTACCTGAGTTGGAAGCCCCTTATGCAATAGGCAAGGCAACGGTTCAGGATCTAGTATTTGCGCACGATGAGAAAAATATAACAGGAGAAATCGGTGAAGCTGTCCTGGATTTACACCTTGAGCATGTAAAAGGACAGATTCCCGCACTTGATGGAAAAGTGGAATTTGTCAAAGGGACATCTCTGAGTTTTCATAAAAAGCATCAAACTTTTTGGAAAATTAATGATCTTTCGGGAGGGGTTTATTTTCTTCCGGAACGCCGTGTAATGATCGATGCAAAAGGCGAGTGCAGCCATGAATTGAGAGCTTTTAATTTGAAACTGGAAGGAGAGGCGCAATTAATCGATAAGAAAAAAGCGGCTTTGGAAATTGTTGCCAGGTTCATATCTAATGGAAGCAATGAAGCGGCAGCCAGGTTTATTGCAAAGCAATTAGGACCACAGCATCATGAAGCAGAATTGTTTGTTGAACATATAGGGCCTGATGAATTTGCATTCGTTCAAGAAGCGTTAGCGCGATGCGCTCAAGACTGGGAAGTATTTCGTATCGAAAATGGGGAAATGAATGCTTCGGGCACAGTTTCAATGATTGGCTGGCAGTTGACAGGTTTAACTATCCATCAAATGGATATTGATCATTTGCGATTTGATGTTATTCAACATGATATCACAGCGAGTATCGGCCGTGCTCACGGAGATTTTTTCATAAACCTGCTGAATGAGGATCCTCTAAAAACGATTAACGCTGATTTTACCATTCATAGCGGTGAGTTGATTGCAGCGTCTTTGGCTGGAAATCGATGTTGTTTGAATGATATTGAAACGGAATTCAGCATTCGAAAAGGAGTTTTTCAAAAATCGGAATTGAAAGGAGAGTTTTTAGGATTAAAGGGAACGATTGGCGTGGACTGGACGGCCGAGGAAAAAGAAATTCATTTTGACTTTTTTGGATCTTCGGAGCGTCTTGCTCCTGTTATTCCTCTTAATTTTCGCTCTCATTTTCTCCAAAATTTTTCAGGCAATCCATTATTAATCCATGCTTGTATGTTGTTTCAAGAGGATAAGCTTGCTGTCTTAGGAGAGATTTCGTTAGCTTCTCAATTAATTGCATTTGGGTTTGATTTAGAGAAAAGTTCCGAGAAGTTATGGAAAAGTTGGCCTGCTGACCACCTGGCTACTTCATACTGGGAAAATGTAGGATTGGAAGTGATGCAGGCTGTACTTCCCCCTATTGTTTCTCCAACAGTTTTATTTGAGTCGAATTGGATGAAAGCCGAGTCCGGAATCGCCGGAGTTGTTCTTCGGAACGGATGGTTTTCAGCAAAGCAAGTCGATCTTGAGCGTTTTGTTTCGCCGATACTTTTTCCGCATCATCAAATGCAGCTTTTTGGAAGAGGGAATTTTAAAGGTGAATTTGACCAGCATATCATTGCCGTTGAGTATGACGCTGAAAACATTGCGCTGGAAAATCATTTTATTTCGATTAAAGTAGATCAGATCGGCAAGAGCAGCGAAGGGGTCGCCGCTCACTTTTTTGATGTAAAAAGAGGAACGCATTTCGGGTCTATTTCATTGAATAATGCGCTTTATATTGAAAAAAATTCAGGACTGCAGTTTATGCCAACCCGGACAAAAATCTTTTTGGAAGGAAAAAAAATGCATTTGGCGCAAATAGAAACAGAATGCATGGGCATACAAATGGCAGGCAGTATTGATATTGATTTCGGTGAACCGAATGACGATATTTTTGATTTGGAAATCCATGTCAAACAGCTTATTGGAGGAGTCGAGGATGCTCAAAAATTGTTGTCTCGATTCAACCCCGACTTACCTTTTTTGCAATTTCCCTTAGAGGGAAATTTAGAATTAAATGAAAAGGGCGCGTTTTTTAAGCTTTCATTTATTCCCGGCGATTTTTCTTTTGAGGCATCTGCCAAAGCCTGCTTGAAGGAAGGCAGTCTTTTGATGTCGGAGAACAGTTTATCAGGTTTATCAAATCTCAGGCTGCAATTTGGCTATGATCATGCGAGTCGGAGTTTCGAAATTTCTAATTTGCAAGCAGATCTTCAAAAAGAGGGGATTCTTACAGGATACAGCTTGTATGGCGACCATTTAAAAATTGAAGATTTACAAGAGGGGAAGTCTTCATTTGATTTTTGGATTGGAGATTCATCTCGGGATCTCATACGTTTTGTAGGAAAAACACAAAAAGAACAGGAGGCTGATCAAAACTCTGTAATTGCTGTGCATATTGACCCCGAGCTTACACATGCGGGCAACATTTACCCTTCCAACTTTCAACTGTATTTAGAGGACTGGTTAGCTGTAAAAGAGTTTAAGTTGGGAATGCAGGTGCGTTTAGATTCTCTTCTAAATGAATTGCTTTCAGTGCGTCAATTGGGTTTGGAGTTTGTATTGGGAAAGTATGCAAAAGAAATACGATCTGCTGAAAATGTTTCAGGAATTTTAGATCTTCAATTGAGCTACGATGGTTCATCTGAGCAATTCGGCTATTCTTTGCTGGGTGAACAAGTTTCGTGGAATCAGTTTTCTGCAGACGCCGTTCAATTCAGAGGTTTTCAAAAAGATCAACATTGGATAGTTGAAAACCTTCAGTGGGATGAGAAGGTTTTGCAAGGAGAATTTTTGCCTGTAAAAGAGGGGTGGAAGGTTAAGCAGTTCCATTTTCAAAATGGCAGTATTATTTCAGTGTTTTTAAACGGCAGCTTGCACCCTGATCGCAAAATGCTCGAAGGACGCGTTGAACAGATCGAAATAGATTTAGCACAGATGTCGGGAACACCTGAAATTGAGTTGTTTACCAATAGCAATGATCCCCACGGGATTCTTAAAGGGTCGGGGAATTTGTATTTTGACTGGGGAGCAGGGAGCCTCCCCTGGAAAGTGGAGGCGATTTTAGATATTGCTTTAGAAGACTGGGACATCAGAGGAATTCATTTTGAAAATGCGAAAAATGTTTCTTGTCATTTTGTATCCAATCGCGGAATGACAATGAGAAAATTGCAAACGAAGATTCTTGATCCCGATTTTAAAAATTCATGGGCGCAAATTGGGATTGAAAAAATTCAATACGATTTCTCATCGGGTGAAATATTGTTTGACGAACTTTCTTTTCAGGTGCCTGCGCACCATTTGCCCAACTTTGCCAATCAACTGCAAATAAGTTTTCCTGACTTTGTTAACTCCTCGGTTTTTGACACGATTAGGAATTGTAAATTAGAAGGGGAATTAAAAGGTGTGTTGCAATATGAGATGTCTCCGCCTTACAATGCGATGCGATTATTTCTTGAGGATGGAGAGTATCATTACTTGAATGCGGCTCATTCCGTTCACGATTTTGAAATGAATTACGACCCCTACGAATTTTCGGTTGTATCCGGTTATCAGCTCGCGGGCAGAGATTTTTGGTTTTATGCCCGCTCTTCTTCGCCAACTCTTGCTTATGGGGAACTGGTTTTAACGGATTTGCCGCCTAAATCCGCTTATACGCAAAAGCCGGAAGAGGCGATTTTTATTGATTGGGAAAATCATTTTGAAACAGGTTTGACCATTAAACGTGTAGAAGGGGCTTTTCAGGGATTGAATATTCAGTTGGAAAAAGATCCTGCGGAGCCGCCTGCAAAAGATGCGTTTTATTTGATTGGTGAAGTTGGTTTTCATGGACAGTATGCAAAAAATTTTTTTCCCTCCTTGATGGCTGAAATGTTTGAAAATTGGAAGGTAGGAGACGGATATAAACTACAAGGAAAATGGCGTTTTTTAAAAAGCCGGTCAGAAAGCTATGGAGACAAGCTGCATTTTGTCGGAACTTTCAAAGGAGATCGATTTCAACTTCACGGGTATCAATTTGATCGAGCAAGCGCCTGCTTAGAGTATACCCCAAAAGCTATTCGCATCAATGATTTTATGCTGCAGGATCCGTCAGGCATTGTCAAATCCGATCGCATAGATATTGTCAAAACCAACTTTGACACATGGGCTTTTGCAATGCCGTTAATGACCGTTCAGAATTTCCGGCCGAGTTTGCTGCAAGAAGAAAATCAGCCTCGTCCAAGCATTCGCAAGCCTTTAGTCATTCAAGAACTGACGTTGAAAAGTATTCAGGGGAATCTTTCCGACTCCCGCACATTCATAGGACACGGAAGCTTGCATTTTACAAATCGATCAAAAAAAATCTTGCAAAATACAATTTTTCAAGTGCCCTCTGAAATTTTGTCCCGCATCGGCCTGGATCTCTCCGTATTAACTCCTGTAAGCGGTTCGGTTTCCTATAAAATTCAGGATGGAAAATTTCATCTCATAAGGTTTAAAGATGTCTACAGCGACGGAAAACTGTCCAAGTTTTATTTGGCTCCGTCTCAAGACTCTACAGTTGATTTTGAAGGAGGGTTGAAACATTCAGGTAAAAATGAAACAATATAATTTAATATTCAAGCTTGCAGAATTGCTGACTTTTAATATCCAGGGAAATTTGAAAAAGCCTCATTATACACTCCAAAAGCAATAAGCTCGATTTTGCAATTTTTAACGATTTGAATTTATGATTATTTTTCATTTAAAACGTTAAATTTAAACTGATTGCAATTTATCAATAAATAATTTGATTTCATATAAGATTTTTTGTATTGATAGGATTATATCGTGATTTTCTTGTTCTTTTCACTTTTTTTGGTTCCGGCGCAACACTTTATAATGATTAAAATTTAGTTTTATCAACACTCGAGGGAGGTTATAATGACAAAAAAAATTTTAATGTTTGCTGCTATGGGTATTGTGATGATTTCAAGCAGCAGTTTATTTGCAGCAAGAAGCAGTGATATTCCTGCGTACTGTGATATTAGACAATTAGATACCAATGGAAATGGTATTTATGAAGAAGGAGAGGTAGATCCCTGTACAGAGTACCGATGCGGACCTGTGCGGTGCACCTATCCCGTAACGAAATTTAAAAGAAGAACGTATTGTACAAAACGCTGTGTGAAAGAACCTTACACAGTTAGGAAAAAATGCGTACGCTACCGTCCGGAATATTACACTAAAACTTACTGCAAAAAAGTTCCGGAATGCTACTACACATGTGAAACCCGTTACCGCACACGAGTTGTTAACGATGAACATTGCTGTTATGAGCCTTATACTTATTGCAAAACAGCATGTCTGGATATGAATGATTGCGGAGAGTGCGATCAAGGCGGATGTCCAACAGGCCAGGTTTACAACCGAGGCTATTATCACCAAAATTATGGCACTTCTCACGCAAGAGCTGAAAGAAAGTCTCGTCACTACTAATCTATTTTAAAGTCGGATTCCGTTTGGAATCCGACTTAGAACCTGTTCAAAATCCTTGAAAAAGTGCTTTTTGCGCCTTTCACTTTGTTTTTTGCAACCTTTAAAACTCCTCTACTTTTCCAAGTATGCGCAAGTTTTAAAGGTGCAAAAACAAGGCAAAATTCGCTAAAAATTACAATTTTCAGAGGTTTTGAACAAGTTCTTAGAACCTGTTCAAGATCTCTGAAAAAGTGCCTTTTGTCAAAAACCGGAAACACGACCGGTTCTCTAATCGCGCAGAAAAACTTTCTCCTTTAGAGAAAGGGGGATGTCAATAATCGGATGAAGCAAAAAAACTTTTCATTTAAATCATTTATTATCATAAATAGAGCCGAATCGGTTTCCCGCCGTAATAAGATCATTTTGTCAAATTATGACAGATTTTTTAGAAATGCGGGAACATATGATATCGTCGTTCAAGGATTTATTTATTTTTGAGTCGGGTTGCTGTTGCTTATATCGATAAATGATAAATGATTGAATGTATTTGGTAGGTGCTTTTAAAGCGAACAGAAGGAGTGTTGTATATGCTTGCAAATCATTGGTTATTAATTCTTTTTGAAGGAATTATTTTTTTGGTTTTGGGAATCTTTGCTATTTCACAGCCATTTTTGATGACCTTAAGCATTGAATTTTTTGTCGGGGTGGTTTTAATAGCTGCAGGAGCTGTGCAACTCATTCGCGGCATATCGAGTAGAGGAAATTCCAGTCTTTGGACATCTTTAATTGGCGGCGCTCTTGCTTTAATAGCAGGATTGTTATTACTTTTTAATCCAACATCAGGAGCTTTAACTCTGACGTTTTTGATTACGGTATTTCTGGTTCTTGACGGGATTACAAAAATGATTAGTTCTTTTCAGTACAGGTCTGTTGAAGGTTGGGGTTGGCTTTTGTTTAGCGGCGTAATATCGTTGATTTTGGCGGGGCTGATTTATAGTGGATGGCCTACAACGGCAGGATGGGTAATAGGGCTTTATGTAGGTGTTTATTTGCTTTTCTTAGGTTCTTCATTAATTGTTCTTTCGTTTTACCTAAAGAAAAACTTGCCGCAAGGGTGAATTGAGTTCTTTAAAATGTACAAAGCCAAAATCCCGAATTTTGAAACACGAGCGGTATAGTGTATTGAATTTAATTTTTTTGTCTTTTATCATGGTCTTAATTATTTACAAATTTACGTTATACCCAATTATACCGTTCGTGTTTCAAAATTCGGGATTTTGATTTTGCAAAGTTTTTGACCTCTTCCCACAGAAGATGAGCCTAAAAAATGTACAAATACGAGGCTGCAACAAAAGACTGTAAAAAATAAATAGAAATAAGATGACCACTCACAAGAACTCAATTTGGCCAAAGCGTTTATTAGTTGTTACGCTTGTTGCTGTATTTATGTTTTTTTCTGTGCGTGTTTACTACAGGTTAACTGATGATTTTCGGTTATCCCATATTAAGCACGAAATGCCCTATAACAAAAACTGGGAAGTCATACCCTCCCCCGAACAAAAGCGTTTTTTGCAGACGCTTTTTCAACAGTCCTTTTATTATCTAGGTAAAGGCGCTCAATCTTATGCTTTTGCCAGCGATGACGGGCAGTATGTTCTTAAATTTTTTAAATTTAAACACTTAAAACCTAACGTTTTTGTTGATAATCTTCCTGAAATAGGTCCTTTGGGTCGTTATAAGAATAAAAGCATTGCAAAAAAGAAGAGGCAAATTCAAGGCGTTTTCGACGGGTATAAGCTCGCTTACGAAAAACATCGCAGCGAGTCAGGGATCCTTTTTATTCAACTTAATCCCTCTTTGGATTTAAATATAACGGCCACTTTCTTTGATAAAATAGGAAGAAAACATCAAATCGAACTGGATTCTTATGTCTTTATTGTGCAGAAGTATGCAAATACTACCCGTGAGTTAATGGATGAAGCTCTTAAGCAAGGAGATGTAGAAAAAGCAAAGGATTATGTGCGCCAAATCATCGCCCTTTATTTGTCCGAATATCAAAAAGGGATTTATGATAGAGATCATGGAGTTTTACATAACACAGGATTTGCTCAAGGAAAACCGATTCATTTGGATGTAGGAAAATTATCGGATGCTCCACATATGAAAGAGCAAAAAAACTGGGAGCCTGATTTGAAGCTAGTTGTAAAGAAATACCATTTTTGGCTGAAAGATGCTCACCCAAATCATTATAATGCAGTGATATCAACGATTGAAGAAGAATTATCTCAAGTATTTGGAAAACCCTATCAAATTTCTGGGTAAAGCACTTTGGCATTCCCTCTATCCGCCTCATTGTTTACATTGTGATCAGAACTTGCAGATTCCCGGGTTTCTTTGCGAGAGCTGCCGGGAACTGTTAGATCTGATTGATTATCACCAGCGCTGTCGGTATTGTTTTTCTTCTCATTTATCAGGAAAATGGAAAGTGTGCCGCGACTGTATGTGTAAGGTCCAGAATTTAAATGGTTTTGGTTCTGTTTTTGATGATTCCGGACCCGCATATGATTTGGTGAGGCAGTGCAAGTTCTCTAAACCCTATCTTTCAGAAAGCTTAGCGGCTTACCTTGTTGTTCAGTGGGATCGGTTGAATTGGCCAAAACCGGATATAGCAGTGCCTGTTGCCGGAACTATTTCTCGATGGTTTCAAAATGGGGATCATCTTAGCGTGTTGTTGGCAAAAAAATTTTCTTGTTTGATGGATTGCCAATTTCAAAATGTATTGAAGCGTATTTCTTATCAAACAGAAGCACCGCATTTCGTTTTACGTCAGTCAGTCGATATTCGTGATAAAACGGTATTGCTTATTGATGACTGGTACCATTCAGGTGCGACAATCCGTGCTGCTGCAGAAGCGCTTGTGGAAGGAAGTCCTGCCAAACTTTATGCGTTGACGGTAACACGCCGCTTGGATTGACGGCTTTATACCGGTCGTGTTTTAAAATTTGGTTTTTGGCTTTGAAGGAGCGTTAGACTAGGCGTTGATATTGCGCTCCACCATGTTAATTTGACGTCGAAGCATGTCATTTTCTGCTACCTTTTTTTCGATGTTTTTACATGCGTGAAGAATTGTTGAATGAGTCTTGCCAAACGAGTCGCTTAATGTTTGAAGAGTTCCTTTAATCATTTTGCATGCAAGGTACATCGCAACTTGGCGAGGAAGAGCAATCTCTTTGGTTCTTGATGTTCCCTTTAGGTCGCTCACTCTGACTTGAAAGACAGTGGCAACACTTTTTAAAATTTCCTCAACAGAAATTTTTGTTTTTGGAGCGTGGTGGAGCATCTCTCTTAGGGTGGATTCCACTAATTCTTCAGTGATCTTGAGATTAAGCAGGCGGCAATGAGCGCTTAATCGATTAATTGCGCCTTCAAGCTGACGCACATTATTGTAGATATGCTCTGCGATAAAGAAAGCGACCTTATTTGAAAGATTAAGTCCTTTTTGCTGCGCTTTGTGTTGAAGAATTGCCACCCTGGTTTCCAGCTCCGGAACTCCTAATTGAGCGACAAGACCCCACTCCATCCGTGCAACCATCCGTTCAGAAAGATTGAGTTGACTAGGCGGCTTATCGCTGGTAATTACAATTTGTTTGTTTTGATTAATCAATGTTTCAAACGTATTGCAAAACTCTTCTTCAAAATTGAGTCGATTTTGTAGAAATTGGATATCGTCTACCAAGAGAACATCCACAGCAGATCGATAAAACCGCTTCATCTGGTCAACAGATTTATTTCTGAGATTGTCAACCAGATCATTAATAAATGCCTCTGTGGTAATGCATTGAACTCTTAACTTTTTGTTATGCTTTTGGATATGATGTCCAATGCTGTGCAGGATGTGGGTTTTACCAAGACCGACACCGCCATGGATAAAGAGAGGATTGTACGAATGGCCGGGTCTTGCAGCAACGCCCATTGCTGCAGATTTTACAAACTGGTTGGCTGGACCTTCGATAAATAGTTCAAAACGATAGTTATGATTAAGTTTGATTTCATGCTGTTGTTTAATAGGATGAATTTGCGTTTCGGTTTGCTCTCCGGATATTTTTTTTTCTTCATTTTTTTTAACAGAACGACGAGCGACAACAAATTTGATTTCAGGCTCGCCTTTGGAGTTTACCGGTAGAAATGCACAAAGATCTTCTTTGAAATTTGTTAATAGATACTCTTTTACGAAAATATTCGGAATTTCAAGTGTAATCGACTCAGCTGCAGATTCAAGAACGTTGATAGGTTCAAACCAATTTCCATATGCAGTCGAGGAAATTTTTTTTCTAACAAATGCTAAAAATTTCGTCCATTGGTCTGAAGTATCACAAGGGTTGCAAATTGTCATAGTATTTCGAGCCTTATTAAGTTATAAACAACGTTTCCACAGCCCGTTCTGGGGCTGTTCCGACAGGAAAAGGTAGCATTTGAAGCGATAGGCTGCAAGCACTTTGTGTTAAAAAAAATATTTTAACTCGATAACTCCTTGAGTTTCAAAATGTGCAGGCTTGAAGAAAAAGTATTTTTTGATGAAATTCAAGTTGATAATTGTCAGAAGTTATTGATTGTTTGATTGTTAAATATTTATTTTTTTGAAAATTCCTATAAAAATTTGTTATTCAAAGCGTTACTGATTCCTTAAAAATGATGATTGATAGCCGTGGTAAAATATGAACTTTTGAAGTAAATGAAGTAATGGGTATACTGGTGTATTCAGAAAAGTTCGAGCAAGCTCTAATTGCGTGGAAAAAAAGAGGGGCTTATACCGGTCGTGTTTCAAAATTTGGTTTTTGGCAAAGTCGATTGCCCGCTGACATAGCGGTTTTTTTAGAGAAAAATGAGGTTTGGTTATTGGTTCATGAATCGCAAGTACGTGATTTCAAGTGTTATCGGGTTAGTAGTGACAGCTGCGCTTGTTTGGCTGCTTATCCGCTCTTTTTCCGGCACTTATAGTCCAAGCGTTCCGACATATTTTATTGCAAGAGACAGTACTTGGTATCCCGTCGACCTTCGCGGACGCGAAAAAAATATGGTGGGATTTTCAAATGATCTGATTCAGGAAATAGGCAAGCTTGAAGGATTTAAGGTACAAGTGTTTAACGTGGGTCAAGACCGGTTAATGGATGCTTTGAATACAAAAGAGTTTGATGGAATTTTTTCTTCTTTGGAACCTAACGGCATTAATCAAAAAAAATATGCATTTTCTCAACCTTTTTACTTGCTTGGTCCGGTTTTAGTTGTTCGAAAAAATTCAAAGATCACCTCGCTTCGTGATTTAAATGATAAAATTTTAGGAGTACAGAGCGGTACGCTTCCCACATTTAAGATTCCCGAGGCGCCTGATGTTGTTATTATTCCCTATGACACCATTTCAGCAGCTTTAGAACGCCTGGATGATAATATGATTAATGCAGTTTTTATGGATATTATCCGTGCTTATGTATCCACTGAGGGATTTTATAAAGGCCGTTTAAAAATTGCCACACCTCCTTTGACTGACCGCGGTTTACGTTTAGTCGCGCTGAATGATCCTAAATCTATATTGTTAATCAGTAAATTTAATGAAGGGCTGAAAAAACTTAAAACCGATGGCCGTTATGGAGCTTTGATAGAAAAGTGGGGATTAATTCCAACCGAAAAGAATAGCGCTTCTCCAAAAAAGAAATAAAGGTCGAGCAATATACCGCTCGCAGTTCAAAAGAGATTTTTTGTATATGAAACTTACATTTTTTCAATTTTTTACATTAGCTGTGTTTGCGCTTTTTATGAGTGCGATTGTTCTTGTATCTGTTGTTGGATTTTCAAGGGATTCGAAAGCATCTCTTTTGTCAATGGCAAAGATCAATCAAGAGCGGTTTAAAGGTACAGCTCAATAATGAGTTTATTGCTGGCTATGTTTCCAGTTTACCTACTGGGAAACTTGCACTGTTTGGGAATGTGCGGTCCTCTGGTTCTTTTTTTAGGGAGGCACCGTTTTCGCTATTTTTATTTTCTTGGACGCTGTGTTTCATTTTCGTTTGCAGGGTTAATAGCCGGAACTTTAGGGAAGGTTCTCCAGATTTGGTTGAAGGTTTTTCATCTGTCGGCGATTGTGAGTTTGTTGTTTGGTTCAGTTATGATTGTAATTGGAATTTGCATGATGTTTGGCAAAGCTTTGAACGGACTTAAATTGTATCAAACGCTTTTTTCTTCGGTGGATAAAAAATTATCATTACTTTTATTAAAAGACAGGCCCTACGCAACTTTTTTCTTTGGTTTTGCAACGATTTTTTTGCCTTGCGGTCAGACTCTTATCGTTTTTTCAGCTTGCGCTCTTTCTCAGAGCGCTGCAGTTGGTTTGATTAACGGGTTTGCTTTTGCTCTGCTAACAAGCCCGTCGCTTTGGCTGGCAATGCATGCCTCCCGTTTAGTAAGCCGTTGCAATGTGATAGGGAACCGGCTTTTGGGGGGCTGTACAGCAGTTGTCGGTTTCTTCGCCGCATTAAGAGGGATAGCTGAATTTGAATGGGTTCCTCATCTAATGATTAACGAGACGTATCATATCGCGCTTTTTTGACGGAGTTTCATGAGAATCTTTAATCATCGCAAATGCGTAAGGTGAGTTGTTAACGGGGTGAACTGCAGTTTTAGCTTTCAGTTCTACTACAATTAGATCGCTATACCGGTCGTGATTCAAAATTCAGGATTTCTTTTTGCCAAAATCCTAAATTTTGAAACACAAACGGTATACCTGATCAGGATAGTTTTTCCTTGGCCATAATAGACGGGTATTGCCTGAGAAAAGAGGCTCTTTGCTTATTTGTCATTCCATTTGTCATTATCTCAATACATTGATCAAAAGGAAGAAGAGAAAGTTCCGGAAAAAAAGAACCGAAAAATGCAGTTGAATAGCGATCGGCTAATGTCAAGCGCCCTCCCGGATTAATTACTCTATGAAGACGAGCTTTAATGAGCCCTGCGGTTTTATGTTCTATTTGCAAACCTGCCGCTGCGACAATATATCCTTTAGGTATATGGACCGGTTTCCAAAGTCCTTCAAAGGTCAAAATTTCTAATCCGGGGATTGACCCCGGAGGCATAATCGTAATGGCATTTAAATCTTTGTGCGGCGCTGCCCATAATGCTTCTGCGTGATCTGTAGGTTTTAAAGTTGGATAATGGGTAAGTCGCAGAATGCTGTCCCGAGGGCTTAAAGACTGATCGACCTCGGCATGGGCGCGTCCTAAATATTCGTAGAGAACTTTAAGCAAGCTTTTTGCATATTCGAACATATACATTTGGTAATCTCGAATAGTACGGGCAAAAGAGGAGGGAAATTTAGGCCATTTGTCATGGCCAAGAGGGACGTAGTATGATTCTTTGATATCCGCCTGTTTAGCATGGGGGGCGAATTCCATTCCTTGATGCAAATAGCCCTGCAATCCGAGATATCCTTGCCAATCCAAAATTTTTTTATCGAATGTTTGTCGGTAATAATTTTTCATTTCGCGGTATACTTGCTCAATAAGCGAGGTCAAGGAGGAAGCATGAATCGCTACAAATCCATCTTTTCTCAATGCATCGCCATATGATTTGACCAAACTTTTTCGTGCGTTTCCTTTCAGTTCAGACAATTGATCTAAGTTGACAAGCGATATGGAAGGAGTTTTGGGGTTTTTGTTAGATTGCGGCGAACATATCCTTGAAAATTTAGGGAGCACTTTAACCAAGTCAATGATGGGATCTCGATTGGAGGGGAAAATGCTTGTTGGAATAAAGCCGAGTCCTTTTTTGTATGAATTGGGTCTTGCTGATGCTTGACCCATTCCGGGAGGAGAATGAAAATTAGCCATCCAGAAGCTCTCTTAATTTATTCAGCACTTTTTCTGCGTGGCCTTTTGCACGTACATTTTGCCAGGAAGCAGCAATATTTCCTTCAGGATTAATAATAAAAGTGCTGCGGATAAGCCCTTTATAAATTTTACCGCCCCAAGCTCCATAAGCTTTAACGACCTCTTTTTCAGGGTCGCTAAGCAGATCGATTGCAAGGTTTTTCTTTTGGATAAAATTTTGATGGCTTTTACAGCTATCCGGGCTGATTCCCAGAATTTTTGCATGACAGGCTTCAAATTCAGGTCTAAAATGGGTAAAATCTCTGGCTTCAATCGTACATCCGGGAGTGTTGTCTTTTGGATAAAAATAAAGAATAACCCACTTTCCTTTGAATTGATCAAGAGAGACTTGTTCTTGATTTTGATTGAGTAAATGAAAATCAAAAGCAGGTTTCGTCATAAAGTTTTTCCTAAGATGTTTTCAAGTTGAAAAGTTGATAAAAAGAAAATGGAGGTGATTCCTCCCCAGTAAACACGTTCGAACGCATAGCGCGAATACTGATAGCCGTATAACTTCAGAGGAAAGCTCAAAATACCTATTGCAATGCCGGCAATCATATCGATAATACCGGCTATAGCCAGACCGGCTAAAGCAACGCCGCAAACTAGGCGTCTTCCGATTGAGTTGGTTTCATTTCTCCAATCTGCGACCGCTCTTCCAAGTAAAGAGTGCAACGGTGTTTTGATATATTGATACACAAGATGCGGGTGAAGAGACATTGATGATTGACTGCTGCATTCTGTGGGAATCAAAGGTTCGCTCGAGGATATTGAAGAGCTGGACATGATGAATTTCTTTTTGTTTAAATATTTTCAGCTTTAATGAGTGATATTTTGCAAAATCCTTTTAAAGAATATGTTATCAATTTGACGCTTTTTTTTAAAGTTAAGATTTTATTAAGTTAAAATTTCATTATCTCGACTTTGCAAAAAATTAGACCGCTAGCGCCAAGGTTTTCACCAACCAGTCCCTCCAAACCCCGTGTTCCTCCAGTTTAATTTCTCCGGAAGGTGTCGAATCCCCCTTCCTGAAAAATAAATTATCTCTCCACAGTCGAGTTCGAATCGCTTTGATTAAATCAGAGAACGAGATGGCCTCCTTGTCATACCACGCTGTTTTTTCTGCTTTTAGAGGCTCATTATTATGTATTCGATTTCCAATCAAACACACAATTGAATATAGCGCCATTAATATAGGGGTTGTCCTGGCAATTGCTTTATCTGACCACTATCTTTAGTCTGGAAACAAGCACAATATTCATTTCTTTAGTCTGGAAACAAGCACAATATTCATTTTGAAGCAGATCAAAGCTAGTTTTGCACAGGCAAACCCTCCATCCCCAACCGGAATAAAAGGAGCGTTTGGAAACCATCGAACCAATTGCATCACCATCTGAACGCTCCAATCAAGAGTCGTTTTGCGGCGCTTCGCTTGAGCTTTTACTGATTTTTTGGAAGGTTCCAAAACGGAAAAAAATGGAATAACCCATGTAATAAACGGGTAGATTCTCTGTGTCTTTGAGCCTCTGTGTTTCAATTATTTTTGTGGAACCGGTACGTTTGAAGGATATGCAAAATTTTGCAAAGTCGAGTTAATATCGCCCTCTCCCGGGCATCATCTACTCTCTGGAATTCATTAGAGATCCGAGTACACATATCTCTCCCAAGGTTCATAAAAAACCTCCTATAAATTATCGTTTTTATTAAACAAAAAACGTATTTAATATTTTATAGCAGGTAGAAAATGTTTTTATGTAAATTATAAGATATTAGGGGATAAGTCTATACCGCTCGTGATTCAAAATTTGGTTTTTGGCAAAGAAAAAGCTCTCGTGATTGAACGATCGCAAGCCGCTTAATATTAATCAATATTGAGTGGCTTGCGATCGTTCAATCACGAGGCTTTTTCAAAGCCAAAATCCCAAATTTTGAAACACGAGCGGTATAAATTTTCATCAATATGGAATTTTTACTTTGCAAAGAAACAACGATTCACTATTTTTGTACAGCATGAAAAGAGAACCTCTCGGATTGTATTTACTCAGGTTTTTTCTAAGCCTGGGACTTTTTGCCTTTATGGCGATGCTTTACTGGTCTTCTTTACTGGTTGAAGAAGATTTAAAAGCTGTTCAATCCGGATTGCAAGATGTGGCCGAAGGATTAAAAGAGCTTAAAGATTCCCTTAGCGTCATTTCTTCAGAAGTCAGGCATAAAGAGTTAAAGATTCATTCTCAGGAAAAACAGAGTAAAGAGGCCTCGGATCTTGCAAGCATTTATCCTTTTATGGATCCGCGTCTTCCTAATTTGCTTTCAGAAGATGTGTTTTATGCCAAAACATTGCCCAAGCTGCTTCCGAAAGGATTTGCGCCGAAAGGATCAAGAAAGACGGCAACCATAGGCAATCCTCCAAATTTGAAGCCATTTACAAATTGGAGCGAGGCATCCGGTTGGATTTCACAATGCAGTGTCCAATTAGCAAGGTTGAAATTTGGAAGATATGAAACGTTTGCCCCGGATATGGCGCTCAAAATTGAAGAACGGATACGAAAAGACTTAAATGTCCCTGAATATTGGGTATTTCTTCGAAACGATGTCTTCTGGCAGCCTCTTTCTGAAATGCTTTTTGATGGGAAAGTGAAACTTGCTCCTCAATTTCTGGAAAAACATCAAGTAACAGCTGCTGATTATAAATTTTGGTTTGATGCGATGATGAATCCTAGTGTGCAGGAACCGGCTGCTGTTTCCCTCCGCAATTATCTAGGAGATATTGAAGAAATTGAGATCCTCGATCCGCTCACCTTTGTGGTTCGGTGGCGTCCTAAAAAGGTGGTTAACGACGAAGGAAAGCCGGTGCTGCGCGTAAAATATGTAACAAAGCAACTGACGGGCAGCCTTCGCCCGCTGGCTTCTCATATTTATCAATATTTTCCAGATGGCAGTAAAATTATACAAGATGATTCCGATCCCGATACTTATCGAAAAAATTCAGTTTGGGCGCAAAATTTTGCACAGCATTGGGCAAACACGATCATTCCCAGCTGCGGCGCCTGGATTTTTGAAGGAAAAACCGATCGTCAAATTTCGTTTCGCCGAAATCCGAATCATTACTTTCCTCTTGATGTTTTGGTGCAGAAATCCGAAGTTGCGTTTAAAAATTCAACCGACTCGATCTGGCAGGGATTTAAAGCGGGCAATATTGATTCCTATACGCTTCAACCGGATCAATTGATCGAACTGAATAGCTTTTTAAATTCTTCCTTGTATGAAAAACAGAAAAAGCAAGGGATGGGAATAAGCCGGCTTGAGTATCCCGGAAGAAGCTATATGTACATAGGATGGAATGAAAAGCGTCCTTGGTTTAAGAGCCGTAAAATTAGACAGGCGATGACATTTGCGATAGATCGCGAGCGAATTATTGAACAGTACTTAAACGGTATGGGGATTGAAATTACCGGGCCGTTTGCTCACGACTCTCCGGCGTATGACAAGTCGATAAAACCATGGCCTTTTGATTTGCAGAGCTCCCGCGATATTTTAGATGAGGAGGGGTGGTATGATAGTGACGGAGATGGGATTATTGATAAAATGATTGACGGCAAGCGCGTGCCTTTTGAATTTACGCTCACCTATTTTGTGAAAAACCCTACGACAAAATCGATTGTAGAGTATGTGGCTTCGGCATTGAAGGAGTTAGGGATTCGCGTGCATTTAAACGGGGTGGACTTGGCCGATCTTTCTGCAGTATTTGACGACAAAAATTTTGACGCTCTTTGCTTGGGGTGGGCGCTGGGAACTCCTCCCGAGGATCCAAGACAGCTTTGGTATTCTGCAGGCGCAGACGAACCGGGCTCTTCTAATATGATAGGATTTGTTAATCAGGAGGCTGATTCGATCATCAATGCGCTGGATTTTGAAAATAATCCGGAGAAAAGAATTGCTCTTTACCACCGCTTTCATGCCATTATCCACGAAGAGCAGCCCTACACTTTTTTGTATGCCCCAACAAATCTTTTTTTATATCGCGATTATTTGCAAAATGTATGGATTCCTGCCAAGCGCCAGGACCTTGTTCCGGGTGCGGACATTACTGAACCGAATGGTTCAATTATCTGGATAAAAAAGAAGTGATCACGTGCTAAATTACATTGCCAGGCGACTCCTGCTGCTTCCTTTGACTTTGTTTTGCATTATATTTGTTAACTTTGTCATTATCAATTTGGCTCCCGGAGATCCTGTTACAATTACAGAAATTTCAAAACAAGGAACCGCTAGCCGCAAAGAAGATAGTTCTTTTGCATTCGGCAGCGATGAGCGCTATTTGCAGTTTAGAGAGCATTATGGATTAACTCTGCCGATTGTGATCAACCTTTGGCCATACCTTTCCTTGAAAGATGTGCTTGACTCCATTGAAACGCTTGTAAAAGGAAGGGGTAAATTAGGTGTCAAACAGTACGAACAGCTGCGCTTGCGGACAGGAGATCAGTCCCGTTATGTAATGCCTCATCTGCTGCAGATAATCGAGGATAAAAAGTTGAGTCTTGAAATTCGACAAATGGCAATTCGTTTTTTTGTGAGGGGAGGAACAAGGCAGGGGTATGTCGGATACGAGCTTTCAGATGCGCAAAAAGCGTATAATCGGAAGGCGGCAAATGATAATGAGTTCTTGCGCTCTGTTTTAAAGAACAATCAATCCATCGATAAGACTGTTCGGGAGCTTAAAGAGTGGTATCAAAAAAATGAAAAGGCGTATCATTTCAACCCTAAAGGGTGGGAAAAGTTTCAGTTGATAGGGCAGACGAGATTTTTCCGCTATTTCAGCCGTGTGATCACTCTAGACTTTGGGACTTTGCGAAACGATCATTCAAAATCCGTGATCGGCGAGGTAGTTAAAAGGTTTAAGTATTCTTTGACGCTCTCATTTTTGCCTATGATCGCTACATTTTTTTTGAGTCAGCTTTTTGGGTTTATTATGGCAAGCTATCAAAATCAATGGCAAGATCTATCCTTTAATGTGATTTTTCTTATTCTTTATGCGATTCCAATTTTTGTTGTCGCTCCTTTCTTGATTGAAAAAGTCGCATTAAACCACCATTTTCCTTTTACCGATATTTCTATTCCGATAAGCGGTTTTACAAGCAGTGAATCTAAGTATGTCAAGATGACAAGCTATCAACGCCTTTGGGATGTACTGCAACATATTGCTCTTCCATTGGCAGCGGTGATGTATGGAAGCCTGGCAGCATCTTCGCGCCTTTCCCGCACAGCGGTGTTGGAGGTTATGAGGCAAGATTATGTTAGAACAGCGCGTGCAAAAGGCGTTGGAAAATTTACGCTTCTTGGAAAGCATATCGGACGCAATGCGGCAATTACAATTTTAACGTCGATTGCCGGCTCTCTTGGGGTGGTGCTTGGAGGATCGCTTATCGTTGAAATTCTTTTTGAAATTAATGGGTTTGGAAAGTTTTTTTATGATGCTGTAGTTAACAGAGATTATAATGTCATTATGTTTTCTGCTTTAGCGGGGTCCTTTTTGACTTTGATGGGCTATTTAACAGCCGATATTTGCTACACATTATTAGACCCGAGAGTGACATTTGAATGAGCGATCGTTATTGGCAAAAAATTACGCGGCAATTTTTAGCTCATCGTCTTGGAGTATTTGCTTTAGGGGTCGCGGCGCTTTTTTGTATTGTGGGAATTTATGCGCCTTTTCTGGCTTCGAGCAAGCCGATCGTCGTGAATTTTAATGGCGAGTGGTATTTTCCTTTATTCCGCTATCTGTTTTTTTCAGGTTTTTATACAAAACGGATCGATCTGTTTTTTAACTTGTTAATGTTTACCTTTCCTTTAATAGTGATTTCACTATGGTTAGGAAAAAAAAGATGGGGGTTGATATTTTGCATCATTCAACTAGCCGGATTTCTATCTCTTTTGCTTTGGCCTGTTAAAGACCCTGCTTTTGATCGTACTTTGGCGAAAAAGCGGCAAGAAGCATTTTATCTCTTTAGAAAAAATGGAGAGTATCCTAGCTGGAAAGATGAGCTTGCATATCTAACCCCTTATGCCAAGCTCAATCTGGTTCTTGAATATCAATTGTTGAAAGATCAAAACAAGATAATTCTTTCTTATGCAAAGGCCTCTCGCGTTAAAGGTGAAATTCTTACTTTATGGGCTGTTAAACAAAAGCATTTTAAAGAAAGAGTGGAAAGGCTTGGCAAAGAGCAAGGCCGCTATGCGCCGGGATCAATAGAATATAAACGTGCAAAAGCATCCTTGATGTACAGCATTGCTAAGCAAAAATGGTTAGAATCTGAAAGCCGAAAAATTTCTTGGAAAGCGATGCCGCTTATCCGCCCTTATCATTGGGAAGATGATGTGGGAGGCGACCAAGAGATCAATCAATTTCTTCCTTGGTGGGAACTTTCCCGCATCAATAGCAAAGATCTTGCCGCATCTTTGATTTTCGGAGTCAGGATTTCTCTTGTTGTGGGATTATTAGCTGTGAGCTTGGCTATGATGATTGGGATTCCTATTGGATCGATTGCAGGCTATTATGGGGGTAAATGGGATATTATCGTGTGCCGCTTACTAGAGATTTGGGAGTCGATGCCTACATTTTTTATGCTGCTTTTAGTTATTGCGGTTTTGCAAAGCAAGTCAATCTTTATTGTAGTTGCTGTCGTTGGGTTGTTTGGGTGGACAGGTTTTTCGCGATATATCCGCGGAGAGTTTTTAAAACAGCGCAATTTTCCTTATGTTGAAGCTTGCCGTGCTATTGGATACAATGACAGCCGTATTATTTTTTCTCATATTCTTCCGAATGCTGTTCCACCGGTGTTGACACTGCTTCCTTTTGCAATTATGGCTGCGATTACAAGTGAAGCAGGTCTTTCATTTCTCGGATTGGGTGAGGAGGGATCTTGTTCTTGGGGTGTTTTAATGGATGAGGGGCGGTCGGTTTTCCCGGCACAAAGTTCTCTTATGTGGCCTCCGGCAATTCTGTTGACGACTTTGCTTGTTGCAATTGCGTTAGTTGGAGATGCAGTTCGAGATGCGATTGATCCCAAAATGCAAAAATAATTATTGCATTTCAAATATTTGATGAATTGTTATCCAAAACACCACTGAATGATATGGAAAAAAAATACAGCTAGGCCGGCTCCGGCAGGAATTGTCACAATCCAAGAGATGACGATATCGCGAGTCATGCCAAGGTTTAACGCTTCAATTCCCCGCGCTAGCCCGACTCCTAAAACTGCCCCTACCAATGTATGGGTTGTAGAGATAGGCATGCCCAGGCGGGAGGCGGCAAGAATTGTAGTCGCAGCTCCAAATTCAGCAGCAAATCCTCTTGTCGGAGTAAGCTCGGTAATTTTTTTTCCAATGGTTTCAATGACGCGCCACCCCCATACTGCCAGCCCAAAAATAATTCCGCCTCCTCCAAGGGCGAGGATCCAGGGAGGGATTTTCATTTGCATCGCGATTACGCCTGTTGTGAGTGTGCCGATAGCAGCTGCAAGCGGGCCAATAGCATTGGCGACATCATTAGCCCCATGAGCAAATGCCATTAATGAGGCGCTGATGATTTGCAAATAGCTGAAAATTTTTTCGACTGCGGCGTATTCGGAGTGAGAAACAGTCTGCTCGATGTTTTGAGAGACAGATGTTGTAAGATGGTCCACTTGTTCAAGTAAATCAGACACCTGCTCATGAACATCGCCAATTGCAGATGTTCTGGCACGCATTAAGTGTTTTTTTGCCTTGCGAAGCGCATAAACCATTTCCGGCCCATGATCGGGCCGCGAGTGAATGTTGTGAGGGAAGACTTTAACTCTTTGCACGCAAAAATAGCTGATTAAAGCACAAGAAAAAGCTGCGCCAATAGTAATAAAAAAAACTTCGTTATGAGAGAGTCGGATCGCCAGCCTTTCAACAATACTGCCGCCAATTAGCTGCATCATCACAAAAATGATAAAAAAAACGAGAAAAGGGACGATCTTTTTCGTAGTTTTAACAGGATGATAAGTATAAAAAATACGTTTTCTAAGGAAACCGAAGAAATAATAGGCAAGCGCGCCTCCTGCTAAAGGTGAAATGATCCAGCTCGAGGCAATTTTTAATACCGTGCCCCATTTAATGACATCAATGCCTCCTACTACAACGCCGAATCCAACTACTGCGCCCACGATCGAGTGAGTTGTTGAAACGGGAAGGCCAAAGTAAGAAGCCATTTGCAGCCAAGCTCCGGCGGAAAGCAGCGCTGCAAGCATTCCATAGACCAAAATATTGGGTTCATAAAGGAAAAAATCGGGATCGACAATTTCTTTTTGTATTGTTTGAGAAACGTGTGAACCGAAAAAAAATGCTCCTGAAAATTCAAGAACAGAGGCGATGATGACCGCTTGTCCAAGTGTTAACGCTCCGGATCCAACTGATGTTCCCATAGCATTGGCGACATCATTAGCTCCAATATTCCAAGCCATGTAAAAACCTGCGATAACAATAATTCCAAATAAAAGCGTATGATCGGCAATCATTATTTTAGCTCTAATGTCAGACGGACTTGGTATGCGATATTTTCAGATAGATCTGCAATAGCGCCCAATTGTTCCAGAATTTTCTGCCAGACGTAAAATGTTGTATAAGACATTTGGTCTTCTGAATTTAATAAAGATCTCAGCATTTTACGTTGAATTAGATCGGTTTCATGTTCGCAAAGTGCTACCCGGTGAACCATTTGACGTACTTTTTCGGCCTCAACGCCTCCAAAAGTAGTTTCTAAGAGTTCGTGCAGTTCTTTAACAATTTTTTTTGCCCCTTCAAATGTTTCAATATTTTTATCCAAAAATTCCTTAAATTCTTCTTTGAACGAATCGATCAGCTCAATTTTTTTTAGTGTGCATAAGACTGCAACGTCTTCGGCTCTATCTGCAATGGAATCTTGAATCGTTAAAATTTCCAGGAGATTTTCTCTTGCAATAGGGAGGAATATTCTTTTGGGCAGATGATTGCGTAAATCATTTTTAGTCAAATCAGCTTGGTGTTCCTGTTTGCTGATTTTTTTAGCGATTTTTTCAACGCCCTTATAATCTTGGATTTCTAAGGCTTTAAAGAGGTCTTTTAAGAGATAAACACAACGCGCGACTTCCTCCATATGGGTTTCTAATGGAGAAAAAGGAGAGCGCCCAAATAATTTGAGAAGCGTATTCATGATGATTTTTTACTCATGATCATAATAATGAGGATTTGATTATAGGTATTTTAAAAGGACAATGCAACTCTTTTAAAACCTGTTCAAAATTTTTGGAAATTGTGATTTTTCAGAGATTTTGAACAGGTTCTTAGAGCGTGTTTTTGTTGATTCTGCTATGTTTGAGACCATGAATGAACCGATATTAATTGTAAGAAATTTAATCATTCCTATGATGATTGGAAAGAAGCGGTACGCTGTAGTTGAAGGGGCAAGCTTTGATTTAAAACTGGGAAAAACTCTTGCAATTGTAGGGGAGTCGGGCTCAGGAAAATCAATGACAGCGCTTTCTATTATGCGCATTCTCCCTGCGCCTCCCTGCCTCCATCCTCAAGGTGAAATTATTTATAAAGGAAAAAATTTACTTAAAGTGTCTGAGCGGGAAATGCGCTCCATTCGCGGAGCAAAGATCGCAATGATCTTTCAAGACCCTTCAAGTTGTTTAAATCCGGTCTATACAATCGGATATCAATTAGTGGAAGCGGCGCAGCTGCATTTAGACCTTTGGGAAGAAGATGCGGAAGAAAGAGCGGCCCAAGCGCTAATGGAGGTTGGGATTTCCAATCCATTGCAATGCATGGATCAGTATCCCCACCAGTTATCCGGCGGTATGAAACAACGGGTGATGATTGCAATGGCTCTTATGTGCGAACCGGATGTGCTCATTGCAGATGAGCCCACGACAGCGCTTGATGTGACGATTCAGGCTCAGGTACTGGATTTAATGCGCCGGCTGCAAAAGAAAAAAGGGATGGCGGTTTTATTAATCACGCATGATATGGGAATTGTTGCCGAGATGGCCGACGATGTGATCGTGATGTATACTTCTCAAGTGGTCGAAAAAGGAAGTGTGATGCAAATTTTCGATCAGATGGCCCATCCTTACACATTGGGACTTTTTGGGTCCCGTCCATCGACGCATACAAAAAAGGGAAAATTAGAGCCGATAAAAGGATCGGTTCCGGCAATTGCCGACTATCCAAAGGGGTGCCGTTTTCATCCGAGATGTCCTTATGTGATGCCAATGTGCCTGAAAGGAGATGTTCCTTTTTTTCAAGTTGGTCAATCACCTGATCATAAAAGTAAATGTTGGCTTGCAAATGAAGAACGCACCTATTCTGAAAGTGAATAATTTAAAAAAATATTTTCCGATTTACGCAGGCTTTTTGCGCCGCGTTGTGGATTATGTGCGAGCTGTTGACGATGTTTCGTTTTCCATTAATAAAGGAGAAGCGTTGGGGATTGTTGGAGAGTCGGGAAGCGGAAAAAGTACGACTGCAAGAGCTGCCATTCGTTTATTGGAGCCGACTGCCGGGGAGATTTATTTTCAAGGGAATGACCTGTTAAACATAAGCAACAAAGATTTGCTCAAAGCCAGGCGAATGATTCAAATTGTTTTTCAGGATCCCTATTCTTCGCTAAATCCACGCAAAACAGTAGGTCAAGCGATTGGAGAAGCGCTCTTTTATCATCATATTGTCGGCTCTGAAGATGAGATGCGCGATTATATCGTAGATATTATGGAAAAAGTCGGCCTCTCTGCAGGAGCAATGGATCGCTATCCCCATCAATTTTCCGGAGGCCAGCAACAAAGAATTTGTATTGGCAGAGCGATTGCGCTGAAGCCAAGGCTTTTAATATGTGATGAAGCAGTTTCAGCTTTAGATGTTTCAGTACAGGCTCAAATATTAAATTTACTTATAGAACTTCAAAAGGCATTTGATTTAAGTTATCTCTTTATTTCGCATGACTTATCAGTAGTCAGGCATATATGCGATCGGGTAGCTGTGATGCATCGGGGAAAAGTTATTGAACAGGGTGTCTCTGATCAAATTTTTTTAGATCCTCAAAAAGAGTATACAAAAAAATTATTACAAGCGATTCCGATTTCGCATCCACGTAAAAGAGAAAAGTTTTGAACAGGTTCCAAGAACGCGATCGGTACATACCGATCATTGAAATAGTTGAATGCAGTTTCTCATCCCCGTAAAAGAGAAAAATCTGGTAAAATGAAGCATATGAAAATGAATATTCATCATCAAAGAACGCGTTCTGCGTTTATGTGGTCTCGTGTTCTGCGCACTCCTTTTTGGGCTATCTATTCGATGCTGCCTTTTATTCTTTTTAAGGATCTGCAAGCCACGCCTTTTCAAATTGCTGCAATTGTCGCACTTAAACCTACGGTTTCCATTTTTTCAATGTATTGGAGCTCTCTTGTCAATCAAAGACCGGATTTGCTGGTCCCGAATATCATTTGGGCGGGCGTGCTTGGTTTCTTGCCTTTTTTCTTTTTTCCTTTTGTTGACAACCCATGGTTTTTCATTCTCTCTTTTGGCTTTTTTATGCTCTTGCACAGGGGAGTCATTCCTGCATGGATGGAGATTATCAAGCTCAATATCCCCGGATTTTCAAGGGAAAAAGTTTTTGCTTGGGGATCTGCTGTGGGATATATAGGGGATGGTGCGCTGCCATTTTTGTTTGGTGCGCTATTAGATGGCTGCGGCCAAGCTTGGCGTTGGATTTTTCCAATAACAGCTCTGATCGGACTGCTTCCTATCTTGCTCCAATCCAGGATACTTATAAAGATCGATCAAACAGTCAATCAAGAAAAAACTTCGTTCAAAAAATCATTAATCCAACCTTGGGTGAACGCTTGGAAGTTAATAAGGGAGCGGGAGGATTTCCGGTCATTTCAGATCGGATTTATGTTGGGAGGGGCGGGGTTAATGATTATGCAAGCGGTTCTTCCGGCATTTTTTATGGGAGTTTTAGAATTGTCTTACACAGAATTAGCAATAGCGTTGACTCTCTGCAAAGGAATTGGAGTTGTTGCAACATCCCAATTTTGGGCTAAATGGATGCCAAGAGTCGATATTTATCGTTTTAGCAGTGTTGTCACTTTGATGGCGTTTCTTTTTCCTTTGTGTTTGCTTGCTGCAAAATTTCAACTTTATTGGATCTATGCCGCGTATTTTATTTATGGAGTGATGCAGGCAGGCAGCGAATTGAGTTGGAATCTCTCCGGGCCCATTTTCTCCGGCAGCGAGGATAGTTCGATTTTTAGTAGCGTCAATGTCGTTTCTGTAGGACTTAGAGGATGTGTTGCCCCCGGTTTTGGATCGATTCTTTTGGCAATAATGAGTCCTGGTTCTGTTTTACTTGTAGGAGGCGGATTTTGTTTGCTGGCATTTTTTGCAATGTCTTCCTTTAGCCGTAACCGGCAAGTTGTTGGAGCAGTTTCTTTAATGGATTCATGAAAGAGTTCGTTTAACGAAATAGTGTTCGAGCTCTCCAACAAGCCTATGATAGCGTCCTTGCCGGCTCATGATTTCTGTTTCATATTTAAGAGAGCGTTTTATTTTTTCAAAAGGGATTTTAGGGACTTCCGAATCAATTTCTGAAATATAATCTTGAAATTGCGTAAAGGCAAGTGATTGCAGCTTTTTCTCAAAGTCGTTTAATACAGGAGGAATATAGTCAATCATTTCAGAAAAATATTGTAGATAGATGTTTTGAATGGAAACTTCCAATATAGAGTGCACAGTCGAATAAAATTGATGGGCCTCCATGCTTTCGAAGCAAGATTTAAAAGAATCTAAAGGAGTATTTTTTAAAACAGTTTTTGCTGCCTGAAAAGCAAGTGTTGGATCGTTGCTGAATAAATTTTTTTCTGTTTGTTTTAACCAGCTTTCAAGGAGATTTTGAATCGGAGGAATGAGAAAAAGTTCGTTGTATTTTTCCCATAGGGTAGAAAGGGTTTGATATGGTGAAGGCTGTTTTTTGATCCATGCAAAAAAATTCAGGATATTCGATGATGAGTTGTGTTGTATTAAGTATGCCGGCGCAGCGGATAACAGAGAAAAATTAAGGGATATTTGCAAATTAATAAATTCATCAAGATTGCTTTCTGCTGCTTCTTGTTTAAGCTGAATTAATTTTTGGGCATGCTTTTTCAGCGAAGTTTGTTTATGGAAGGATTTTTGAATTCGTTCTTTTTGTTCGAGCAAGCACTTGAGAAGCGGAATGGAATCTATATCGTGCGGTTTTGGAGGAATTATGGTATCGGGAAGCGTCCAGCCATTGTGTTGAGACGGAAAAGGGTGGCCTGTATGGATGTTGGAAGTTTTCAGAGCAAAGCTTTTTGAAAGAGGGATTGTAGGCATTTGTGTTCCGGGGCGCCTTTTAAAAGAACCTGTTAAGATGATCGTTTGACCGGGAAATGGAGAAAATGTTTGCCTGAGGGTAATGACAGAGCTGGATTCATGATGAAATTGAGAACTGATGTAGATTGGAGTTTTTTTAATCGTTTCTAGAGCCGATTGAATAGAAGGAAAAATTTCTTGTTTTTGAATTAGAGAGATGGCCTTCATACGAAATGCATCTTCTTCTTGTTTCATTAGAGATTCTTGAATGACAGCTGCAGCTCCGAGAGCTTGAGTGCAAAGTGTTGAATTTTTTTTTAGATACGCGGCGGTTAAATTTGAAGAAGAGGAGCGGCGATTCTTGATAAGGGAAACAAAAAGCGGTTGATACCAGGAGTCTGTTAAATCCTTTGAAGATTCGAACAAACGATTAAAACGGTTGATTGAGTCAATTGCCCGTTTTGAAAGTTTTTTGTCTTCCGGATTAATCGATTGGTTGACGATTGGGTGGTAACGTTTTATATCATCAAGAGCTTGAACGACATGGGCTGCTTTTTTAGTTTTTGATTTTTTGGCTAAATGCTCTTTGATCAACTGGCGCGCAAAACTGACAATAAAATCGCTTATCCCTTTTTTTTGAGGTTGAATATTTTGATTCAAGGATTCGACAGGTTGGATCCTAGTATATTGATCTAAAACATCCAATGCTTTTTGCAGTTTTGATTTGGGATTGCGTATTTCCATTTTTATCTTAATTGAAAGAGCTTTCTTGCTAATATTATAGAAAGTGGTTTTTTAAGTTCAATTTCGGACTCAAGACGGGAGTTTATCGTTTTTTACTCAAAAATGAGCTGCTTTTCTCTTTCGGTCATCGATCGCCAATGTCCTTCCGGAAGCGGTCCAAGGGAAAGGTTTCCAATGCGCGTGCGTTTGAGTTCTCTTACCGCAAGGCCGGCATTTATGATAAGTTCTCTGACTTCTCGTTTTTTTCCTTCTCCTACAACGATCTTTATCGTTCCTTTTCGAATCTTTTTTACTAAAAGGGGTTTAACGAAGGTTCCTTGAATTCTAGTTCCGGCTGAAATAATTTTTAGATGGAAATCGGTGATTTCACTGTTTGTTTTGGCAATGTATTCTTTTTGAATATTTGAAGAGGGGTGGATCGCTTTGTGAGTAAATTCTCCATCGTTTGTAACTATTAAAAGCCCCGTTGTGTCTTTGTCCAACCTTCCAACAGTGAATAGACGTTCTTCGATTCCTTCAAAAAGATCGGTGACCAATTTGGAACGCTTGCTTTTGTTGGGCGAGCAGAGAGTATTGAGGGGTTTGTTGAGTATAAAGTAGAGCTTCTTTTCAACTTTTTTGATTTTTTCCCCGTTTAAAGAGATTGATTCGGTTCCGTCAACGAGAGTTTGAGGAAATTTGTTGACCTCGCCATTGATTGAAACTTTGCCGTCAAAAACAAATTCTTCACATTTGCGGCGGGAGGCAATTCCACAAGAAGCTAAATATTTTGCAAGACGTTGTTTTTTCATGATTAAGTGTTGTAATAATAATATTAAAAAAACATTATATCTTGAATTGATATTTTTTTCAAATTGTCTGTTAATATTTGTAAGGCCAAAGTAGAAATTTCCGGTTTTCTCCAAAGTAGAAATTTCCGCTTTTTCTGTTAGATTGAGCAATTAGCTCAACTAGCAAGAAAAGGAGGGGTAATATGGAGGAGATGATTACCATGAGTAAAAAGGAAGTTGATAGATGTGCTGTTTTAGAACAGGTTAGAAAAAGGCAACTTAAGCAATGCGAGGCAGCAGAAATTTTAGATATTACAGACCGTCATATAAGGAATTTATTGACAGCATACAAAAATGAAGGTGCCAGGGGGCTAATTTCAAAGAAAAGAGGGCGGCCAAGCAATAATCAAAAACCGAAAGAACTCAAAAAGAAGGTTCTTTCCTTAATCCAATCAAAATATGAGGGATTTGGACCAACCTTTGCCAGTGAAAAATTTGAAGAACTTGACGGGATACAAATTAATTCAGAAACCTTACGGCTGTGGATGATAGAATCAAATATTTGGATTCCTAGGGAAAGTCGCAGAAATGCACATCCTCCAAGGAAGAGAAGAGCTTGTTTCGGTGAGTTGATTCAGGTTGACGGTTCTCATCACCGCTGGTTTGGACCGGATGGTCCAATGGTAACTCTTCTAGTTTTTATCGACGATGCAACCAGCAAAGTGACAGCTTTGCATTTTTGCGAGCAGGAAACACTGGATGATTATTTCAAAACTCTTGAAGTCCACCTTAAACAATACGGAATTCCGCGCGGCATTTACAGTGATAGACTTAAAGTGTTTAATGGAGAGAAACAACTCTCACAATTTCAACAAGCTCTTTGTTCGCTTGAAATCGAATCAATTTTAGCTCAATCGGCTGAGGCCAAGGGAAGAGTGGAAAGAGTCAATCGCACTCTGCAAGATCGACTGGTTAAAGAACTTATGTTAAGGGGGATCACAACAATTGAAGAAGCGAATAAATTTCTTTCGGAGTATTTAAGCAAACACAATGCAAAATTTTCCAAGGAGCCGGCAAGTATCTTTGATGCTCACCGCCCCTTGGAAAAAGATCATGACCTTGAACGTTTACTTTGCAAAAGGGAAGAGCGGACCCTAAGCAAAGACTACATATTCCAATTCCATAACAGATGTTACAAAATAAAGGAAGTGCCGGAAATTCGTAGGCCTAAAGGTCGGAAAGTTGAAGTAAGACTCACCAGAAATGGAAAAATGAGGGTTTTTCTGGAATCTTTGGAATTGGAATTTTGTGATTTAGAAGGGATCACAGCTCCTACACAGGCTCCGATAATGGACAGAACGGAGGTGTTGCATTGGAAACCAAAAAAATCTCGCTGTGTGCCTCGCACTCATCCTTGGAAAGACCGATTTAGACGGGAAAAGGTAAAAAAAGAAATGTCGGTAAATATGGTTTGAGCATTTTAAAAAGGAGAGCTAAACAGCTCTCCATAGTAAAAGAAGAGCATCCGTCTCCTATCACCTTTCGATCAGAGCCTGGAACAGCCTTCTTCCTGGTGATCCTCAGCGTAAAAAGAACGGTAATAATTATCTAGAGGAAATTCAAATAAAAGAATGAGCATCCGGACCAGGAGCCTTGAGAAAGGAGCCTGGAGTAGTCTTCTTCCTGGTCGGGGTTTGGGGCAGAGCCCCAATTTATTTAATTTTAATAACTTAAAGGCTAATAAAATGAAATATATGTTATTATAAATTTTGGAGAAAACCGGAAATTTCTACTTTGGTAAAAGCGGAAATTTCAAATTTGGTTTAACAATTGTCTGTTAATATTTCAGGTGTGTTCATGGAATAATTGTATGTATACCTCTTCAAATTGAAGAATCGGTAACAAGAGAGAAAAATTCAAATAATCCTGTAAAAAATAAGCTGTTTCCTCCCAAATAACAGGCTGCTTGGCTGTGTACCTAAAAGACCCAGTAGGCTACAATGTCTCCTTTCAATTTATGCTTGCTACGATGGATTTTTTTACCACAGAGCTCACCGAGCCCACAGAGAGAAGAGAGAATGACACTTTAACTGGTGAAATTATAGGTGCAGCCATAGAAGTTCATCGAAGTTTAGGGCCTGGACTTCTTGAGTCTGCATATGTTGCATGTCTAGCCTATGAGCTCCGTTTAAGAAAATTAAAAGTGGAACAAGAAGTACCATTACCAATTTTCTATAAGGACGTTATGCTCGATTGTGGATACCGGTTAGATTTAGTCGTGGATGATCAAGTAATTATAGAGGTTAAGTCTGTTAAGGCATTGACGCCCTTATATGAGGCCCAATTGCTTTCCTATATCAAAATGTCTGATTACCATAAGGGCTTGCTAATCAACTTCAATGTGAAAATGCTGAAGGATGGTATTCGAAGAATGAGAAATTGAATTCTCTCTGTGATCTCGGTGAGCTCTGTGGTAAAAATCAAAAAAGCTGCCTAAGTTGGAGCGCCGATGGCTCTGAATCTATCACGTATTCTGCCAGCAAACTCTTGCCCAAAAACAGACGTTGGATCCAGCCCCGATATATTTTCCAAAAAGCTCATTATAGCCTGTTTAAATTCGTGAAAATCTTCGTAATACGTGTTGTACAGCACTCGTTCTTTCATCCATTTCCAAACCCGCTCAATCGGGTTTAAATTTGGACTGTAAGGAGGAAGAAAATGTAAGTTGATTTTAGAATTTTGGAGATGTGAAGTTACACTCTTATTTCGGTAATAGCGAGCATTATCACAAAACACATGTATTTTATCCTTAGTTGGATAGGCGTCCTCAATCTTCTTAAGGAAAGAGATAGTAGATTCGGCATTCAGCGTCTTATCTTCCTGAACATGCAATTTCGATGAAAGTAAATCAACAGCACCAGAAAGATTTAGTCGAGATCTTCCGCTATTTGCAGCAATTTCCTTGCGTAATCCTGTCTTGATCCGGCCATAGGTCACTTGAGTATTGTGAGTAGGATGCACTCCATCCATAAAACAAATCGTTTCTCCATCTGTCAAAGACCTTTTTAGTTGTTCGTATTCCTCAATCCATTTCTCTTGACGCTCCTTATCTGCTTTACCTGGAACGAGGGCTGGTTTTTTATAGGAAAATCCATGTCGATGCATCCAATTGCACAGTCCTGGCACGGTATAATCAATTTTGAACACTGTTTTTACATACAACAAAATATCTTTAATATAGAGATAGGTATGCTCTTGTAAATGCTTTTCAAGCTGTTCTGATTGATCTAAAGAGAGCTTTTCTACAGAGCCACCATTTTCCGGTTTCAACTTTTTTGACTCTTTATAATCTCGAATGTGTTGGCGAATAGCGTCATCAGAAAGTAAAAGGGCTTCTGCGATTTGCATAAGAGTCCACCCCTTGTCGTAAAGCAGAACAGCTTTGATGCGATCACAAATTCGTTTATCCCTCTCTTTTTTATGTTGGGCCACCAAATCGCTTCGTTCGTAAACAGTAAGGAAATTTCTCATGAAAAGAATTGTTACGTATGAATGAATTTTGGAAAAGGATTTTCAGAAAAACATCTCTATCCTGCCAGTGGAAATCCCGGCTCTTGAATCAAGAGAGGTATATACCGTTCGTGTTTCAAAATTTGGTTTTTGCCAAAAACCAAATTTTGAAACACGAACGGTATACTGTTTTCAATTTTTCCATTCTTTTTTTGCAAATTTATGATATCGCTTGCTTCGAATTTTTAGATTGTTCATGATGTTGATTGTGTGCCCGAAAAATTGTTTTGCCGTATTAGTTAATATGAAATCGCTCAATCACGAGGCGTATTTCTTTGCCAAAATCCCGAATTTTGAGGCGACTCAAAAGGACTATCAAATTCTACAGAATGATTTTTTAGTGGAAAAACTCTCTAAATATGATGAATATTAACCGATTATTAATCGGTAATACCAGAATCGAGGTGTCATAATGGAAAAAGCTGATATCGGCCTAATTGGACTGGCTGTTATGGGTCAGAATCTTGTTTTAAATATGAACGATCACGGTTATAAAGTTGCGGTTTTTAATCGTACGGTTTCAAAAGTAGATGCCTTTCTCGAAGGTCCCGCCAAAGAAACTCAAATTATTGGAACACATAGCATTGAGGAGTTAATCGGCTGCTTGAAGCGTCCTCGTAGAGTAATGCTGATGGTAAAAGCCGGAAAGCCTGTCGATTTTTTTATTGAAAAACTGGAGCCTTTTCTTGAGCCGGGCGATATTATTATTGATGGTGGGAATAGTCGGTTTGATGACACCACAAGGCGTACGCAAGTATTAAAGGAAAAAGGCTTATTGTATATAGGAACAGGTATTTCCGGAGGAGAAGAAGGGGCGCGCCACGGTCCCTCTATTATGCCGGGAGGTAATCCGGATGCATGGCCGCATGTAAAAGAAATTTTTCAGGCGATTGCAGCAAAAGTGGAAACCGGAGAACCTTGTTGTGATTGGGTAGGAGAAGAAGGGGCCGGCCATTATGTTAAAATGGTGCACAATGGAATTGAGTATGGAGACATGCAGCTCATTTGTGAAGCTTACCAATTGATGAAAGTCGGGTTGAGGTTAACCGGCGCTGAGCTGCAAAAGGTTTTTCATAACTGGAATCAAGGGGTATTAAATAGTTATCTAATTGAAATTACAGCAGATATTTTTGGTTACAAGGAAGAAGGCGAACCTCTTGTTGAAAAAATTTTGGATGTTGCGGGACAAAAAGGGACCGGAAAATGGACAGCGATTAATGCTTTGGATTTTGGGATGCCTGTGACATTAATTGCAGAGGCAGTTTTTGCCCGTTGCCTTTCGGCAATTAAAGAGGAACGGGTGAATGCAAGCCGCATATTAAAAGGTCCGGACCTTCAATTTGACGGCGATGCAAAAAGTTTTATTGATGCGGTCCAATTTGCGCTTTATGCGTCGAAAATTGTCAGTTACGCTCAAGGGTTTATGTTAATGCGGCAAGCAGCTAAAGAATTTGGGTGGACTCTAAATTATGGCGGCATTGCTTTGATGTGGCGCGAGGGGTGTATTATTAGAAGCCGATTCTTAGGCGATATTAAAAAGGCTTATGATAAAAATTCTAATATTCAGAATTTATTGCTTGATGATTTTTTTAAGGCTGCTGTTGAAAATGCTCAAGAAGGATGGCGCCGTGTTGTCGCAACGGCCGTTCAATTGGGGATTCCATGTCCTTGTTTTAGTTCAGCTCTTGCATTTTATGATGGCTATCGAACAGAACGGCTGCCGGCTAATTTATTACAAGCGCAAAGAGATTACTTTGGAGCGCATACATACGAGCGAGTAGATAAACCCCGTGGAGAATTTTTTCATACGAACTGGACCGGAAAAGGAGGCGAGATAAGTTCGTCTACCTATAATGCTTAGAACTTATAAAAAATATTTGAAAAAATGTTTTTCGCGCCTTTTATTTTGTTTTGCAGCTTTTAAAATTCCTCTACTTTTCCAAGTATGCGCAAGTTTTAAAGGTTGAAGAAACAAAGCGAAATTCGCTAAAAACCACAATTTCCGGAGATTTTGAACAGGTTCTTAAACTTGATTTTGCAAAAAGTATTATATCGGTCGTGTTTCAAAATCAATTCAATCCTAATAGAGGCGCTTTTGGACCGGAAGAGATATATACCGCTTGCGGCCTCGAATCCTAAATTTCGAGGCTGCAAGCGGTATAGTTCGCGAACGCTTAATAAATTAGATCTATCGTTAGTTCTTAAATTCAAATAACTTTGCAAACACGTGGTGACAAATAGTCCTCTTTTCTGTTATGATATCCCTTAATTTGCCCGGAGAGAAGCTATAATGATTATCAATCTTATCTATATTTTGCTGGCTATATTAGGTTTAAGCTTTCTTATTTTTATTCACGAACTTGGTCATTATTGGATGGCAAGGCGTGTTGGAATGCGTGTTGAAACCTTTGCAATAGGTTTTGGCAAACCGATTTATTCATGGGTAAGAGATGGCGTTAAATGGCAAGTTGGCTGGCTTCTCTTTGGAGGATATGTTAAAATAGCTGGAACAGAAACTGATAAAGACGTCGATCCTTATTCCATCAAAGACGGTTTTTTTGGCAAAGGACCCTGGGATCGTATAAAAGTGGCATTTATGGGCCCTTTTGTTAATTTGGTTTTTGCGCTTCTTGTTTTTGCTGTACTCTGGGGGATCGGCGGACGCACGAAATCCTTTTCTGAATATACCCCTATCATCGGATGGGTAGATCCGGCTTCAGAGCTTTATGCATTAGGCGTGCGCCCCGGCGATAAGATTGAAGATTATGACGGACATCGATTTCAGAGTTACAAAGATCATTTATATGCTCCC
The DNA here is from genome assembly GCA_963749725.1 of Waddliaceae bacterium. Classification (GTDB taxonomy): domain Bacteria; phylum Chlamydiota; class Chlamydiia; order Chlamydiales; family Waddliaceae; genus Waddlia. Next base: position 155,087 of record CAVVNU010000018.1, read on the forward strand.
ATGCTTGCAGGCGAAGAGTTGGATGTGAAGGGAGAAAAAATTGATTATAAGACAGGAGAGCGTATTCCTTTTGATTACATCGTTCATCCTTATTCAAATCCGGATTTTACCGATAAAAATATTCGTACATCCGGAATTATCAGTCCGGCAAGCTACATTATTTATGATCAACTGCCTACCGGACAAAAAAATCCCTTGCCGAGCGGGTCTCCATTAAAAAATAGCGGAATCGAATACGGAGACCGCATCCTTTGGGTCGATGGAGAAATGATTTTTTCAAATAAACAGTTAAGCGAAGTGTTAAACGATGGCCGGGTATTTTTAACGATTAAAAGGGGAAATAACATCCTTCATCGACGAGTTCCTAGAGTTCAGGCAGCAGAACTTAGACCCGACCCGGAGTTTAAAGAAGAGATGATCGATTGGAAGCATGAAGCAGGAATTCAATCCCGCCGTTTTCAAGATCTTTTTACGATTCCCTACAATTTAACGCATGATTGTGTAGTAGAAGATGAATTGCGGTTTCTTGATAAGGAAAATCAAGCAGAAGCATTTCCTGTTCATCTTTATTCGGAAATAGAAGAACCATTAAAACCCGGCGATCAGATTATAGCTGTCCAAGGGTCTCCTGTTTCTCATTCATATCAACTATTAAAGGATCTGCAAAACAAATCTGTTCAGATTATAGTCGAAAGAAATTTTGAATCTTCAAAACTTATTCCCTATCAAAAGGCAAACGCAGCATTTAATCAGTCGATCAATTGGCCTCAATTAAATCAGCTTATTGCCGGCATAGGAACAAAACATGAAGAAAAGAAAGTCGGTAATTTTGTGTTGTTAAATCCTGTTGCTCCGTTAGCGTATCAAGATTTTCCTATGACTGATGAAGATAAGGCCTGGATGTCTGCTGAGTACTTGGAAATAAAGCGGGAGATTGAGAAAGTAGATGATCCTGAAAAGCGTACCCAATTGCTTAATCAACTCAATCGTTCACAAAAGCTGCTTGTTTTAGGAATGCCTAATCCGCAAGATAAGAGCGTTGTATATAATCCTAATCCAATGACAGTATTTTTCAACGTTTTTAAGGAAATCGTACGCACGATTCAAGCTCTTTTCTCAGGGTCCTTGAGCCCTAAATATATTGCAGGTCCTGTAGGGATTGTGTATATGGTGCAATCAACTTCTTCCCAAAGCTTGTTAGAAGCTCTTTTTTGGATTGGAGCGATCAGTTTGAATTTAGGCATTTTGAACTTGCTTCCAATTCCCATTCTCGATGGGGGACCTTCTTGTTTTCATTTTTTGAGCTTTTAACAGGAAAACGCATAAATCCAAAGACCTTGGAAAAAGTGATTATTGTTTTTGCAGTGTTGTTGATCGCTTTCTTTCTGTTTTTGACATATAACGATATTGCTCGCGTTATTAGTGCATTTACCGGAAGATGAGTCTAAAATTTTTGAGGGCGCGAACCGTATAAATGGCGGGACTCATAATTGCTGTGCTCTGAACGCTTTTATAGACATTTAATTTGTTGACATCTACAATAAAGTTTATTTTGAATCAAATTTTTTCAAGAGGATAGAAGAATGTTTAAATTCTATTAACATCTCTGTTGCTAGTATCCGTATTTTCTCCTATACATGCTGATATAATGCAAGCATATAAAAATCAACAAACTTCTTCAAAATTTGTACATCATTGGGATGACTCAAATTTTGCAGATGCTATTAAAAATGGCGTAGTAGTTGTTGATTTTTATGCGGATTGGTGCTCGCCGTGCCGTAGATTCAGCCCCGCCTTCGAATCTGTGGCTGAGGAATTTAAAGATAGTGTAAGCTTCGGTAAAGTCAATTTGAATAGAGGTGAGAAAAGTTTCAAATGAGCATCAAGTGACAAGCCTTCCTACTATTATTATTTTTAAGAATGGAAGAGAGGTTAAACGCCGTACAGGAGGTACAGATG
>CAVVNU010000019.1:0-63093 GCA_963749725.1 Waddliaceae bacterium
TCGACGACAATTATCTTTGCCGCCTGACGACAATTATCTTTGCCGATAGTTAAAAAGGCATCGTACAATACTCTTTTTGAAAAAACGGAGATATTGCAGATGCCTGGAAAAAGAATAACTGATCAGCAAAGGAGATTATACATGGAAGCTAGATCAAAAGGAAAGACACAAAAAATCGCTGCAGCTCAAGCAGGTTTTTGTGAGCGTTCTGCTCGAAATATTTTTAAAAATCCAAGCAAAAAGGAACGAACTTGGAGAACTCGTGAAAATCCCTTTCAAGGAGTTTGGGAAAGAGAAGTGTTCCTCTTTTAGAACAAAACCCTAAATTGCAGGCAAAGACATTACTATACATGCTTCAAGAGAAATACCCCGGAGAATATCCTGATTCAAAATTAAGAACTCTTGAACGAAGAATCAAGGATTGGAAAGTTGTTTTCGGTCCGGAAAAAGAGGTTATATTTCGTCAAAAACATCCACCGGGATGGCAGGGAATTTCAGACTTTACAAACTGCAATGCTTTAAATGTTACTATTCAAGGAAAACCTTTGGATCACATCCTTTATCATTTTAGACTTCCTTATAGTGGGGCAGAACATGCTGATGTTATTCTTGGAGGAGAAAGTTTTACGGCTTTAGCCGAAAAACTTCAAGATGCCTTTTGGGCAATAGAAGGGGCGCCAAAACTCACCGTACAGATAGTTTATCAGCAGCTTTTAAGAATTTAAATAGTAGGGAACAAGAGGATTTGACTCAGGCATACGAAGAATTATGCAAACATTACGGAATTCGTCCAACGCGAAACAACAAAGGGGTTAGTCATGAGAATGGTTCTATAGAATCTTCCCATAGACATTTAAAAAACAGAATCGACCAGGCTTTAATGATCAGAGGATCAAGGGATTTTGGCAGCGTACCTGAGTACCGTGAATTTATCCATAATTTGATTTTAAAGCATAATCAGCGAATCCAAAAATCCCTCTTAGAAGAAAGACAATACCTCTTACCTCTTCCAAAAGGAAGAACAATCGACTTTACAGAAGAGAGGGTTTCTGTCACAACATGCAGCACAATCACTGTCAAAAGCGTGATTTATTCGGTACCTTCAAAACTCATCGGAGCTGCGTTAAAAGTCCATCTTTATGATGATCGTCTGGAGTGTTTTTGCGGAGGAATGAAAGTGATTACATTACCTCGATATAGAAATCATAAAAAAGGAAAACATATTGATTACCGCCACTTAATTGGATCGCTTTCAAGAAAACCTCAAGCTTTTCGCAATTTTGTTTGGAAGGAATACATGTTTCCGACATTTGCTTTTCGTCAGACATGGGAACTTTTTGAGGAAAACCTCGATGATCGCAAGTCATGCAGGGAATATGTGAAAATTCTTAAAGAAGCTTCCGTAGAAGGAAGAGAAGGTGCTGTGAATGAGTATCTCGAAAAATGTATAGAATCCGGGAGTTTACCTAAATCAGAGGAAGTAGCAGCGCTTTTCAACCAAATTAATAAAGGAATACCTGAGCAAAAACCTTTAAATATTGATTTGAAAACTTACGACCAGCTCTTTTTCAAAATGGGAGGGGCAATATGATAGAATCAGCACTTCCGATTTTTTTAAAAGAACTTAAGCTACCGGTAGTTCTTAAAAACCGGGAAAGCTTGCAATCAGATGCACAGCGAAAAGGATGGTCACATGCTCAGTACCTTTGTTATGTTTGCGAACATGAAGTAATCGAAAGAAAAAGAAAACGCCTTCAACGAAGATTTTATGAAGCGCAGCTTCCAAAAGGAAAATCCTTTGAAACTTATGACTTCAAATCAAGTCCGCAGCTCAAGAAGCAAACTGACGCGATAGCTCAAGATGATGCATGGATTAATAACGGAATGAATGTCCTCGTTTTTGGTCCTTCGGGTGTGGGAAAAACTCACCTTGCTGCAGCAATAGGAGAGAAATTAGTTTTGGATGGAAAAAAAGTTTTTTTCACAAGAACTACAGAGTTGGTACAGAAGCTCCAAGCAGCCAAAAGAGATTTGAAACTACCTCAAATGCTTCAGAAGTTGGATAAATTTGACTGTCTGATTTTAGATGATTTTGGCTATGTCAAGAAAAGTGAATTGGAAACGAGTGCGCTTTTTGAGTTAATTTGTGAAAGATACGAAAGGAGAAGCCTTCTTTTAACATGTAATCAGCCATTTAGTGAATGGGATGATATTTTTGTTGATAAAACAATGGCCGTGGCGGCAATTGATCGATTGGTTCATCATTCGATATTGATAGAACTCGAAGGGGAAAGTTATCGACGACTAAGCGCTTTAAAAAAACAACGCATAAAAAAATAGCTGTTTTTTTTGCTGAAGTGTCAACTTGAAGAGATAAAAGCTCTGAAGGGAGCCGCTGTCAAGGCCGAGCGAAGCGAGCCGGAGGGTAGCCTTTACAGAAAAGGCTTCCGTAAGAGCTAAAATCTCAAAAAGTTGATACGAAAGCAAAATCAGCTAATAAATAGTGATTAATCATCTTTATTAGCTTGCAAAAGCATATAAGGATGATCAAAAAATGATACCGCTTTAAAGAGCGTGCCTGAACTGGCAAAGATAATTGTCGTCAGGCGGCAAAAGTAATTGACGTTTTATATTCCGTGGATACATGCATTTCCGGCAGAGAGTTATATTTTTTTTTAAGATAGCCGCTAATTTGCTCAGGAGAGCAATGAAGTTCTGTGAGTAAATAGAGAATAGCTTCGGCAAGAAAACCCGATATTTTCCGCTTTTTTACCCTTCGATAAGATCTTTCGATCGCATCTTTGTGAGCTGTTTTGGCATTGTACTCAGTAAAGCGGCGGTTGAGTTCATGTGAAATAGTTGAAGGACTGCGACATAAAGCTCTTGAAATAGAGCGTACACCGTGTCCCTGTTTTTTTAGTTGCTCTATTCGGCACCTTTCTGCAAAACTGAGCCTGCAATATTGAGCCATGGCTTGTTCTCCTTTTCATTTGAACAAGCTATGGCTTTTTCAATTTTTTATTGCATTGTTTTTCTCATCTAAGTGTTCGGCTAGCAAGTTGAATTTACAATACCGATCATGTTTCAAAATTCAGGATTTTGGCAAAGAGAAAACTTTCGTGGTTGAACGATCGCAAGTCGCTTAATATTAATCAATATTGAGTGGCTTGCAGTCGTCCAATCAAGAGAGATTTCTCTTTGCCAAAAATCAAATTTTGAAACACGATCGGTATAAACACCTCTTCCTGATAAATTAATTAAGCCCACTGATGCTTATGTAAGAATATGGTGGCGGAAAAATTTGCAAAGTCGAGGTATAACGAAATTGAGTTAGGGCAATAACAAAATTGTTGACTTTTTCAGATTTTTGAATTAAAATCCGTTTGATTAAATAAATAGCTAATAATTAATAATGTCTATTACTCTACAGACTACAGTACCTAATTCACTAATATATAATTTACCATTGATTGGAAACGCTCTTCAGATTCGTTATTTCAATCCATTATTAAGTATAATTAATGAGCATATTCCAAAACTGTCCGATAGGAATGAAAGAGACAATTCTCTAAACAAAATTAATCATGCGCTTGATTTAGCAGTAAAACATACCTCACATATTTCTCCTATGATCCTTCTTATTGAGTCGATTGCAATCATATTTTTTACTACTTGTGTTGCTGGAGTTATTCCTGGGGGGATAGCTGCATTCATCTGCTTTGGTTCTTTTCTCGATACAATGGATCGCTGGAATACAACCGAAAAGCTCCTCAAAAACTTGGACGACCATGTGTCCAGCTTCTTCCCGAGTTCTAGCCAAGACTTGGTCTGACAGTCATTACCTATCGAACAGCAGCAACTGTCCGGTTGATTTCACCTACCATCTTTTCTAGATCCAGATGTTTTGACTCAGCGAAAGTTTGCATTGGGGTTTTACCATAGCAATACTTTCCACTTTGGGTTCGTTCTTCATTGTACTCAATTAGCCATTTAGCCATTTATTGACATCCTCTTGTAGCTCTTCTATTAATATTTCACTCCTCCCATGCACTAATAGAAATGGTATGCCATAACTATCCGATTATGTCTCGTTTATTACAATTTATGAGTAGTTTTGAAATTTCTTTTATAATACAAAGTTTTTTTTAAGATAAATCCTTTAAACAAATTTCCGGTAAATATATATCAATCAAAGATCTTTTCCAAATATTACCCGTTTTCCTTTTTTCCTCTTTTGTACTGAACTTGTAAAGATAAAATTTTGCTCGTATATACTGCGGTTTTGTTTGCGGAAACGGATCGTTTTTAAGCAGCTTTAAAGTCGCTCTATCCCCTTCGAGAAGTTTTTTTATAAAATTAATGAACCATCTCTCATATCCATGAAAATAAATTTTATGATCTATAACGCGTACTCTAAATGGTAAAAACCAAACTAACCAGTCGATTCGTAAATGGTATGGAGCGATTTGCGGCGGGATTCTCGCCAGCTTTCCCGGCTTTGCTTTGAATTCATATTCAATCCACTCTGTTTCTGAAGCAATAACTTCATCTGTTGTACCCTCTATAATGATCTCATAGCGTTCCTTGGTAATTGCTCCAAATGCTCCATATGTCCCTACAAGATGAAATGGATTGTAATTAAAATTCATTAATTGATTTCTTGAGAATAAATTTAAGGACGGGCGAATGCTGAGAAGGATTGTAAGTGCCAAAATCATATAGACAAGAATGTCAAACCAAACCGGAGGTGAAATTGTCACAGGAACTGCAATTGGAATGAACCAAGCAAGAAAGCGGTCGCTGAGTGCTGCCGCTCCAAGCATGATCGTAAGCCAATTGAGCCAGGCATAGTTGCCGCTAATTACAAGAATGAGTTGATGAGTCACAATTATAAGTCCGGAAACACTGGCTATTGGTTGAGGAGCAAAAAGCGCAAATGGCACAATAAGTTGGACAAAATGATTAAAAAGAACACTAAATTTATGCAGAAATTTTGGCAAAAAGTGAAAATATCGACTAAGAGGGTTAGGAAGAGGTTGAGTTTCGTAGTGGTAATACATGCAGGTAAGGTCTTTCCAGCATTTATCGTGACGAATTTTAATCAGGCCGGCTCCTAATTCTGTCCGAAATAACATCCAACGAAGAATAAGAAGCGGAATAATTGGCGGAGCGATTTTTGCAGGACCCAGGAAGGCTGTAAAAAAACCTGCCTCAAGCAGCATGGATTCCCATCCGAATGCATAAAAAGTTTGACCAACATTGACTATTGACAGGTATAACAGCCAAAGAGCAAGCCAGGCCGCAATCGACAGCCAGATCGGTCCCGATTCCGTAACTCCCATGATAGCTAAACAAGAAATGATTACTCCAATCGATGCAATAACTGTAAAAAATTTATCAGAGTAATATAGGTGAAAAATACTGGGAAATTTTTTAAACGAGGCGATTTTAAGAAAGTGCGGTGTTGGTTCAAGCCCCTTCTCCCCCAACAAAGCCTTGAATTGAGTAAGGGCGTTGATAAACGCTATGAGGTATATAACAGCTATTCCTCTTTGAACAACAGCTCTGACCAACCAAAAACTTTCGAAATAAAAATCCATCACAGCCAGTATATTTTTTTATTTTATACTAACCGTATTCTTAATCAACCTCAAGCTTTGAATATTAGAACCTGTTCAAAATTTGGTTTTTGGAAAGAGAGATCCCGAATTTTGAAACACGAACGGTATAAAGACAACAGCCGAATTAAAATTTTTCGTGCTTTTGCAAGTATCTCCATTTACCCATAGGCAGATCGCCCAAACGCACGCCTCCGATACGAACCCTTTTTAATCCGACAACCTTTAATCCTACCATTTGGCACATTCTTCGAATCTGCCTCTTCTTTCCTTCCTTGAGAATGATATTAAGCAGATTTTCCTCTTGTTGTTTCACGATCACAGGCTTCAATGCACAGCCGTCCAGGTTCAATCCAAATCTTAGCCTCTTGATACAATCTTGAGTTAGATTTCCTTCAACCCGTACTAAATATTGCTTTTCTATCGAAGAATTCTCGCCCAGAAGCTGCTTGGCAACAACTCCATCTTGAGTCAACACTAACAATCCCTTAGAGTCAATATCTAGACGACCGGCTGCGCTCAGTTTTCTTAAGTGGGATTCACAAAAAGAGCCCCCTTTCCACTGGCGCTGGGGGATAATCAATTCTAATGCATGACGATATCCTTTTTCCGGCTGTGTTGAAACATACCCTACAGGTTTGTGCAAAAGAATCGTTACCTTTTCAGCTTGCCATTTCTTAGCTGTCGGCAACAATTCGATTTTTGCATCTTTCGGTACTTTAGTCCCTAACTCGGAAACGATTTTACCATTTACCCTAACAAGCTTCCTTTCAATCATCCTGTCTGCTTCTCGGCGGGAACAGATTCCTCGTTCGGACATTAATTTCGATAATCTTACTAAATTCATGACTGAGCGCAAAATCGCGCGCCTATTTATAAAATAAAAAATTTGACATTAGAATTTTTACATAGTATATGATGAATAACGTTGAACTTATAACACTTAAAGATCTTAATGTCAATTATTTTTAGAATAGCAATGCACGTTAAGACAAATTGCGTAAGAACCTGTTTAAAATCTCTGAAAATTGTGATTTTTTAGCGAATTTTGCCTTGTTTTTACAACCTTTAAAACTTGCGCATACTTGGAAAAGTAGAGAAGTTTTAAAGGTTGCAAAAACAAAGGGAAAGGCGCAAAAAGCACTTTTTCAGAGATTTTAAACAGGTTCTAAGACTGTGGGAATCTATCAATGACTACTTCCAATATTAGAAAACCGAGCAAAGGATCCGTTAAAGCGATAATCATATTAGGATCTATCGTTGCTCTTTTAGGCGGTTCAGTAATGATCTGCTGGCATCTCTATCAACTGGGCTTTATTCACCCGATTCTTTATTTTACCTCCATGCCATACAACACAGCTCTCGGATTTTTTCTTGGAGGGACCGGATGCGTATTATTTAAAGCAGGATGGAGAAAAACAGCGCTTGCAACAGCTTGGGGAGTCGCTCTCATTGGCTATTTAACTCTATTAGAGTACATAGCCGGCATCAACTTTGGAATTGATCAATTATTTGTCGACCAATCTTCAATTGATAAAAGTCTTTTTCCGGGAAGAATGGCTCCAAATGAAGCGGTTTGTTTTTCTTTCATAGGTTCGGCGCTGTTATTTGTATTCAACACATGGCGCTTTGAAATGCGCCAATTAGTTATTCGAATTTTCGCCTGTCTCACTGTCGCTTTTGCTTTAATCGGGTTTTCCGCATGGCTAACAGGAGCTGTATCAAAAGGATGGATTGAGTTTACGCGCCTGGACGGAAGGCCGACAGTCGAGTTTTTTACATTATCAGCTTGCGTAATTGTATATGCCTGGACCCACTGCAAAACCTACGATGGCGCTCTTCCCCCTCTTTTACCTCTTCCAACCACAATAGCGGTCATACTTGCTACAATTTTTCTTTGGCAGGCATTAGACGGCCAAGAACGTGTTCAATTTTACAACTCAACTCTCTCAAAGACAAATCACATCAAATCAACAATCGAAAATTACTTTGATCATCAAGTAGCAGCACTTGAATATACAGCAGCTCGCTGGGAAAAATTTGGGGCCCCCGCGACACCTTCCCGACACTTAGACAGCCTGTCTTATGTTAATATAAAGTCGGGCTTGCAGGTTCTTATATGGTACGACACAAACGATTCATCCCCTCTGTTAATACCGATAATCAAAGACTTGTCAAAATCAAATACTCAAACAGTGTTCGACCCCTATCTTGAAAAAACCATTAAACACATGAAATCGCTGTCCCCATCCAACCCTACGCCGACAATCAATGTCATTCAAAATGGAAAAAGATTTTTTATCTACGTTCCACGATTTAACCATCATCAATTTAAAGGATTTATAGCCGGGGAATACAACAGCAAAGCGATGTTTGACAGCATAATTACAAATACAACTCTAAAAGACTACGCAATCGAAATCAAAGAAAATAATGCTGTAATTTATACTCGAAATGATGCAGGCGCTCTCGATACTCAAATCAAAAAAATCGTTATCGATTTTCATATTTACAACACTGACTGGAAGCTCATTTTAAAACCACGCCTCCGATTATTATCTGAACATCGATCCGTTCTTCCTTCATTTACGTTATTTTTTGGAGTATTTTTAGCTATCGTTATTTTTTTTGGAGTATTTTTTGCTCAATCTTCCTATTTAAGATCGCGTCAACTCGAAAAAGCCATGCAGGAGCTGAACGAATCCAAAATTCAAACAGAGGTTTTACTCCATTCGATGGGAGAAGCTGTTTTCGGGCTTAATAAAGAAAAAAAAGTCGCATTTGTCAACCCTTCCGGCGAACAAATGATTGGACTCGCGCAAGAAGAGGTCGTCGGAAAATCCATTAATGAGCTTTTTCAACTCTCAAAAGGAGACGCCCCTCCCTACGACATCAATAAATCGTCAATCTACCAAGTATTCAATGACGGACGCATGCACACCGTTAACAACGAACTCTTTCATCGAAAAGACGGTACAAGCTTTAACGTTGAATTTACTTGCGGACCGCTGCGAAGAGACGATGTCATTGAAGGGGTCGTTTTGGTCATGCGTGATATCACTAACAGAATTCGGGCAGATGCTGAAATTAAGGAAACTCAACGCCAACTGCGCTCTATTATTGACAATGCAACCTCGGTGATTTACCTAAAAGACTTAAAAGGCCGTTATCTTATCGTAAACAAACAGTACCTCGATCTTTTTCACCTCGAAGAAAAAAATGTTATAGGAAAAACTGACCATGATGTTTTTCCAAAAGAGTTTGCAGATAAATTTTTAATTCATGACAGAACAGTATTGAAAGAACGTAAATCATTAACTTATGAAGAAACAGCCCCGCTTGACGATGGAGTTCACACTTACATTTCAGTAAAATTTCCTCTATACGATGCTGAGGACAATTTGTATGCTACCTGCGGCATTTCAACGGATATAACGGATCGTAAAGATCAGGAATTAAAACAACTGGAATTTTTAAAACAGATCGAGCAGTCCAATCTAGAGCTGAAAATCGCTCGAAAAAAAGCAGATGAAGCTAATATAGCTAAAAGCGCCTTCCTTGCAAATATGAGTCATGAAATTCGAACCCCTTTGAATGGAGTAATCGGCATGACTTCCCTGCTTTTGAACACTGATTTGGATCAAAAGCAAGAAAAGTACGTCAATAGAATTAATTTATCCGGAAAAGTTCTTTTAGAGATTATCAACGATATTCTTGATTTTTCTAAAATCGAAGCAGGAGAACTGAATATTGAAAAAATTCCTTGCGATTTAAAAACAATCGTTGAAGAAGTTGAAGAAATCATGCTGCCAAGATCAGAAGAAAAAGAAATCTCTCTTAAAGTTGATTTTTCAGATGAAGCCCCCAAGCAAGTCATAGGAGATCCTATAAGATTGCGGCAAATTTTAACCAACTTGATTAGCAATGCTGTCAAATTTACTAAAAACGGATCGGTTACAATTTCTGTAAAATGTTTAAATATACGGCAGGATGGTCAAGCGCTTTTCAGGTTTGAAGTTCAGGATACAGGAATCGGAATTCCCATAGAAAAACGCATCCATATATTTGAAAAATTTTCTCAAGCAGATGTATCGACGACAAGAAAATTTGGAGGCACAGGCCTTGGTCTTGCGATCTGTAAACAGCTAATTGAAATGATGGATGGCTCCATCGGATGCAATAGTCAAGAAAATAAAGGGTCTACCTTCTGGTTCGAGATACCTCTGGCTTTAGAACCTGTTCAAAATCTCTGAAAAAGTGCTTTTTGCGCCTTTCACGTTGTTTTGCAGCTTTTAAAACTTCTCTACTTTTCCAAGTATACGCAAGTTTTAGGTAGTGTACCTAAAAGATATAATCAGCTAATATGTTTCTTTTAATTTTAATATATCTGTTATGAATTTTTCTACCACAGAGCCCACAGAGATCACAGAGAGGAGCGAAAATGATTCTTTAACTGGAGAAATCATAGGTGCTGCTATTGAGGTCCATAAAAAATTAGGACCAGGACTTCTTTTCCATTTTCCTGGTATAATTTGACCGCGCTTAATTTGAATTCACGGTCATATTGCCTTTGATTTTTCATGGACACTTCCTTTTTCGCTAAATATTATTCTTTGTATGAGTTCTTTGTGTCCACCAAATTGTAGCAAGTCCATAAATATTCTCCTTCAAAAATGGGTTTATTTTACCCCAAATTTGTGTCCAATTCAATTGGATGCAGTATAAAAAGTTGCAAAAAACAAAGCAAAATCCGCTAAAAATCACAATTTCCCAAGATCTCAAACATGAATGAGCGATAACTCTGGTAAAAAAATTACAGTTTAATGTATAAGTGATTTTTTAAACAGATTCTTAAATAACGGCCGGTATATCGCAACCGGTATATGTTGAATATCACAATCAATCAATTAAAGTATAAGTTATGCCAAAAGTCACCTCTAAATTTCCCGGTAAAAAAATTCTTATTGCTGATGATTATTTTATCAATCAAGAAGTAGCACAAGATATTCTCGAGCTTATGGAATTTACCGTTGATGTAGCTGAAAACGGCCGGGATGCTGTTAAAAAATTTCAACATGGACAGTATGATGCCGTGCTCATGGATATTCAAATGCCCGAAATGGATGGATATGAAGCCGCAGAAAAAATACGAGAAATAGAAGGCAGCGGCAAGCACACTCCAATCATAGCCTTGACGGCAAGCGTGCTTGTAGGAGAGCGGGAAAAGTGCTTAAAAGCAGGAATGGATGATTATATTAGCAAACCTATTGAAGCCGTTAAACTGGAACAAATTTTAAAAAAACATATTCCAAATTAGCATCTTTTATTGTATCATGCTTCAGCATGATAGTACTAGGCATCGAAAGCACCTGCGATGAGACTGCATGTTCCATCGTAAAAAATGGCAAAGAAATCTTTTCCAATGTTGTGGCTTCCCAACACGATATCCATTCACAATATGGAGGCGTTTTTCCCGAACTTGCAAGCCGCCGCCACGACGAGGTCATCATTCCCATCATTAATCAAGCATTAAGAGAAGCCGGCGTGGGTTTTAATGATATTGATCTTATCGCTGTGGCTCACGGTCCAGGGCTTATGGGTCCTCTTTTAGTAGGATTAAACACTGCAAAAGCACTTGCGCTCGCCTTAAATAAACCGCTTATAGGAATCAATCACATTGAAGCGCACCTTTATGCCTCAGTTATGTCGCAAGAAATACCTCCGGCATTCCCTTGTTTAGGAGTTGTTCTTTCAGGAGCGCACACAAGTTTGGTTCATATCGAATCCATAGGCCAATACCGCACTCTAGGCTACACCATTGATGATGCAGTGGGCGAGGCATTTGACAAGGTGGCAAAGATTATTGACCTTCCTTACCCCGGGGGGCCGAAAATTGAGCAATTGGCAAAAGAAGGAGATCCGAAAAAACATCTCTTCAAAGTAGGGCAATCTAAAAAAAACTCTCTTTGTTTTTCCTTTAGCGGCATTAAAACAGGGGTCCTTTATGCAGTTAAAGGACAAAACGGCCGGCACTGTGCCAAAACTCAACTATCTCATGATGAAAAAGCAGATATTGCCGCTTCGTTTCAAACGGCAGTCTTCAATGACATCATCAATAAGACCCTGAAAGCCTGTCAGATCATCAATACCAAAACCATCCTTTTCGGCGGCGGGGTAACTAATAGCCGATCTTTAAGAGATCTCTTTAAAAAAACTGCCCCGGAATACAATTTTATTTGGCCTGCCGCCGGCTTAAGCTTAGACAATGCGGCAATGATTGCGGGTCTTGGCTATCATTCTTATAATAAAGAAAAAATTAAAAATTATCTTGATCTGGAACCAATGACACGGATTTCCCTTTCCTCTTAAAACCTGCTCAAAATTGATAATAAAAATTTTTAAATGCAAGCGGTATATATGCCAAACCCTGAATTTAACCGGGTATAATACCAATCCTCGAATGAAAATTCATTAATTAGCTGCAGATTGTGCTGTAGATTTGGAAGATCGTTTCGATGCTTATATTATTGAATACAAGCGAGAAAGGATCTTTCAAAGATACAGTGGAAGATGCGGTTAATTGATGAATTTTCATTTGAGGATTGGTATTATACCGCTCGTGTTTCAAAATTTGGTTTTTGGCTTTGAAAAAGCTCTCGTGGTTGAACGATCGCAAGCCGCTCAATATTAATCAATATTGAGCGGCTTGCGATCGTTCAATCACGAGGCTTTTTCTTTGCCAAAATCCCAAATTTTGAAACACGTGCGGTATACTTGAGGATTAATCTATAAATCATGTATAATTTGTGCAATAAAAATACCGAATGAACCGGAGAAAAAAATGGCAAGCAAGCGTGAAAAAATAAAACTTAAAAGCTCTGAAAGTTCTCACCACTACTACACTTTCAAAAACAAAACCTCGACCCCGGATCGTATTGAACTCGTTAAATATGATCCTACGATACGCAAGCGTGTCAAATACAAAGAAACCAAGTAAACAGGCATATCTATGTTTGAGCTGTCGGTAGCGTTTAAATATTTAACTCCACGATGGCGGCAGCTTTCAGTTTCAATCATCAGTTTAATTTCTATCCTGGTTATTGCACTTGTCGTATGGCTGATTGTTGTTTTTTTTTCAGTGACGCATGGCTTGGAGAAAGGCTGGGTTAATAAGCTTATAGCTCTTACAGCTCCCATCCGCATTACTCCGAAAGAAGAGTATTATAAATCCTACTATTATCTCGTCGATAGCATTAGCCAGGATTCCGGTTATACAACAAAAACAATTGGAGAAAAGCTTGGCAGCCTGAAAACAGACCCTTACGATCTTGAATTCGATCAAGAAGTTCCTTTTGAATGGCCGGCCCCTGATCTTGACGGCAGCGGACAAATCAAAGATCCGGTCAAACTCGCCTTTAACGCTATTCGTCAAATCGAAGGGGCGGCTGCTTCCGAGTATGAAATGACGATCACAAATTTAAAGCTTAAGACCGGGCGTTCAGGGCAAAGCTCGCGCTCTCAAGATCATGAAGATGATTCGCGTTATTTATCTCAAACTATATACCTTAGCGCATTCGACCATTCAAATCCCAATCTTTCAAAAATCATGCTCCCTGTAGATTATTCCGACGTAAATAATTTGATACGAGCGGCAAACAATCAAAAACCTCCATTGTCTCATCATATTTTAGAAACGATTAATCCCGGTACAGTAACCATTCCTGCAGGAGGCCGCCTGATTTCACAAGAAAACCTGCCCGATAACTGCAAGCTCAAGGCGTGTGTGCTTAATTCAGGAGCTTTAATACATGCCGTTTATCTTCCGCAATCGGAAAATGAGATCGATTTATCGCATAGCAACATTGCCTCCCTTGAAAAAACAAACGGTCATCTTACACTTGCATTCAACGACAAAAATCCAATCCCTCTTGAGCCCCGAACCCCTATTTATTTAGTAGAAGGTTCAAAAGGAAAAGTTCTGCGCAAAAGCGAATATGCACCTGAAAAAATGAAGCTGGAAACACTCTTTTCGATTCAAGGGGCCGATCTATCCGTATTGGTTGGAATCGAAGATATCATTATCGATCAGTTTACGATTAGCAGCTCGGAAAATTTTTGGGTGTATGATCAAACGCTTCCTTCCATGCTGCCTAGCCATCCGGAGCTTGGGGATGCAATACTTTTACCAAAAGGGTGGAGAGAGTCAGGAGCTCTTATAGGCGATCGAGGGTATCTCCTATTTAAAACTCCAACAG
Organism: Waddliaceae bacterium; assembly: GCA_963749725.1. Classification (GTDB taxonomy): domain Bacteria; phylum Chlamydiota; class Chlamydiia; order Chlamydiales; family Waddliaceae; genus Waddlia. The sequence continues at coordinate 13,874 of CAVVNU010000019.1, forward strand.
TGAGTTCTATTCAGGAACAGCAAATTCCTGTTTTTGTAGCAGGTTTTTTTGATCCCGGCATCCTTCCTATGGGAGGCCGCGTATTGCTTGCCGGTCCCGGCATTGTCTCAATGATTCGATCCGCCAACCCGATGGACGATTCTTTGCACTCGAATGGAATTAATGTTCGAATAGCAGATATTGACGATGCGGAAACGGTAAAAGCCGCTATACAAAACGAGTTCGAAAAGTTGGGAATTTCCAATTATTGGAATATCCAAACATTTCGAGAGTTTGAATTCACCAAAGATTTTCTTCAACAACTGCGAAGCGAGCGCAACCTATTTACTTTGATCGCAATGGTAATCATCATTGTTGCATGTTCAAACATTGTTTCTATGTTGATTATACTTGTCAACGACAAAAAACTGGAAATCGGCATACTTAGATCTATGGGAGCTACTTCTCTGAGTATTGCAGCAATCTTTGGCACTTGCGGCATGGTTATGGGATTGATTGGAAGTGTTGTTGGGATTGCGCTTGCTTTACTTACCTTGCATAACTTACAAATCCTGATCGATTTTATCAGTCGAGTTCAAGGATTTGAAATGTTCAACCCTTCATTTTTTGGAGAAACTCTTCCGAATGAAGTCAGCTTTGAAGCTTTGGCATTTGTTCTAGCGTCAACAGGATTTATTTCACTTATTGCCGGCATAGTACCGGCAGTAAAAGCAAGTTTGCTTCGCCCTTCTGTAATTTTGAGGTCCGAATGATCTTAAAGGCTGAAAATCTCCATAAATCATTTGCATATCCCATAAAAACACAAATCCTTAAAGGTGTCGATCTCTCTGTAAATGTAGGAGAGAACAGTCTCGATTATGGGAAGGTCGGGAGAAGGCAAGTCGACGCTTTTGCATATTTTAGGGACTCTTGAAAAACCTTGTCAAGGTACGCTTGAAATTGCTGATCAAGATGCAGACTCATTTAATAAAACCATTTTAAGAAACCGTCATATCGGATTTATTTTTCAATCGTTTCATCTGCTGGAAGACTGTACAACGCTTGAGAATGTTCTCATGCCGGCAAAGATTGCAAGACGATCGGTAAAACCGCATTCTGAAGCCCGCGAGCATGCTCTCCATCTGCTGAATCAGGTGGGATTATCCGATCGCATTCATTATAATGTCAAACAGTTATCCGGCGGCGAAAAGCAAAGGGCTGCAATTGCCAGAGCTCTTTGCAATGATCCCGATATCATTCTTGCAGACGAACCCTCAGGCAATTTAGATCGGCAGAATGCAGAAATCATCTATGAGATACTATTTTCTTTTGTAGAAAAGAGGAACAAGGCGTTAATTGCTGTCACTCACGATACAGTTCTTGCAAACCGGTGTCAAACGCGCTATCAGCTTCAAAACGGCATCCTGTCCCCATTAGAGAATAAATAAATATATTTACGCCATGGACGAATTTTTAATGCTTTATGAGACCTTTAAACTGTATACCGATCGTTTCAAAATTTAGTTTTTGGCACAAGCTCCTGTACTACTTAGAACCTGTTTAAAATCCCTGAAAAAGTGCTTTTTGCGCCTTTCCCTTTGTTTTTGCAACCTTTAAAACTTCTCTACTTTTCCAAGTATGCGCAAGTTTTAAAGGTTGCAAAAACTAGGCAAAATTCGCTAAAAATCACAATTTTCAGAAATTTTGAACAGATTCTAATGGCTTTGATAATGATCAAGTAAATTTTCAGGAGATAAAGATTGAATGCATGCCCCTGTTTTACAGGAGCGAATAAGAGAACACCTTCGCGAAAATTTTTTTCCATAGGGACAAGATCCTTGAAATGCTCGATGCTGATCTCCAATAGGCTTGTACTTAAGCGCACTTGAAGCACCAAAAATACTGTAGGTAGGAACTTTTGTTATTGCTGCAAGATGCAAAGGAAAAGAATCCATTGCGATTACCTCATCCATCATCCCCATTAAATTCTGTAATACGGAAATTGGCAATTTATCAATAATCGTGCTTTCAGAAATATGATTTTGCAAATCAAGAACAAGTCGCTTTTCTTCATCGGTTCCCCATATTAAAACAAAATGCGTATTAGGAATGCGAGATAAAAATTGAATTAAAACCTTCTTCTCGAGCCGCTTGTTAATCCATGCAGAACCCGGACATACCATAACTTTGCGCATTTCCGGAAGCGACTGAAAAATAGCCTCCAAATGCTTGTGCTGTTCTAAAGATATACTTAGATTGATTTTCGATTCGTAAAAAGAGCTCCGGTCTGAAAAAAACTCTCTTACTAAATGTAAATTTTCCTCTCTAACATTGGCATCATGCGGGGGATCAAATTGATGTGTGGTTACCCACAAATTAGGCTTTTCAAAAACAAGCCTCGGTCCATATCCCACTTTATTGACACTATTTGCCCAATAAGTGAATATCGCCGACTTTGAGTTTCCCTGAAGATCAAAAACCACATCATAATAGGCAGATTTCAGCTGACGTCTAATATAAAAAATATCTTTCCAGTTTTTTCCTTTACGCCACTGCTTTGTATGGATTTTATAAACATGCGCGATAAAGGGGTGAGAAGTTAATAGTTCAGAAAAAGGTTCTTCAACAACCCAATCGATTTGACACTTGGGAAATCGTTGATGTAAAAAATCGATCACCGGGAAGGCATGAATGATATCGCCAAGAGATGATGTTTTAACAATAAGTATTTTCAATGGCATTCCTGACGAATTGCTTGTTTTATATCTTTTGGTATTGGAGCCTGTACATCAATCATTTGATTGGAAATGGGATGAGGAAATTTTAATGTATAAGCATGAAGCAATGTTCTTGTAGCATAGAACTGGGATGTAAAAGTTCGTGAATAACGATAATCTCCGAGAATAGGATGACCCATATGCTTGCAATGAACCCTTAACTGATGGGTTCGTCCGGTAAGCGGAAAAAGTTTTAACAATGCAGCCCTTTTCCCTTTCTTTTCCACTATCCACTCCGTTCTTGCATGCAACCCTTTTGAAGGCGCTACTACTCCGCATTTTAAAGCATCGCTAGAGCGTGAAATCCTGCCGATAAAATTTTCTTCAAAACCTTGTCTCTGCTTAGGCACGCCGTCAACGACCGCTAAATACGATTTAGCCACCTTCTTTTGTTTAAATAAGGAAATCATCAGATTTTTAATTTTTGGATATTTTGCAAACATAAGACATCCCGTGGTGTCTTTGTCTAAGCGATGTATCAGTGAATATTCAGGAAATAAATGCTCCATGCCTTTAGAATCAGAGGCAATCCCCGACGGTTTATTGTAAATAAGCAGATATTCATCGTCAAAAAGTACGCGAGACGGGTCAAGTGTATAGAGATTTTGGTCTGATCTATCGAACACAGCCTCATTAAACTCCACCGAATCCCCTTTAACCAGCTTGTAGGTATAAAAACGCTCCGGAAAACCATTGACTCTACAGTGATTGCTTTCTATAGCCTGCTTAATCTTTCTCAGTGAATACTTTTGACCAAGTCTTTGGTAGATGAAATCAACAAGTTTTGCACCCGTTCTGTCTGCTGTCCATTTATTCATTGTTTTTATATTGTCGGAAACTGTTCTAAAAACTGAAGATGGTTTTCTGTAAACAAGCGAATATCATTGACGCCGTGCTTAAGCATAGCTGCCCGCTCAACACCAAACCCCCAAGCATAACCTGTGAATTCTTCAGGGTCAATATTTCCATTCTTCAAGACCTCCGGATGCACCATGCCGGCACCGGCAACTTCAAGCCATCCGGTATGCTTGCAAATGATGCAACCTGAACCTTTGCAAGATAGGCAATTCACATCAACTTCCATTCCCGGTTCAACAAAAGGAAAGTAACTGGGGCGATAGCGTGTTTTGACTTCATGCTCAAAAACTTTCTTGAGAAATTGATCCATGGTGGAAAGCAGATCGGAAAAAGTCACTCCCTTATCAATATAAAGGGCTTCAACTTGTTGAAAAAAAACATGGGAACGCGCCGTAATCGTTTCATTGCGATACACTTTTCCGGGCGCAATGATTCGAATTGGCGGTTTTGACTTTTCCATTACTCGAGCTTGCACGTTGCTTGTATGAGATCTTAATAAGACGTTTTCGGATATGTAAAAGGTATCCTGCATATCCCGTGCCGGATGATCCGGAGGAAAATTTAACGATTCGTAATTATAGTAGTCCGTATCAATATCCGGACCATATTGGACAGAGAATCCCATTTCGATTAAAATATCAATAATATGATCCAGTGTCTGCGTAATCAAATGCTTTCGCCCGGAAAATCTTTGACGCCCTGGTAAAGAAATATCTAATGTTTCACTACTGATTTTATCATTTTCCTCTTCAACAAGAATTAAATCTATTTTCTGAGAAAGTTGATCGTGAATCATCACCTTAATTTCATTAATTAGCTTTCCGAGAAGAGGCCTTTGCTCCGAGTCAGCATCTTTTAAATACTTCATTAAATCTTGAACAGGACCTTTTCTGCCCAGATACTTAACTTTGAGAGCTTCCAGGTCTTGAGACGTATTCGCTCTTTGCAGGTCGGAAGAAAATGCACTTTTTAAATCGTCAATTTTAGTTTTCATTGTAACCGGATATAAAAAAAGCGCGGCATAAAAACGCCGCGCTTATTGATTTACGCTAATGCTTCTTTAGCGCGACTGACAACTTGTCTAAAGCCGTCTGGGTCGCAGATTGCCATTTCGGCTAACATTTTTCTGTCAAGCTCACATCGAGACTTTTTTAAACCATGTACTAACTTACTATATGAGATTCCGTGAATTTTTGACGCAGCCGACAAACGTGTTATCCATAATTTTCGGAAATCACGTTTTTTCTGCTTGCGGTGCACATAATTAAATGCTAATGCACGCATCACAGCATCTTTGGTCATCTTAAGATGATTTTTTCTATCACCCCAAAAGCCTTTTGCTCGTTTTAAAAGCCTTTTTTTTCTTCGACGTGTAGCTACAGCATTGGTTACTCTAACCATTGCTAACCTCCACTATTATGAGACACACATTAAGCGTTTATATGTCTTTAACTGGCCATCGCTGACTAATGCCGGTTTGGCCAGTTGACGTTTTCGCTTTGGCGTCTTCTTGGTCATAATATGACGCAGGCCGGGTTTTTGTCTTCGCAATTTACCCTTTCCGGTCAGTTTGAATCTGGCCGCCACGGCCTTCTTGGTTTTCAATTTAGGCATGGCTTTCTCATCACTTCTTTTTTTTGTGTGGTGCCAAGACCACTGTTAAAAATCTTCCAAACATCTTCATCGGTGTTTCGCAAACGGCTGTTTCTTGTAAATCATCAACGATTTTTTGAACGAGTCGTTCTCCAATTTCTTTATGAGCCATTTCCCTTCCTCTAAACATACAAGACACTTTTACTTTATTTCCTTTTTCAAGAAAATCTTTTGCATGACGCATTTTAGTTTGAAGATCATGCTCATTGATGTTTGGCTTTACTTTGACCTCTTTAACCTTGATTTGGTGAGAGGCTTTCTTACTTTCTTTTTCCCGTTTTGTTTGATCATAACGAAATTTTCCGTAATCAATAACCTTGCAAACAGGAGGATTTGCGTTAGGCGCAATCTCAACTAGATCAAGCCCTTCACTTTCTGCAATTTTCAATGCTTCTTTGGGGTTCATTATCCCCACTTGCTCGCCAGCAGAGCCAATAACTCTTACTTTTGGAGCTCGAATTTCTCGATTAACTCTCAAATTTTTGTTTCTCTCCAGTTATCATAAACTAATATTCAGATCTGCTTATTCTGTTCATGAACTTTTTCCACAAACTCATCAATTGAAAGCTGTTTTGTATTTTCACCTTCACCTTGGCATTTTAAAGCGACTGTTCCCAATCTCCTTTCATACTCCCCTATGATGACAACAAATGGAATTTGCAGCTTTCTTGCCAAATATACTCTTTCCGATAATGAAAGAGATCTACTGTCGCAATGAGCGCGCATCGCCAGGTTTCTTAATTTTATAACTAGCTGTCTTGAGTACTCTTCATCAAAACTTCCAACCGGAAGTACTCGCACCTGTTCCGGAGCAAGCCATAAAGGCAGGCTGCCGTTTGTCGCTTCTAGCAATATCGCTATTAATGTTTCAAGAGATCTAAATAAAGACCCTTCCATAATTAGCTTTGCGCGTTTTGGCTTAAATCCATATTTTTCACTATCCCGGAGCTGAATTTTAGGACCAAGCCATGCTCTTTCGAGAGAATCTATATACCTCGCTTCCAAAAATGTTGATGTTCCCTTCTCTTGCAGTAAAACATCCGGCTTCAAACCGCATTTTTGAAGAGCTTGATGAAAAAAGCGACCGCTCAACTCTCTTAAACTTGAATTTTTATACTGATTTTTATCACCCTTGTTAAAAACCCATACACATTCAATGGGCATCATTTTAACTGTTCTTATAATGAAATGCAAGTAAGAAATAAGTTTCTCTACAACTTCTTCTTCATCCATGACTGCCCAAACCGAGTCTGATGTAAATGATTCCAGATCGAATAAAAGCCCTTCAGGTTCATAACAATCAACTCGTTTTTTTTCGATGATTTCAGAAAGCCGATCCCCTATTGAAAAGGGCGGATTGCAGCTTTTTGAAAACGCGCTTGAGCGGCTAAAGACCTCATAACCCAATTCTCTATGCGAACTCCTCCAAAAATCAACAAGCAATTCTCGAACCCACTCGCCGCGAGGCTCCCATATTAAACGATTATCTTTGATTGAAAACAGTTTTAACTCTCGACCTATTTCTTCATGATTTCGAAAGGCTGAAAGGATTTTTAAATAGGATTTCAATTTCCTGCGATCAGAACAGGCAATCCCCTCGATTCGAGAAATGGAGCCGGAACAGGCAAGCCAAAGTTTAACAACCCCCAGCTCTTTTGTTGTTTTAGGATGAGGACCTGGGCACATCACATAAAAATTACCGATACGAACAAGTTCTACGATATTTATTTCTGCTTCAAGAGCCTGTCTTTCGAAAGCGTAAAAGCCTTGATGATGGAATAAATTTGCTGCGTTTTCTTTCATCATCTCAACCGATTCAATTTCTATTTCATCAATGATTAATCTTTGCAGCTCTTCTTGAATTAAAACTAGAGCTTGAGTATCTGCATTCGAAGGGAAACGGCAATCACAAAAAAAGCCTTTTTTAGTAGGCCCCATACGAACAATTTCAGCTTTGGGGAAAATATTTGATATGGAATAAGCTAATAAACTTGCAGCAATCTGACGGTTTTTATGTTGCGTCTCTTCCATGTGAATAAAATGGGATATAGCTGACTCGAACAGCTGACCTCCACGATGTCAACGTGGCGCTCTAACCAACTGAGCTAATACCCCAAAAGTTGGCTTAAAAATGAATACACTGTACCAAAAATCACACATTAAAGCAAATGTAAAAATAAAATGTAAGGTATGACATAGATGCGCATAGGTGCGTATTATATACTGGTCGCGCCCTCAAAATTTGGTTTTTGGCAAATAGAAAACCTCAAATTTTGAGGGCGCGGCCGGTATAGATGTAGATTTTTATCCGAAAATATGCGAACATTTTAATATACTGTATTGTACCGCTATTATACCGCTATTATACCGCTATTATACCGCTCGTGATTCAAAATTTGGTTTTTGGCAAAGAAAAAGCTCTTGTGATTGAACGATCGCAAGCCGCTTAATATTAATCGATATTGAGCGGCTTGCGATCGTTCAATCACGAGGCTTTTTCAAAGCCAAAATCCCAAATTTTGAAACACGAGCGGTATAGCAGCACATCAAAATAAAAATCACAATAACTAAGGATAACAATGAACGATAATAATGTAAGCAGTCAACAAACTATTTGTTTTTTACCCGAAGAGATCTTAATTAATAAAATAATACCTGAATTACCAACAAGAGATCTAGTTAATTTTTTAAAAACAAATCTATACTTAAACAGTATGGTTACCACTGTTTTAAACAACCGTATAACGCCTTTAACTTCTAAAGCAGAAGAAATAGCAAATGAAATTCCAGATAAACCCTCTAAAGTTTACGCTCAAATTGAAATAGCAAAGACGCAAACTGAATTAAAAAATATTAATAAAGCAATTAAGCATTTCAATAAAGCAAAAAAGATAACTAATGAAATGGAAAATAATTCTCATAAATATGAATCTCTTGTTGAAATAACAAAGGCTCAAGCTCATCTAGGGGATATTAATGGAGCAAATGAAACTGCAAATCAAATTCAAGATAAATATTGTAAGGCTCAAGCTCAAGCTGAAATAGCAATGGCTCAAATCGAAGCAAAAGAGATTGAGAAAGCAGAAGAGACTGCAAATCAAATTCAAAATGAGTATTGGAAAGGTGTAGCTCAGACTAAAATAGCAGAGGCTCAAGCCAGGGCAGGAGATTTTGAGAGAGCAAAGGAAACTGCAAATCAAATTCAAAATGAACATTGTAGGGCTCGAGCTCAAGCTGAAATAGCAGGAGCTCAAGCTTATCTAGGAGATGTTAGTGGAGCAAAGGAAACTGTAAATCAAATTCAAAATGAGTATTGGAAAGGTGTAGCTCAGACTAAAATAGCAGAGGCTCAAGCCAGGGCAGGAGATTTTACAGAAGCAAATGCAACCGCAAATCAAATTCAAAAAAAAGATAGGAAAGCTGAAGCTCTGACTAAAATAGCAGAGGCTCAAGCTTATCTAGGAGATGTTAGAGGAGCAGAAGAAACTGCAAATCAAATTCAAAACGAGTATTGGAAAGCAGGAGCTCTAGTTAAAATAGCAGAGGCTCAAGCCAGGGCAGGAGATTTTAAAGAAGCAAATGAAACCGTAAATCAAATTGAAAATGAGCATTGTAAAACTGAAGCTCTAGTTAAAATAACAGAGGCTCTAGCCAGGGCAGGAGATTTTAAAGAAGCAAATGAAACCGTAAATCAAATTGAAAATGAGCATTGTAAAACTGAAGCTCTAGTTAAAATAACAGAGGCTCTAGCCAGGGCAGGAGATTTTGATGAGGCGATTGAATCCTTTATTGAAATTCAATCCAAATTTAGTAGCGATAGGCTTCCCATTTTAAAACTTCTGTTAAAAATTAGCATCGCTTGTAAAAAACATTTTAAATCTTTAACATTGGAATAATCAAAATGCGCACCTATCAAAACTATCCGATTATATACCTCTTCAAATTGAAGAATCGGTAACAAGAGAGAAAAATTCAAATAATCCTGTAAAAAATAAGCTGTTTCCTCCCAAATAACAGGCTGCTTGGCTGTGTACCTAAAAGACCCAGTAGGCTACATTGTCTCCTTTCAATTTATGCTTGCTACGATGGATTTTTTTACCACAGAGCTCACCGAGCCCACAGAGAGAAGAGAGAATGACACTTTAACTGGTGAAATTATAGGTGCAGCCATAGAAGTTCATCGAAGTTTAGGGCCTGGACTTCTTGAGTCTGCATATGTTGCATGTCTAGCCTATGAGCTCCGTTTAAGAAAATTAAAAGTGGAACAAGAAGTACCATTACCAATTTTCTATAAGGACGTTATGCTCGATTGTGGATACCGGTTAGATTTAGTCGTGGATGATCAAGTAATTATAGAGGTTAAGTCTGTTAAGGCATTGACGCCCTTATATGAGGCCCAATTGCTTTCCTATATCAAAATGTCTGATTACCATAAGGGCTTGCTAATCAACTTCAATGTGAAAATGCTGAAGGATGGTATTCGAAGAATGAGAAATTGAATTCTCTCTGTGATCTCGGTGAGCTCTGTGGTAAAAATCAAAAAAGCTGCCTAAGTTGAAGCGCCGATGGCTCTGAATCTATCACGTATTCTGCCAGCAAACTCTTGCCCAAAAACAGACGTTGGATCCAGCCCCGATATATTTTCCAAAAAGCTCATTATAGCCTGTTTAAATTCGTGAAAATCTTCGTAATACGTGTTGTACAGCACTCGTTCTTTCATCCATTTCCAAACCCGCTCAATCGGGTTTAAATTTGGACTGTAAGGAGGAAGAAAATGTAAGTTGATTTTAGAATTTTGGAGATGTGAAGTTACACTCTTATTTCGGTAATAGCGAGCATTATCACAAAACACATGTATTTTATCCTTAGTTGGATAGGCGTCCTCAATCTTCTTAAGGAAAGAGATAGTAGATTCGGCATTCAGCGTCTTATCTTCCTGAACATGCAATTTCGATGAAAGTAAATCAACAGCACCAGAAAGATTTAGTCGAGATCTTCCGCTATTTGCAGCAATTTCCTTGCGTAATCCTGTCTTGATCCAGCCATAGGTCACTTGAGTATTGTGAGTAGGATGCACTCCATCCATAAAACAAATCGTTTCTCCATCTGTCAAAGACCTTTTTAGTTGTTCGTATTCCTCAATCCATTTCTCTTGACGCTCCTTATCTGCTTTACCTGGAACGAGGGCTGGTTTTTTATAGGAAAATCCATGTCGATGCATCCAATTGCACAGTCCTGGCACGGTATAATCAATTTTGAACACTGTTTTTACATACAACAAAATATCTTTAATATAGAGATAGGTATGCTCTTGTAAATGCTTTTCAAGCTGTTCTGATTGATCTAAAGAGAGCTTTTCTACAGAGCCACCATTTTCCGGTTTCAACTTTTTTGACTCTTTATAATCTCGAATGTGTTGGCGAATAGCGTCATCAGAAAGTAAAAGGGCTTCTGCGATTTGCATAAGAGTCCACCCCTTGTCGTAAAGCAGAACAGCTTTGATGCGATCACAAATTCGTTTATCCCTCTCTTTTTTATGTTGGGCCACCAAATCGCTTCGTTCGTAAACAGTAAGGAAATTTCTCATGAAAAGAATTATTACGTATGAATGAATTTTGGAAAAGGATTTTCAGAAAAACATCTCTATCCTGCCAGTGGAAATCCCGGCTCTTGAATCAAGAGAGGTATACCTTAACTATTTCACTTGTTTCATACCGGTCGTGTTTCAAAATTCGGAATTTTGAAACACAACCGGTATAGTCAGAAATTTTCTTGCAAATAACCGATCGCAAGTTCCGCCGCTTTTTTTAGGTGTTCGTCCGTGTGGGCGCCGGAAACAAACCAAGCCTCGAACTGTGATGGCGGAATGTAGACCCCATTAGAGTACATGTAGCGAAAAAAGCGGGCAAATTGAACCGTATCCAAAGTTAAAGCTTCAGCATAATTGTATACAGACCGCCTCCCAAAGAAAATTGTAAACATCGATCCGACGCGTTGAATACAAACAGGCAAGGCATGCGCCCGGATATAATCTTCAACAGAATGAATAAGCAAATCGGTTTTACGATCCATCTCTTTATAAAAACCGGGCGTATCCAACATTTGCAATGCTTGGAAGCCCCCCTCCATTGCAAGGGGGTTTCCTGAAAGCGTCCCCGCTTGATAAACCGGACCGTCCGGCGCTAAATAATCCATAATTTCCCGTCTTCCGCCAAAAGCGGCCGCGGGAAAACCTCCACCAATCACTTTTCCTAAACATAAAAGATCAGGTTTCACATTAAAAAGCCCGCAAGCTCCTTGCAAACCTACGCGAAAACCCGTCATTACTTCATCAAAAATCAACAGAGCCCCTTGCCTTGCTGTTTCCTCCCTTAACATGTGAATAAATTCTCTTGATGCAGGGACAACTCCCATATTACCGGCAACAGGTTCAAGAATCACACAAGCAACCCGATTATTTTGCAAGAAGCTGCGTACGCCATCTACATCATTGTATTCAAGAGAAACAATTTGTTGAACAACTTCAGGGGGAATTCCGGCCGAAGAGGATTCGCTCAAACAGTTCACACCGGAACCTGCTTTGACAAGAAAAAAATCTGCATGGCCATGGTAGTTGCCGCTAAATTTTACAACTAAATGACGTTTAGTGAATCCCCTTGCCAAACGAACTGCGCTCATCGCCGCCTCTGTTCCGGAAGAGACAAAACGCACTTTATCGACGGCGTCAAGCAACTCAAAAATCTTTTTTGCCAACTTTCCCTCGATTCCTGTCGTCACTCCAAAACTTGTTCCTTTTTGCATTCTTTTGCAAGCTGCATCGATAATCTGCGGATGAGCATGCCCATGCATCAATGCTCCCCAAGACATGCAAAAATCAATAAATACGTTGCCATCGCAATCAATAATCGTATCCCCAACCCCGCGTTCTGCAACCATAGGATCTTGATCCACTCCTTTAAAGGAGCGGACAGGTGAATTTACACCTCCAGGTACAACACGTTTCATTTCTGCAAAAATTTCTTGGTTTAAAGAAGTTACCGTCATTTGCGTTTATTCCTTATGATTTATACCGCTCGTGTTTCAAAATTTGGGATTTTGGCTTTGAAAAAGCCTCGTGATTGAACGATCGCAAGCCACTCAATATTGATTAATATTAAGCGGCTTGCGATCGTTCAATCACGAGAGCTTTTTCTTTGCCAAAAACCAAATTTTGAATCACGAGCGGTATAAAAAAAATTAAACAATTAGCCTGTTCTTAGAATCTGTTCAAAATCTCGTAAGAGTCGCGCTCAATTCATTAAGAATAAAAAATTGCCTATTTTTTTTCTATAGCGGTATAGTGCCCCGTCAACTTTAACAAAAATTCAAAACTGTAAAATATCAAAAGCAACTTGTTGAAAATAATAGATTTGAGACATAATGTCTGTATGAATTATATCAAAATATTAATAATTGCCTTTCTAATTTCCGGTTTTAATATTTATGGTGCTGTGGACTATACGGTCTCATTTACAGGAATAGATAAAAATGAGCTCTTAGAATCTCTTAAAAAAGCTTCCAACTCAGTTGCCCTTCAATCTCATCCTCCTAAAACTTTAACGGGGTTAAAACAAAGAGCAGAGGGAGATGTAGCTAATCTTGTTAAAGTTTTACACAGCCAAGCTCTGTATAATGCAAAAGTAGATGTTGCAATTGATCCCGCCAAAAAACCGGTTCTTGTAGTCTACATGATTCAACCCGGACCTGTCTACCCGCTGCGTTCAGTTGAGATCTACCCAAAAAGTTTTTCTTATTCCGCAGAATCAATAGGACTTAAACCCGGAACTCCCGCTACCCCTAAAAAAATTCTTGCGGCCGAAGGAAACCTGCTTCAAAAACTGCACGAGAAAGGGTACCCTTATGCTCAGGTAACAAAAAAGGAAGTTATTGCCGATCAAAGCACAAAATCCGTCTCTGTTTTATTTTCGTTGGACCCCGGCCACCCGGCAACTTTCGGCCCTGTAACCATTAAAGGAAACCGCAATGTCTTAAACGCCTACATTATGCGAAAAATCCAATGGAGGGAAGGAGGCGCCTTTGATCCCAAAAAAATTGAAAGCACTGTAAACGCTCTTACAGCAAGCGGGTTGTTTTCGCATGTGCTCATCACATATCCGGACGAACCCACCCCTAATGAATCATTGCCGATGATCATTGAAGTTGATGAAGCAAAACACCGCTCTTTAGCTCTCGGACTGAGTTATTCAACTCAACGCGGCCCCGGATTTACGGTCGAGTGGGCTAACAGAAACATCGGAGGAAAAGGCAACCGCCTTTTTTTCGACGCCAATGTTTTAGAACTTGTTCAAGAGGCAACATTGGAGTATGTCATTCCTGAATTTTTAGCGCCGAACCAAGACCTCATATGGACTCTTGAAGCAGAGCATGACGACACTGAGGGCTTCAAAGATTCTTGGGTCAGCGTTTCCGGAAGAATCGAGCGCAAACTCAATCAGTATATCAACTATTCTTATGGACTCCAATACAAACAGCTTTGGGTATCGGATTCTGATAATGACGGAACTTACGGCTTGCTCAAAACACCTTTCCACTGGAGATGGAGCAACGCGAACGACAGTCTTGATCCCACAAAAGGATATACCTTTTATTCAAAAATCATTCCGACTTTAGATGTTTCTGAAGATCCTTTTTGGTACGGCATCGGGCATTTTTCCATATCTTCTTATCAACCCGTATTTAACAACCGTTTTATTTTGGCAGCGAGAGCCCAGCTGGGAACTATTATTGGATCAAGCCGTAAAGAAATTCCGGCTTCCGAGCGTTTATATGCCGGGTCCGAAACGACATTGCGCGGATATAACTACTATACCGTCAGCCCTTTGGATAAAAACAATGAGCCCGAAGGTGGAAGATCTCTTTTTAGTCTATTCATTAGAAGCCCGCTGGAGAATGAGTGAAACATGGGGCAGTGTGCTATTTTATGATATCGGTAATGTTTATAAAGATCCTCTACCGAGATTCGATCAAAAAATGTTACAATCCGTAGGAGTGGGAGCAAGATACTTTACACCTGTAGGTCCTATTAGGCTGGATATTGCATTTCCTTTAAATCGCCGCAAAGGAATTGATAATAGTTTTCAATTTTATTTTAGTATTGGTCAATCTTTTTAATCATGATGAAGTGGCTTAATTTTTTTATTTTTATTTTGTTTACCGGCTTCCTGGCAGTCGGAGCAATTTTACAGCTGGAAAGCGTACGGGAAAAAGTGAAGAGGCTGGTCATCGAAAAAATCGAATCGGAAACAGGTTATCAAGTAAAAATTGAAAGCATACGCTTATTCCCTTCATTTCAATTGACGGCAAACAACATCTCGATCATTCAAGAAAAAAACACTCTTATCGAATGCAAACATCTTTATATTGGAATCTATCCACATGAACTTTTTTCCGGTTCACTGCACATCAGCAAGCTCCATGTTGAAGGATTAAAAATTCTCAATCTCCCCGATTCAACAACATATCCGCCCATAAATCAGCCATCTTCCGAAGCAAAGCCATTTAAACTTCGCATTGATGATCTTTTCATTGAAAATACGACCTGGTCCCTTCCTGAAATCGAACACCCTCAATTCCCTGTGACACTTCGAGGAAACCTTGAGATCGACACTGCTTGTCAAACTTATTTTTCCGGTTTTAAATTCTCTTCTCCCTTCAATCCAAACTCTTGGTTTAATGGCAGCCTTGCACTTGAAAACCGATCAGGGGCGCTTTTAATACAAAAAGACCCGGCTCACAAAATCAGCCTGGAAATACATCTAGCAACAGAAGGGCTCATTTCTATTCCTCAAATTCTTCTGAACTGGGAAGCTTTTTCATTATCAGGCAGCGCAGCTGTTTCTCCCGATGGAAGCATTCAAAACTCTTCAATTAACTTATCTATAGACGATCTCTCGAAATTTTCCCCTCTTTCGGGATCTGTTTTTGGAGACATTTCTATTTCAGGAAACATTAAACAGCCTGCTATTAAAATGCACCTTGAAAGCCCTGCTATTACAGGTTTTGATCACACGATTAATAACGTTCAACTTAATGCGTCAACTCTTGACCAAGGTGTTGTCGATTTGAAATTCACAAAAAATGAACACCCCTATCACTTCTTTAGCGTGTTAAAAACAGATCACAGTCAAACAGGGATCCCTTCTCTACTTGACTTTACGATATCATTAGAAGAAGTCGCGCGTTTAATCAACTTAGACGTTGCAGACATTAACGGAAATTTAGCAATCCACGCAGCTTTCAAAGACAACTCCTTGCAAATGCGCTTTGAAATTCAAAAAGGACTTCTGGAAACCTTCGATATGGGTACCAGATTCGAAAATATTCATGCAATCATTGAAGGAAATACCGAACAACTAAAACTCATTACTTTAACAGCAGATGATACAGGCCAGGGAAAATATCAAGGGACAGGTTTTTTGAATTTTGATTCAGAGGAAAATTTCCCTTTTTCTATTCAAATGAAACTGATTAAAACAAAGCCCGCCCAATCCGATTTATTCAATACAGCAATTTCCGGAACGCTTGCTTTTTCAGGAAATTTTTCAAAAGCCCATTTATCCGGAGAAGCTGTCTGCTCTTTCGCCGCAGCTTAAGCTTCCTGAAAAACTCCCTGAAACAATAGACACCGTTGAAATTACCTATATCAATCAATCTGAACATGAAACAACACCCACTCAGCCTGCGCAAATCAAATTCAATTGGCCGATCGACCTGAACATCAGCCTTCTCATTCACGATAAATTAACAATAAAAGGGGGAGGGTTAAATTCAGAATGGCAGGGAAAAATTTCTATAGAAGGAGAATTGCTGAAACTCAGAACAAAAGGAGAAATCAAACTTGATTCCGGACATTTTCTTTTAAGAGGAAAAAAATTTGAATTTAACCAGGGATCGATTTCATTTCATGGGGACCCCGAGTTGGATACCACTCTTTTTTTGACAGCTTCTATGGATCTTGACGATTTAACTATTCTTGCATCGCTAAAAGGACCGATCATCAACCCTTCTCTTACCCTAAGTTCTTCTCCGCCAATGTCTCAACGTGCGATATTGTCTTGGCTGCTCTTTGGAAAGGGAATATCGGATATCGATCCTATGGAAGACAAGCAGCTTAACCGGTCTCTGCGTTCTTTATTAGATAAAGTCGACTCCAAACCCGACTTCTTGACAAAAGTAGGCGATGTACTGGGATTGGATCAAGTAGAAATCGGCACCTCTTCTGCGGGAAGCGGAGGAGATTTGACAGTCAAAGTCGGAAAATATCTAACTCAAGGAACCTACCTGACGCTCTCTAAAAATATTAGCCGTGCAAAAGACGCCGATAAAAATACTAGCAGTTTTGGAATTGAAACAAAGCTTGGACGTTATTTTCGATTTCGCGCTGAAGGCGATACTGAAACCAACGGACGCCTCAATTTACTTTGGAAAAAGGAGTACTAAAAACCTATTCAAATTCTATGTTGGTCCCGCCCTCAAAATTCAGAATTTTAGCAAAGAGATGTGCGGTATATGGTTATTTTTCACAGCATACCTGCATGCAAAAAACATTCGGGTCTGTCATGCTATCAATAATCTCGGCTGTGGTCTTAAACTCTATGCCGTATTTTTTTTGATTTTCTCTGTTTAAACTCTGCAGAGATTGCCACGATTTTGACCTTAACTTTCTAGCTCGGGCCAATAGCTTGTCTTCATCATCTTCAAAAAGCTTCAAAACCCTTAAACAAACTGCCTCATTTTGCAATTTACCTTCCAACTCATCTTTAAAAAGCTCAAACGGCAGCTGACCTAATGAACCTTCATCTATTTCCAATAAATTGACAAAAAGTTTTGTTAATAGATCTCGATCAACAGGACTCTTAAACCAAATTTCTGCTAATACTTCGGCTAACTTTTGAATTTTTTCATCTTCGCTTGAATATGGATGAGGAGCTTGAACAAGATGATCATAAAGACCCATTAATCGAGAAAGAGTGCCCCAAAATAAACGTTCCTGCTTCTCTCCCCATACTGCAGATTTTCTATACCTCTGAAGACTTCTCATCGCAAACCAAATATTGAGAACATCTTTTTTATCTTCTCCCTCATTAAGAAAAATGTTGATCACTTTTTCAACAAAACGATCATCTAACAATCTTTCGGTAAAAACCTTGGTGCAATCTTGAACACCGTCAGAATTTTCGAGGGATTCTAATATAACGCGCCCCTCAACAAGCGATGCAAGACATCCAGCCTCCTTTTTTCGATGATTTGGATCTTCAATATCATACAAAGAAATAAGCCTATCAAGAATACTATAGTGCTGTTGAATATCTTCCCGCGAAATCAAGTCTTGGCAGCTCTGAATTGAATAATCAATCTTCTCAATCATTTTTGTAATGACCGCCTTTGATGCTGCATAGGGATCAATAATTTTGACGTTAACATTATTTAAACAATTGATAACAAATGTTGACAATTGATCTATCGTATCATGATCGACTTTTTGATTGACGATACTTGGAAGCGCTGATGTGCGATTCATTGCGTGAAACAACTCTGAACCGTGTGAAATCCAGGACTTATGAGACACTACGATTAAATCATCCACCCAACATTTTAAACTTTGGCCAATTCCCACTCGTTGAATTATTGAGTTGAGGACTCTAACATCTCTTCTTTGCAAAAATATTAAATGAGGCTTAGAACGCCAACGAAGGCCTTGTTTGCCCAATTGACTA
This sequence comes from Waddliaceae bacterium, assembly GCA_963749725.1. GTDB lineage: Bacteria > Chlamydiota > Chlamydiia > Chlamydiales > Waddliaceae > Waddlia. The sequence goes on from CAVVNU010000019.1 coordinate 31,917, forward strand.
TCCAGATGATCAACATGCTGTTTTATAACGACGGAACGCTTTTGCACTCCTTTTTTGGGACATAAGTAAGCAATAGAAGGACAATGGTCGCATTGATCAAAATCCTTCTCATAAAAATGATAATAATTGCTTAAGCTAATCACTTCGCTGCTATTAGAAAAACAGTCTATCACTTCATTATACATGGGAAAATCTCTTGCAAAGCTACTTCCTTCACTAAAAGCATGAGCTTCATCGCTATTATACAGCCGCTTAATACTTTCTAAGAACTTACACACATCTACACCTCGGCCATTAATTTTTTGGCCAAATGCATCCAGCAAAGCTGACACGGGGTTACTTTCAGAGAGACTCACTGAATAATTTTCCAACTGTACAAAGCATTTTAGCAAAAGGTAGACGTATTTTCCTTTATTGTTTTTATTTTTTTCATACAAAAACTGCAAAGCCGATTCCAGGCTATCGATTTTCCCTTCTTTAATGTTTCTGAGAATCTTTTTTAACCCCGAAAAGTCAGGAGAAAAAAAATGCTTGCTGATTTTAGAGGCAAGTTCATCAAAAGCTTGCCCTCGATCGGATTTCAGTTGAGTTAATTCCTTAAAAATCGATTCTCGAAGATTGCGGGCATATTCTACATCAACGATATTTAAATTGCGGACATAACTTGAGTGCGCCGCTTCAAGTTCTAAATCACCGGCTGTAAACCCAATTCCATGCTGAAATATTGTTTGACCTTCTTGAATATACAAAGGAGGCTCTCTTTGCATACATTCAAAAAGAATTCTCAAGACGTAATCCCTTGTTTTTTGTGCGGATGAGCAGCACAAATTAAATTCTTTAAAAAATTGCCTGGAAAAAATTTTTTTTTCACTTAAAACATTTTCAGAAGAAGTGTAATTTGAGCAGTAAGGGATCCGGTATCTAATTTTTTTATACACAGTTACAGGCAAATTATTGCTTCTATCAAGACATTGATTATGGACAAGTGCAGGAAATAAACTGCACGAATTTAAATTTCCTTGCAAATTCATTATATGTTCTGCGTATTGACAAGGATGAAATAATTGATTACATATCATTGGATTAAAAATACCTAAAATGAAAAAATAAATAATATTTAAGAAAATTAAAAAACATGTTAATTTTAATTTGTTAAATTTATGTAAAGAAATTATTATTTATTAATTTAAGCATATGAATCCATCATTTAATAGAATTAGAATTAACCAAACCCAGCCGGCAATCGATCCTAAATACTTTGATGATAAAGGAGCTTTCAAAAGCAGCCTCCTCAAAGAACGAGTCGCACAAATAAGCGAAATCCTATTCCCAACTGATCATCGCCCCCCTCCTTCAAACACTTTATGTGCAGTTGAGTGTTGTCCTTCCCCTGATTATACTGAAATAAAAAGACAAGTCCTTGATTACATCGAAAGCACGCAAGAAGATTTAAATATAAAAATAAACGATAGCCCATCGGTTCTCGCCGCTCGCTGGATAAATTTGATCGTGATATCTGATTTTTTTAGAAGCAGCTACCTTTGGTATAGGAGTTTTTCACCTCCTCTCCCCATAGTTATGAAACTTGATATTAACGAAGCTGCCTGGGCTCTAATCCGCTCATTTTTTGAAACCTTTGAGATTCCAAAAATTCGCTCTAACGACTTCTGCCAACTCTTAGATATTTATATTGGGCTCACTCCCTATGCTGAGATGTTCCACGACCCCTTAAACCTCTTATTCAAAAAAATTGAGAAAGCATTGTGCACAACCTTTATAAATTCCGACTGCGATTTAGAGTGCCTATATATCTTTTTTGAAGATCCAATTGGACAAAAAATCGGTTCTCAAATACTCAAATGTGGATTTAAAAAAATAAATCTTCGGGAAAACCGACTTACCTATATAGGAGATATTGAAGACGGAACCTGTGATTTTGACTTAAAAAATCATTTAGAGCAATTGCATCCGCATATTCAAAAACAAGTAATTTCACTCAAAGTCCAAAATGCTTATATTTCTAATGGTTTAGATTTGCAATCTCTGTTTCCTGGCTTAAAAAACCTAAATTTTATCGAATGTGAGTTTGAGAATAACACGTTAACCTTGCCTCCCCTAATCGAAAAATTATCCATTAGCGATTGCAGCCTTAAACTCATTGCCCCATTAGTAGAGTCCGGCCAAAGCTGCCGAATTAGATCGCTTTCTTTAAAGTTTATCGACCATTTAACAACTCTTCCCGGTTTTCTAATTAATGAATACACAGAAAAAATTAAAGTCATTTATTCCGAAAACCTGAAAAATATTTCTTCTCTTAAAAATGGGCCCTTTATCAAAAAATTGTCTTTAGCCAATTGCCAACAAATCGATCAGTGCCAATATTCTGTATTAAAAAACCTTTTAAATATCCAGTCTTTGGATATTAGCAACACCTCATTCAACTTAACCGCTCAATTTCACATCATTCACAATATGACTTCTCTCACATATTTAAACATAGAAGCTCTTCCCAATTCCTGGTTTCAATCTGATTACGATAAATTGAAATTCATTAAGAATATTAAAGGAATGCCTTATCAATAGAATAACAATGAAAACTCGCCTGATCAAAGAGTGAATTTTGAAACACGAGCGGTATACCATCAATTTAAGCTGTTTGCAAAGCGTAAACTTCTTGCAGAATTTCCCTTGAATATGTGTCTTTCAATTCATCTATGATATTATACGCCTCTTGAGGCAAGTCAACTTCTGCCTGATATTCTTGAAATAATACCTGCCTAATCGCATTAGAAAAAGCCGTGTTAATTCTGGCTAAAAGTTGCGTTTCTTGATTTTTGTTTATCTGAGAAGATGTTTTTTCTTGAACGACTGGTATTAATATTTTCCCACTCTTACTTGTATAATCAAATCCAAAATATCTAATCTTATCCCCATCATAATTCCTCACTATAGCCAAATTAAAAGAGTCTCCCCCTAAAAGAAGTTGATAGTGAACCAATTTTGCAATGTCTTTAGCCAGCAATCCAATTTTTTGAAGGAATTTTGACATTTGAATCTCTTCTTCTACTATTCTGGGCCATCTTGACTGCATTGCACTAATACCATTAATATCCATATTTGGAAGCAGTAAGGCCCTCTCTTCAGAAAGTTGAAACGCCTTCTTACACCCGCCATTACCGAGAATTTTCAGTATCGTTTCCTCATGTGTCGAGTTTAAGCAAAGATAATTGTCGCCTAATAGACAAAACTCTCTTTGCGGACTGTTTTTTGCTTTCCCTATATTATTCATCATAGCAAATAATTTGACCTTACATTTAAATTTAAATTTATTTAATTTAAAAAATAATTGTGTTAACATCTCTTTTAACAAAAATTTAATAAAAACATGATTTCAACGCATTTTTCTACTACCAGCTACATTTCCAGTGTTATTAATAAACTACACGAAAACACCCATAAAAATCGCATTATTCACTTTACCCAAAAAGAAATATTAACTCGAGTCACAGCAGTCTCCCTTCCTATTTTTGCACTTCTGGATTGTATTGTACATACTGCCGGAATATTAGAATGCGGAGTTAAAGCTGTCATTTTATACGCATCCGGAGGACCCGCAAAAAAAGAATGGAACAACCTGCTTAAACACAAAAAAAGCGCTAGCCTCTTCATTAAGTGCATACCTTTTTGGCTGCTATCGGGAGGTTATTTTTTACCTTCCATATATCTACCGATGATGGAAAGTGAAACCGTGAGTTGCGTAAATACAATCCTTCTTTCCGAAAGGCCAAAATACTCCAAAAATTGCACAGTATCAAGTACTGCAATCCTTAAATATATTGAAAAACAGTCTAAGAAAATGCCTGAAGAACAAAACAGAGGAATGGAAAGCACTCTTTCATTATTATCAGGTGCACAAAAATACCTGGATCAAGAAAATCTTTTTTTTGCAAAAAATAAAATTTCCCTAAATATGCATTTAACAGATAAGTTATGCAAAAAGATTAATTTTTTGCGAAACCATGATCATTATACATCTATTATTGAAAAATTTTTCTGCAAAGAAGTTGCCGCACGCTTATTATCTTTAGGAATCTGCTTAACATCTCTTATTGATACAATCCTTCAAATTACGTCTATTGCAACTAAGATTTCACTTACCGTTGTTGAAAAGCTTATTTTACACAAAAATATTACTAGTTCCAATATGAACATGTTCTACAAAGTACTGCTTTCAGAGATTCGCGATCTTTTCATCCATATTTTTGGAATCATCATAGGGCCTGTCATAGGGTTGATAAGTCCGGATCATGGATTGCAAATCGCTAATCCCAAATCAACATTATTCGATGCTATTCGATTCAGCGGAGAAAACCCTGAGAAAGCTATTCTTAGCGATGTAAATTCTTTATCTTTAGGTCAAAGCATTCTTCTTCCATTATCTTTTAGAGTCCGTGATTCCGGCCATATTGTCTATTGCCTTATAGAAAACACCCCGGAAGGCTATCATTTCTCAACAATAAACACCGGATACGGCACCGATTTTGCTTCTACAAGACTCAAAACCCTTGCGTATAGAAAGAACCATCTTGAGATAGACTTCAACGATTGCGAATCAAGCAATTCTCCAAAATATGTCGCCAATTACACATTTCGAAAACTGAGCAAAGAACAACTTACAACTCACATTAAATCCATTCAAAAACTAGCGCAAAAATCATTTGACGATATCAAAAAAGAAGCAAAGGAAAAAAAGACCAGTAAATACACTATACACAATGTCTATTCTTTATCCTGCAAAAATTACAGCAGGAAATAAAACTTCTTATCCGGAGTTTGGTGTAATTAATAATGGCAAAGCAGATCTTACACAGAACCCGAACCTCATGTTTTACAAACCGCAATCTATTGGCGACTGCCCAAAGTCAAGCTTGCTGGCTGCACTTAATTATCACTGTTCCCATTCTAACGGGGGAGATCAATTACCAACCTTACGATAAATGGATTAGATCTCTAAAAGAACAAATTTTAAATGAAGATGGTTATCTCATTGACATGAGTGTGAATTTGCGCAATATAGATAGAGGAGCCTTTCGTGCCGCTCGTGATGAACTCGATAAAAACTGGTCTTCTTACTATTCAAAGTATCCGATAGAATAATTCAAAAATAATACGTAAACAACAACCAAATTTTGAAATACGAACGGTATAGTTCGACCTAAAAAAAATATCGCGGGAGACGAGACTCGAACTCGCAACTTCCTGCGTGACAGGCAGGTGCTCTAACCAATTGAACTACTCCCGCGAAGGAGTTGGGCGCTAAAGGATTCGAACCTATGACCGCCTGTGTGTAAAACAGGTGCTCTACCAACTGAGCTAAACGCCCTCAGAAAGAAGTACTAATGTACCTGACAGCCTGATTTTCTTACAACCATTTTATTTTTATTTTTTTTTGTTTACTCGACTTTGCAAAATTTCTCTCCGCCTTCAAATTGATACATTCAGGAAAAATTAAACTATATCGGTCGTGCTTCAAAACCCCCGGAAATAGAGAACAGGTTCTGAAGGACCGATTGATGAAAAGCGAAAATTTCTACTTTGGCCTTACATTAGCCTTACATCACTCTTGAAATTAAACAGTAAATTTGATAAAATCTCGATCTATGAAAAAGAAAACTAACACCCCTAGAACGATTTCTTCTGTAATTGCGGGATACTTATGGATTGTGTTCGGAGCTTTCCTTGCCGGATTTGCAGTCGAGGTGTTTTTAATCCCTAAAAACCTTATTGACGGCGGCGTTATTGGAATTTCGATGATCTTTTCGTATATTTTTGGAAAAAATCTATTACCGATTTTTTTAACCGTCTTTACAGCCCCCTTCCTATACATGGCGTACCGCTATATTGGCAAGGTTTTTCTTCAACATATGACAGCTGCGGCAGCGGCTTTTGTTTTTTGGATCTTCTTCATTCACCAATTTACCGACTGGAAATTTATCGGTGAAAGTTTGGAAGTTGTTGTCATCGGCGGTTCCATTTTAGGAATAGGCATCGGTTTAATTATTCGATATGGAGGATGTATTGACGGGACTGAAATTTTAGGAATAATCATTAATAGATCCACAGGAATCACAGTTGGCCAGGTAGTTCTCGTATGCAATGTTTTTATTTTCACTATTGCAGGATTAGTTTTTAAAGATTGGCACCCTCCAATTCTCTCTCTGATTACTTTTATGGTAGCAACTAAAGTAATGGACGCCGTAATCCTTGGGATGGAAGAAACCAAATCGGTTTGGATTATCTCTCCTAAATCAGACGTTATCGCCAAACGAATTATGCATGAACTTGGACTTGGGGTTACAATCCTATATGGAAGAGGCGGCTTTTCCGGTGAAGAAAAAGAAATTTTATATGTCATTTCAGAACGACTGCAATTAGCAGAGCTAAAAGAACTGACTTACAGCGAAGATCCCAACGCTTTCGTTGCTATTGAAAATTTACATGAAGTCAGCAACGGCGTACAAAAAGAGACAAGAGTTTCAAGCCAAAAGAAAGTCGAGCACCTCATGTCCAAAATCTTTCGCTCTTCATAGTTGATCATGTCATAATTATGAATCTTGAATCCATAAAAAAGAAAGCTTTAGAGCTAGGGTATCATGATGTAGGCATAACGGATGCAATTATACCGGAAGAAGATATTGCAGCTTATAAAAAATGGCTGAAACACGGATTCCACGCACAGCTTGCGTACATGGAAAACGAGATTCGAACTGCCCCGGATATGCTCTTACCCGGAGCAAAGTCAGCAATAATTTTTATTTCATATTATAAGCAGCCAACACTTCCTTTTAAAAAGGGTGCAGGATTAATATCTTCATATGCGAGAGGACGAAACTACCACAATGTGCATTACAGCAGATTAAAAAAGTTTATTCGGTGGTTTGAACAAGAATGCGGAACACGGCAAGCATGTAAACCATTTAGCGACTCGACTCCAATCCTAGAAAAAGCATTAGCTGTGAAGGCGGGACTTGGTTGGTTCGGAAAAAACACATTATTGATTCATAGAAAATATGGAACATTTACTCTCATCTCCGGAGTTTTGACCACTGTAGACATACAAGGCAAATTAATGAATATGCGATTACCCCGCTGCGGTTCATGCACTCGATGTCTTGACGCCTGTCCTACGCAGGCATTAACTAAACCCTACCAACTCAATGCTGAAAAGTGTTTATCCAATCATTTGATTGAATCAAAAGATCCTTTGCCTAACGAAATCACACAAAAGAACCCGGGATATATTTTCGGATGCGACATCTGCCAGGATGTTTGCCCGCACAATACAAGAAAAGATCCATCTGATTGTAAAGACTTTGCTCCAGAAAGCGGAATGGGCGCGTATTTAAGTTTAGCAGACTTATCAGAAATTGAAAAAAATCCAACAAAACTTTTCGGCACCCCTCTTCAAAGACGCGGTGTTGATGGTCTAAATCACACTGCAGCCTATCTTTTTTCTTGATAGAATTTTGATTTTCCCATACAACAGCAAGTAAAATTAGACAACGGGGAGAATTCATGTTAAGAGCATTAGCGATTATTTTCGGAATTTTTTTTATTTTATTTGGATTCATAGGTTTCATGCCTGCTTATATGATAAACGGGAAATTATTTGATATTTTTCGTTTAAATTTTGAACACAATATCGCCCACTTTGCTACAGGTATCATCTCCTTTCTTTGCGGTCTTATCAGTTCTTTTGCTTCTAAAAATTTTTTTATTATCTGCGGCGTTATTTATTTATTTTTTGCACTTCTAGGTTTTCGATATGAAGACACTAAATTATTTAATATGATTGCTGTTAACATGGCCGATAATGCTCTGAATGCGGGAATTGGCATTATCTTTTTGTTAATTGGATTTGGTTTAAAAGCTGAATAAGAAATTCATTATTGTTCGAAATATTGAAATAAGACCGGGTGTATTATTCGGATCGAGTTTCAAAAACTCCATCATTCTTACGCTTTGAAACTCAAAGCGTAAGAATTAAAATCCATGCTAGTAAATACACCGGCCAATAGCATGATTATTCATGTTTACATTAATCAACATATTCGCATTTCCTCCTGCAAACCATCCGTCATTAATTCCAATAATGACAGTGTCGTTTGGAAGCCATTTATTGACGATAGAACTATCCCAACTCGACATTTTCCAAACAGAACCGTCTTCAAGACAAATCTCTCTAGCTAGATAGTCAATAGCAATAATCCAATGAGTATAAATACCATTATAAATTGGCCCCAAAGAAAGATTAACTTTTACATTTGCACCGGTATTGACATTTACCAACCGATAGTAATATGAAGAAAACCAGGTATGATTTGGAAGGATAATAATAAAGTCTCCCGGCATCCAGTCAAAAGTCAGGTGTCTATCACCTGATGCCACTGACCAGATAGAGCCGTCTTCAAGCTCTACAGTGTCTCCCAAAAACGATACGGCTATAGGATGATGAAGCGCCCCTTCATGAGTTGTTTCATATGTTGCTAAGGAAATTTTCTGAATTAAATCCGGCGGTGTTGTTGCAATGCTGGCTTCTCCTTCTTCAACAACAGCCATTTCTTCCTCTGAAAGCTCATCGCCGTTTTCTATCTTTTGTATCAATTCAAACTTCTTTTCCTCTATCAGTACACGTTCTGCTTGTCCAAGGGCTCTTGAGCCAACCGGAATATGTTCTTCTGACTCAAGTTCTTCTTCTGCTATTAGCGAAGATGAAATGAGAATCAATCCTAAAACCCACTTTGTTGCATATTTTAATTTCATATTTCAATCCTTGGTTGTTAATAAAAATTCGAACATTGATCTTGTACATAAATATTTAAGAAAAGATAAAGATTTGATAAAATTTTCAATAATTCATTTAAAAAAAACATGGTCCAAACGCTATCCAGGGGCATTTTTAAAAATTATCGGATTAAAATATCTGCCATGGTGACTGCGTCCTCAATATTTGAATTTTGAAACTCGACCGGTATATATTCGTATTAGCGATGAAAGATTTGAGAAAAGATCGCAAAATAATTTATTAAAATAGTCTATGATTGCAAGATTCCGTCCCAGTGCTCCGCTAACTTTAAACTCGACTTTGTAAAATTTTTGAACTCACCTGCAACGAGAGACTTTCTCCGGCTAAATAAATTTCTCAGGAAGGGTAAATATACCCATCCTTCGAAATTCACCTGCATTGGGGTTTGCCTCTCAGAGCATCTTCGTCCAAAAATTTTGCAAAGCCGAGTTAAAATGAGAGTGGGATTTTGAACAGATTCTCAGTCTTTATCAAGCTCGAAAGTGCATCCTTCTTCAATCAGCTCATCTATATAAGCCAGGTCATATGTGTTATCAAGGTAATTTTCATCTTGCAACATATATTGATGAAATGAAATCGTTGAATAGACTCCTCCAATATGAAATTCACGCAAGGCTCTTTTACCAATTTGTATAGCTTCTTTACGATCTTTTCCGTGAATAATAAGTTTTGCAATCATAGAATCATAATTCGGAGGTATTTTATATCCGGAATAACACGCACTATCAACTCTTACATGCGGACCTCCAGCGGGGAGATAATACTCTAATTGACCCGGAGAAGGACTAAATTTATGAGCCGGATTTTCTGCATTAATACGAAATTGAATGACATGTCCATCAAAATCAATATCCTTTTGACGAAGAGTGAGCGGTTCACCTTGAGCAATTCGTATTTGTTCCTTAACTAAATCCACCCCTGTTAAATCCTCCGTGACAGTATGTTCAACTTGGATACGGGTATTGACTTCCATAAAATAAAAATTTAATTCTTGGTCCAAAAGAAACTCAACCGTTCCGACAGAATTATATCCAACCTCTTTTGCAATATTTATAGCAGCTTGTCCCATGCGTTTACGAAGTTTTGGAGAGACCAAGGGGCATGGAGCTTCTTCTATCAATTTTTGCCGTCTGCGTTGAATTGTGCAATCACGTTCACCTAAATGAATATAATGGCCATATTTATCTCCAATAATTTGAACCTCTATATGACGAGGTTTCATAATCATCTTTTCTAAATATACTTCAGGATTTCCAAAATTGACCTCAGCTTCTGCACGAGCAGCAGCAAATTGTCTTTTGAAATCCTCTTCATCGTATGAGATACGAATGCCTTTTCCTCCACCTCCTGCAACAGCTTTGATAAATACAGGAAACCCTATAGATTTAACTTCGGACAAAGCCTGGTCAATTGTATCAACAACACCATCTGAACCGGGAATTACGGGGCAGCCTGATTTTTTAGCTACAGCTTTTGCCTTGGCTTTATCGCCTAAATGAGCAATTGTTTCGGAAGAAGGGCCGATGAACTCTAAACCGCAACTTTCACAAATTGAAGCAAAATTGTGGTTTTCGCTTAGAAAACCATATCCGGGGTGAATAGCATCTGCTCCCGTCACCTCGCACGCCGATAGAATATTTGGAATTTTAAGATATGACTGACGCGCCGGAGCTTGACCGATACAAATCGCTTCATCTGCATGCAACACATGCAATGCCTCGGAATCAGCTTCAGAATATACTGCAACGGTTTCAAGACCAAGATCATGGCAAGCTCTAATAATACGGACGGCAATCTCGCCTCGATTTGCAACAAGAACTTTTTCCATTTACTTTACTTTGAATAGTTTTGTTCCAAATTCGACAGGATGACCATTTTCAACCATAACTTCAGTAACAACTCCTGCCGCCCCCGCCTTGACTTCATTCATTACCTTCATGGCTTCGATAATACAAACAACTGTATCTTCTGTCACACCGTCTCCAACCTTGACAAAAGGGGGCTCATCAGGACCCGGAGACGTATACATCGTACCAACCATTGGAGAGACAATATATTGAGCCCCTTCCTCTGTTTTTTTAGGTTCATGATCTACCGGCGGATGCAAGGAAGCCGGAATATCGGGGGACCTGGCTGCATTGCTGTGTTCATATGCGTGAACAAATGAAGCTTCTTGAGGATGATCTACAACTTGTTTGACAATTTTATCTTCTCTTTCCAATTCCAATTCGAATCCATTGTTTGTCACTTTCAGACGTTTCATCCGTGTTCTGCCCATCGCAGCCATTAAATCTTTGATCTGTTTTATTTCCATAATTTTTTACACTCGTTGAACATATTCATTGGTTTTTGTATCAAGCTTAATGATGTCGCCTGATTCGACGAAAGGAGGAACTTCAACCTTGGCTCCGGTTTCCAGAACAGCAATTTTTGTTGCGTTCGACAAAGGCGACAGCTCTTGATCGCCTTCAGTTGCGCTAACCATGACTTCTAAAAACTGAGGTAGTTCTATAGAAAAAACCGTATCTCCATAAAATGCTGCCATGACTTCTATTCCCTCTTTGAGTAAGTTGATTTTCTCTCCAACTACTGCAGCCGGCACAAGAATCTGATCCAGTGTTGCAACATCAAAAAACAAGTATTCCTTACCTTCTTTATAAAGGAACTCTATAGGGCGTTCGTTGAGTGAAACTTCTGTAATTTCCTGATTGAGTTTGAAATTTTTTTCAATAATTTTATCACTTTCCAAGTCGCATAATTTAGTTTTGACAAATGGCGCACCTTTTGGAACAGTAACTTTGACACTCGATTCAACTCTGAATAGTTTTTTTCCGATAGATATAATCATACCGGGGTTAATTTGATTGCTTGTAACCATTAAAGCCTCATTAATTTGCTGCAATACGCAAGGTTTGCACCCCTTCTTCCAAAGAAGGAAACTGAAAAAGATAGGTTCCTGAAACCAATATGTTAGCACCTGCTTCAACACAAAGTTTAGCAGTTTCCGCGGTAATTCCTCCATCAACTTGTATATCAAAAGGGGGTAAATCGCCCGCTTTAGACGTTTCTCCGGGGGTCACCCCTCCTGATTTGATATTTAATCTATCGCATGTTTCTCTAACAAATTTAATTTTATCCAACACCTTAGGCATGAAAGCTTGGCCTCCAAAGCCGGGGTCGACTGTCATCAATAAAACTAAATCGCACTGATTAAGATATTTTAATATCATTTCAGAGGATGTTTCAGGGCGGAATGACAACCCTGCCTGAATATTGCAACGCCGAATAAAAGCTAGGGTGTCCTCTACGTCTTCAGTGGCTTCAAAATGAAATGTCAGCCTGTCTGCCCCGGATTCAACCATTCGTTCCACATAATCAAATGGATGGTAGACCATGATGTGCACATCCAAAAACAAATCTGTTGATCTGTTTATTGCCGCAAGGGCCTTGGGACCCAAAGTCAAATTGGGAACAAAATTTCCATCCATGATGTCTACATGGATCATATCGGCGCCGGAATCTTCAATTCGTTTAGCTTCATCGGCTAAGTGGCCAAAATCTGCAGAAAGGATTGAAGGTGCGATCTTAATATCAACTTTTTTCATTTAATGTCCGTAAAAGTGTTGCAACCTGTTTAAAATCTCTGAAAGTTTCAGAGATTTTAAACAGATTCTTAGGCTGCCCCTATTCTCAACATTCAGTTTTCTTACAGCCAAGATCCTGAAATTTTGAAAGCTTGAGCAGTATAACAACAGATTTTGTCTAATCGAGTATCAAAAGTCAAGATTTTTAGCCCTTGCATCAAGTATATACCGGCCGCGTTTCAAAATTCGGGATTTTGGCAAAGAGAAATCCCGAATTTTGAAACGCGGCCGATATACTCGACTTTGTACATTTTTTTGAACAGGTTCTCAGGCGAAGATTCCGATTTTTGCTAAATTGAAGCTTTACACTTAATATTAATTTGTGCTAATATGCATTGCATTATGAAAAATTTTATTATTCTAAACACCCTCATTCTCGTGCGCTTAGCGCACATTTGATCATCCCTCCTCCATTATAAATCTATATTTTTTTCAAACTAATTACAAGAGAGATTTAGAATGTCTACAAGAATAAAATCTAACACCTTATCCACAGGATTGGCTATGTTTTCAATGTTTTTTGGAGCAGGCAACATCGTTTTTCCGTTAGCTTTAGGACAACAAGCGCAAAGCCAAAATTTTTATGCAATTGCCGGTTTCCTAATCACTGCGGTAGGCGTCCCATTTTTGGGACTTGTTGCAATGGCATTATATGACGGAAACTACAAAGTTTTTTTTAATAAAATTGGTAAAATTCCCGGATTTTTGGTTGCATTATTCATCATGCTGTTAATCGGCCCCTTTGGCGCAATGCCCCGAGTGATTGCTTTCGCTCATTCAACAACTAAAACATTTATCGGAAGCGGCCTTAATCTGCCTGCATTTTCTGCAATAGCATGCTTGATTATTTTTTTGATGACATATAAAAGAAGTCGAATCCTGGATATTTTAGGCTATTTTTTAACACCTGTATTACTAATTTCATTATTTATCATGGTTATTAAAGGATTAACTGCAGAAACCTTATCAGAAGTGTCTGAAAATTCTATCTCTACAGTATTTTTTAATGGACTTTGGGAAGGTTATAACACGATGGATTTGCTGGCTACTTTCTTTTTCTCATCGGTAGTCATTTTATGTTTAAAGAAAGAACTTCATCCGGAAAACCAAAATGACTTTAAAAAATTAGTCAAAATGACACTTAAAGCTAGTTGTATAGGTGCATTCCTATTAGCAATTGTGTATGTAGGAATCAGCTATGTCACAGCCCGAAACAGCGCCTCTTTTGAAAGCTGCCCTGTCGAGGAAATGTTAGGAATGCTTTGCATCCAAATACTTGGACCAAAGGCCGGGATAATTGCTGTTATCGCTGTAGCTCTGGCTTGCTTAACAACTGCAATAGCTCTTGCTGCAGTTTTTGCGGAATTTATCCACGAAGATATCACAAATTACAAAATAAGCTACATAACTGCATTAATTTTCACCCTAATTTCTGCATTCTTAATGTCTACACTAAATTTTTCAGGAATTATGAGATTTTTAGCTCCAATACTTTCTCTTATTTATCCTGCCTTAATTGTTTTGGCATTTGTTAGCATCTTAAACAAACTGTACAGGTTTCCTTATATTAAAATGCCTGTTTTTATTACGTTTTTGTGTACTCTTACCCTTTACTTTTTCTTTTAATCTCGATTTTGCAAAATTTTTGACCTCCTTGCAAAAATGGCAAAATCCGGTGGAACAGGTGAATTTCGAAGGATAGGTATTTTTTTACCCCTCCTGCGAAATTCATTTAGCCGGATAATACCAATCCTCGAATAGAAATTCATCAATTAACCGCATCTTCCACTGTATCTTTGAGAGATCCTTATCAATACTAAGCGGATTGCAATCGCGCAATCACAAGAGGCTTTCAGGGAGCACTAGTGTCTAATTGCATAAATTCATATGCAATTAGACACTAGTTTTTTGATGTTCAAATTTCTCAACAGCATGTTGAATAGCAATGCAAAATTTTCTTTGTTTTTTGGGGTCATCCGAGCGAAAAATATAACCTAAATAAGGAACATCATAAACAAAAACTCTAGCTGTTGCTAAAGAAGCAGGTGTAAATCTCAACACTGAGAGTTCACGACGTATTTCGTCTTCAACTCCAACATCTGTAGATGTGATCATAACAAATACAAATTGCGGCTCAGCTCGTATTTTTATTGCATAACTTTCTTCATTAAAAAATCCATCCGATATTGATTCGAGAAGCATCAAAAAAGTAGTTTTAAATGCTTCCGGCTCCAAAACTGTGCGCATGATGACAGGATTTAACGAATAAAAGAAATTTTCCAGCAACAATTCATTGTAATTAACAAAATCCTTCAACAATTCTCTTACTTTTTCTAAAAGTTCATTCTGTTTACTTATCATCCCTCCATTATAATCTCGAACTTCTCCAATAACGCGCGATATTTCGGAAACGACTAATTGACGAGCTTTGTATAAATCAATCGAATGATCTCTGCGCAAAAATTGCTCTTTTGATAATTTTAAACGACATACTGTAGCTTCTTTCGGATACTTTTTTCTTAAGTATCCAATTGTTTTCGTTCGATCATGAACATATTCTGCAAATGAATTTGAATTTTTGAACTGTTCTTGAACAGAAAGGGTATCATCATTTACAACCCTTACCAAGATGACATTAAAATATAGGTGATGATGCGACTGCTCATCAAATGTAATAAATACTTGGGGAATATCCCTTAAATATTTTATCTGCTTACTTAAAGTTAAAATGTTTCGCATAATTTCTTCTTCATTTCGAGGCATAAATACGGGTTGAATTAAATGTTCAACACGTTCTCTCAGATCATGAGGAAGTTCTTTGCGTAAAGTTGAAATTTGAGCTCCGGAAAAAGGCTCTCCTCCGGGTTTTTCAATTTCAAGATATAGGGTACAAATAGGTTCTGCTCCCCTTCTACAAAAAAACGAAGAGTTATCCACCATAAATGCTTCCGGTACATAATTTTGAATAGCTTTTATTAAATGAGTATCTTCAAACACTTCCTTGTCGCGCAAAAAATTCATAGCCACAAGAACCCCAAGTACCTTTTTCTCCTTATCATATAAACGAATTGTTGTTTGAAATACCTTCAAATTAAGATGCCGCTTTTCTGGATGAAACCGAACCTTTTGCCTTAATTCTTTTCTAAATAAATATTGTATGCCAATTAATCGACTCAAATGCCTTACGCTGCGTTGGGATTTAAAATCATCACGGCACATAACTAGAACGTGCTGCATTTCCGTAAATACATCATAAGAAAAATTATAAGATTTCTTAGCTGCAATCCAAGCAATATACTCTTGAATCATTGCCGTCTTTTCATCGCTTGAAAGCCCTTTTATTTCTAAAATTCGCCTCGCATAATAACTTGAAACTACTCCTAAACGCACCTCCGACTCAATGATTGGCAAGTTTCTCTTTACCTCCTCTAATTCCTCCGCATTTTCAATACGTATCACAACTTCACAGATTGAATAATTCTGCTCGCCAAACTGAGGGATGGAAAAGTCCGAAGCATATAGCGAAAGCACATTTAACCTTTTTCCCGGCACTAACCATCGACTAATCATTTCAAAGAAGAATTTAAATGCATTGGTTCTATACTTTGAAAGTAGAAAAAAGGAAATGTTGCATGGAGCATTTTCCTCCTGCGTCCAATGGGTTAATGGCAAAAGCGATTGAAATTGTTCGTTTAATTCCTCGCTTCCTTCAGGATCTGCTTGATAAAGCCGAATAAAATCAAAAGGCAGAATTTGCTTAAGCGTTATCGGGATAAGCTGAGAAAAATATTGATGATTATGATTTCCATGGTTAGAGTCCAGCTCAGTTGCAATCTGAGGAAATTCCAAATCGTCTTGTGTCATATTTATTTTTATAGTCAACGTATGATTTCAATTTTAAAAATTTTATTTAATCTAAGTAGAAATCTCAGTAAAAAATTTTTTCAGAGATTTTAAACAGGCTCTAAAGAAGCTTTGTATTACATTCTGGAATTGATGTGAAGAATAAAATTCATATTTACACAAACTATGTGCAACATAAAAAACCTTCAAAAACAGGCTGTTCGACTCGTCTGATATTTTTGTCGAAAATTCGAGTCCCGCATTCGCTATTACTTTCAAGAAATGACCTCACAACTAGAGGCAAACCATTTTTTTTCGCTAATTCAAGGCATCGGCTACTTAAAACTCCTGCCCCTTGCCTAACAAGATGAATAGCTTCATCATATGTCAGAAAGGGTAAATAGCGGCTTTTCGGATTGACCTTAGGATCTTCTTCAAATACTCCCAAAACGTCTTTATAAAATTCTACACTTACCGCTGAAAGAGCGGCTCCCAAAGCTACAGCCGTTGTATCAGATCCGCCCCGCCCTAATGTCGTGATTTCCTTTTGCGTACTAACTCCTTGAAACCCGGCGACAATGACAACATCCCCCTTTTCTAAAAATGGTAAAAGGCGAAATGGACGAACATCTAGTATACGAGCATCAGAATGATCATCTGTTGTAATAATCCCTGATTGGCTTCCTGTAAAACTTACAGCTCTTTGATTTTTTAAAGACAGAGCCATAGCCAACAGTGAAATACTTATCCTTTCACCGACTGTAACCAGCATGTCATACTCCCTTCTGGGAGGATTGGGATGGACTTCTTTCGCAAGCGAAATTAATTGATCTGTTGTATTCCCCATCGCAGAAACAACAATGACAATACGGTTGTATATTTTTTTTCTTTCAAGGACAATCTCGGCAATTCTGCTGAAATGTTTTGGCGAAGCGACTGAAGCGCCCCCAAATTTCATAATTATCGTTTTCACAATAGTTCCTGAGTCACTTTTGTTTTAATTCGAAATTTTGAACAGGTTCTTAGATTTTAATAAAGAAAATGCCTCCTATGATCAGCAATCGCAAGCCGTTCAATATTGGAGTTTTTAAAAAATGCAATTTGCATGAACATGAAATAGAATATAGCAAAATGCCTCATATTCCACTATGCCGATCGTGTTTCAAAATTAAGATTACTGATTAATTTTCTCGAGGAAAAATTGGTCGATGGCGTTCATGGAATCATAAACGGATTTTGAACTGGATTAACCATTCCCTTCTTTCTGAGTCCTCTACCGCCTCTGTGTTTTTTTATCAGCTACCCCCTGAATATACCGGTCGTGTTTCAAAATTTGGATTTTGGCAAAGAGAAATCCCGAATTTTGAAACACGACCGGTATAATTCACCCATTACGCTCTTTTTGAAATATTTTCAGCCTACCAGTCCATCACAAAATTTCTGCAGTTTTCTGATAACGGATTTCCATGAAGCTTCAAACAACAGTAATTTCCTAACAAAATAAACTCTTTTCTGAACTCTTCAGATTTTCTTATTATGATTCTTTTCATGATTTTATTTCTTATGCCCAACTTTTTCGAAGTCTTTTTATTTTTCTTCTTTTTAACAAATTGATGGAATTTTTTTGTGAAAAAATCGACAAGAGCCGCATTCCAGTAGGCATAGTGCTGCTCAACAACATTATGACCTTCAAGCCCCCAAAACTCCATGATGTTCTCTAATTTTTTTGAATAAGGATTAAGATACTTTACATGCGGCAAGCCTTCGCCTTCTTGATAAATTGCAAAAAAATTAGGAAATATTAACGGAACTTTTAATGCATCAACTAGCTGTGCTTTCTGTTCTCTTGTTAATTGTTCAAAGCTATCTTTCGGCAACTTTGAGCCACACAGCAAAAAATCTAGGAAATCTGAAAATTCGTTAAGCAAAATCGATCTTTTCCATTTTACCTGATGGCAGACTGCTAAACAAAGTTTGGAATACTGCGTTTGACTCAAACAACGATGTGCGGCCAACCAAGAGACAATCCTAACTTTTAGATTGATAGGAATTGCTTCATTGCTAAAACAAGACACATAATACTCTTCCAACCAATCATCTACCTTAAACCCTTTCCCGGCCTCAATCTCTGAAATCATACTCATCAATTCCTCGAATTCTTCAAGGGTTTGCGGCAGCACAATGACGCTCAGAAAGAAATTCCAAAAACAATCTGCATCTTTAAAGGAAAATATATCTAAAAAATGACAAACGTACTTCTTTAAACACACTCTTTTACCTGCAATATTCAACTCTTTATACGAAAAGAGAAAAAGCTTTTTAACTAATTGAAGATCAACTACCTGATACACATCTCTTTGCTTAAGAAAATCGATAAAGGCGAATTGATCGAACTCTTCTGAAAGCAAGTTAGGATAAGTAAACAAGCACCTATTCAATAATTCCCAGGAAGACTTAGCGATTAAATAGTTAAATTTTTCGAAATTTTCATTGAAATGTCTGCAAATCTCAATAAGGAAAGAAAATCTTTCAATAGCTTGACCAGTATTCATTGTTGAAAAAAGTTGATGAAACCACTCCATGTAAACCATAAAAAAATTCTCGTGGCCAATACCTGCCAGGTAATTTTTCTCTTTTTGAAAACTCCACAAACAACTCAATTGAACAAACAATTCATAGGTAATATTATGGAATATCTTATCGCATGGGGCTTCATCCTCCACCGTCTTATTCAGTATTCCTGCAGCTTTTTCACAAAACTCATTTGATTGGGCAGGCAGGTCCAAAGAGACAAACACCTGAACAAAAACGATGAAATAATCATAAGGGATTTTTTCGACTCTTAACAGCTTTTCTAAGAAAACTTCAAAAATAAATAATCCAATGGATTGAAGTTCAGAACAGCATCGCAGAAGATCAATAAATGTAGAAATTGAAAGCTCTTGTTCTATTGATGGCTGGCAAATAATTTCTACGTTTTCAAGCGTCAGATCCAGCTTGGGGTGCTTAGAAAAAAGCGTTAAAAGTATTTCAGCGACAACCTCTTTATGTGCTGAATCTTTCAAATATGCGATAAGCATATTTACAGCAATGGCAGGCGCATCATTCCTTAAATCTTTTAGTGAATCGTTATCGCCTGATGTTGCGAACTTCATAGTTGACAACCTAAAAAGCATGAGCAAATATCTTTTATATTGATCTGCTTCCGGGTTATGTTCATAAACTTCATCGATCAAAAGAAAAACAGAGGTTTGCCATTGGTCAAAACACTTATTCAATTGCAGCGAATTGTAGAGACTAAAGTAAAAATGATCCCAATCAGATTCTGAAAGATGCTCTAACAAACCATTCTCGCTTGAAATTCTATCAATCGCTTGCAACAAGGAATAATTGACAGATTTAATAGTACGCAAACATATATCATGATGCTCGAGATTCAAATCGTACTTTTTACAGACGTCGATTAAGTCGTCAAGCTGATTAAATTGAGGGTTGTTTAATTCCTTTACTAAGTTATCGACCCAAGAATCAACAGAATCGATTTCTAAATATCCCGTATTTTTGATATGTCCAAGCGGATTCATGACTAAAATGCACCAAAATTAAAAATAAATCTAAAAAAGCTTACTCTAATCTGTAAGAACAAATTAAGCAACCCTATTGTGATTTATACCGATCGCTCCCTCAAAATTTGGGATTTTGGCTTTGAGAAATTCCAAATTTTGAGGGCGCGATCGGTATAAAACTTGCGCATACTTGGAAAAGTCGAGATTATGTATGCATTCGAATAACCGACGCTATTTCTATGAAAAACAATTCTTCTTATATGTATTGCATTTTTTCTTAAGCGTTTGATATGCTTATACCAATCACTTAAAAAATCAGGAGTAAACCCCATAATGTCTAACAATCCAGAACACAGCTGGGACGAAGCAAATGTCTTAGATGATGTGAATTACAATGAAGAAGATGCAAAAACTTTCAAACAACTTATCAATGTTCCAAGCGCTCATTCGGAAGAATCTGATCAATCTCTAAAATCAGGTTCAGTATTGAAAGGAAAAATTGTTGAAATTTCCAAAGATTTCGTAGTTGTGGATGTCGGGCTTAAATCCGAAGGTTTAGTCCCCATGGAAGAATTTTCCGATCTCTCTCAAATAATTTTGGATAACGAAGTGGAGGTCCTTCTTGACGAACCGGAAGATGAAAATGGTCAAATTGTCCTTTCAAGAGAAAAAGCTGAAAAACTGCGCAAGTGGGAATACATATCTAGAACACTGTGAAGAAGGCTCTATCGTAAAAGGAAAAGTCATCCGCAAAGTAAAAGGCGGCTTGATGGTCGACATCGGCATGGAAGCTTTTCTTCCGGGTTCCCAAATAGACAATAAACGAATAAAAAACCTCGATGAATATATCGGGCAATACGTATGAATTTAAAATTCTTAAAATTAACATAGAAAGAAAAAATGTTGTTGTCTCTCGCAGAGAACTGCTCGAAGCGGAAAGGGTTTCTAAAAAAGCAGAACTTTTATCAACAATTAGTGAAGGGGATATTCGGGAAGGCGTTGTCAAAAACATCACTGACTTTGGCGTGTTCCTTAGATTTAGACGGGATTGACGGTCTTCTTCACATAACCGATATGACATGGAAACGGATCAGCCATCCTTCCGAAATGGTTAAAATCGGCGATAAGCTAAAGGTTATAATTCTTTCTGTTGATCGAGAAAAAGGCCGTGTGGCTCTCGGTCTTAAGCAAAAAGAATCCAATCCTTGGGATGAAATCGAAAAACATTATCCGCCGGGAACAAAAGTTCACGGTAAAATTGTGAACCTTCTCCCATATGGAGCATTTATTGAAATTGAAGCCAGGTATCGAAGGACTAATCCATGTTTCGGAAATGTCTTGGGTAAAAAACATAACAGATCCAAGCGAAGTGGTTAACAAAGGCGATGAAGTAGAAGCTATTGTTCTATCTGTACAAAAAGAAGAAGGTAAAATTTCATTAGGAATCAAGCAAACTGAACGCAATCCTTGGGATGAGGTAGAAAAAAAATACCCGGTCGGTACAAATGTTCAAGTTGAAGTAAAGAGCTTAACAAACTACGGTGCATTCGTTGAACTAGAGCCGGGAGTTGAAGGATTGATTCATATTTCTGATCTTAGTTGGATAAAAAAAGTCTCCCACCCATCAGAAATTCTTAAAAAAGGTGATATGGTAGACGCTGTCATTCTTATCAGTTGATAAAGAAAGCAAAAAAATCACGCTGGGAGTCAAGCAGCTTGGATCAAATCCTTGGGAAGACATTGAAAAAACAATACCTATCGGCTCGTCTTGTAAAAGGCACTGTTTCTAAAATCACGGCTTATGGCGCTTTTGTAGAGCTGGATAATGGTTTAGAAGGATTAATTCATGTCACTGAACTTTCTGATGAAGCTTTTGGAAAGGTAGAAGATATTGTTGATGTGGGAAGCGAAGTTACAGCAAAAGTAATCAAACTTGATCCGGAACACAAAAAGATATCGCTATCTATTAAAGAACACTTAATAGACGAGACTCAAAGCAACCGCGATGATGTTGTTGTCGGGAAAGAGCCAACTACAACACAAAATAACAGTTCAGCAAAAGAGTAATTAGGAATTGAAACAGGAAACTCGACCCAATAATTGTTTATAATAAGCCAAAGGCATAAAACATGAATAAAGATTTGATTGCTATATTCGAATATCTTGAAAAAGAAAAGGGAATTAAGCGAGAAATTGTCATTAAAGCTATTGAAGAATCCTTGCAGGCAGCAGCGCGCAAAAGCGTTAGCGGCGCATCAAATGTTACAGTGCAAATCGACTCAAAAACCGGCAATATCGATGTGTTTTGTGAAAAGGAAATTGTAGACGAGGTCGAAGTCCCCGCTCAAGAAATACTACTTGAAGAGGCCAGAGAAATTGATCCGGAGTGCGAAATTGGACAATTTATTGATGTTCTAGCAACTCCAAAGGATTTTGGCCGCATTGCCGCTCAAAAAGCCCGCCAGATCATTACACAAAAACTCCGCAGCGCAGAACGGGATGTGATTTACGAGGAATACCGCCATCGAATTGGCGAGATTATTTCCGGAACAGTAAAACGTTTCGTTCGCGGGGCTAATCTTATTATAGATCTCGGAAAAGTAGAGGCTTTAATGCCTATGAGAGAATATCCTAAAACAGAAAAGTATAAAATAGGCGACCGTGTCACAGCTCTCCTAAAAGGGGTTAATGATACAGAAACAGGAGGCGCCGAGGTCATTTTATCAAGAAGCAGCTCGGAATTTGTAAGACAACTTCTCCATCAAGAAGTTCCCGAGATTGTTGACGGAATAGTAATTCTTGACAAAATTGAACGAGAACCGGGTTATCGCACCAAGTTGACAGTGCGGGCTACCGACCCCAAGGTGGATCCGGTTGGCGCATGTGTGGGAATGCGAGGGAATAGAGTCAAAAATGTTGTCAGAGAGCTTAATAATGAGAAAATTGACATTATTCCCTTTTCTGATGACTCGGTAGAATTATTGCAAAATGCATTATCTCCAATTGAAATTAGAAAAATCAGCGTAAATGATGATGATCAAACAATTTCAATTGTTATTGATGATGAAGATTACGCTGCTGTAATTGGCAAGAAAGGGATGAATGCCAGACTTAATAGTCGATTAGTCGGTTATCATCTGGAAGTTCAAAGAATGACAGATTATAATCGAACAATGGCAATTCAAAGAACCGAACTAGCGGAGTCCGAAGATCCAACGCTGGACATTCCTTTAACAGGAATTGAAGGAGTCAATAAACTTGTCTTCGAACACTTAATAGCAGAAGGATTTAATACTCCTCGCATGCTATTGCTAGCTTCTCCGGAAAAACTTTCTTCAGTAGCGGGAATCAGCATTGAAATGGCTGATCATATTTTAGAACAAGTACGAAAACAAAGGCATTAGGGCTTGGCAAAAAAAGATCTTAAAATCGATATAAAAAACACGCAAATCGCACAAGCAATAAACCTTGGAAAAGTAAAGGAAAAGCTTGCCGCTAAAAAAGCAGAAGGCAAAGAAGAAGAGCAATCCGACTCGAAAAAGGGTGTTTCTCAAAAGAGAGAAACCAAAAAAAATAAAGCTTCTGACGAAAATAAATTAGAAAAAAAAGAAGATTCTTTAGAAGAAGAGACTCCACGGAGAAAAGCAAGATCCCGTTCGGTTTTTGAAGAAACGAAAAAAACAGAAACGGAAGAAGTCGAAGCTAAAGAAAAAGAACCTATCATTGAAAAAAATGATAAAACTGTTGACTTTAGGGAAAGCGCTGCAAAGGGCAAAGCTCTAAAATCAACCGATCTTGTTGAGCAGCGCGAAATTCAGCCGAAAATGCAAAAAGCAGAGCTAAAAAAGCAAACTGAACATAAAGATCAAACTCTGTTTAAAAATCAGAAAAAGGAAAGAGTAAGCTTAACAAAAAATGCTCCGAAGGAAACAGAACAATTAGGCCCCACAGGGCGTCATATCAACGATTTGCTGCCTGCAAAAAAAACTTTTAAAAAACCCGAACAAAAAGAAATAAAACGACCCAAAGAAGTTGAAACTAAGGATGAACAAGCAAAGGATAAACCTAATCAGCAAAAAAAGAGCGCTGTTAAATCATCTCGTTTTAAAGAATTTAAAGATTTAAAGCCGGCTAAAAAGCAGCAGCCTAATCGATTTGATACTCGAGATAGGAAGGGGTTAAGATCTTCGGATGATGATGTACGCTGGAGAAAAAAGAAAAACTTTAAACAAACATCAGGCCAAGAAGAAGACACGACAATAAGACCGTCAGAACTTTCTGTACGCCTCCCTATTACGATAAAAGACCTAGCTCAAGAATTGAAGCTAAAAGCTTCACAATTAATTTCAAAACTTTTTCTTCAGGGTATTATTGTTACAATAAACGATGTGCTAGATGATGAGACTACAGTACAGCTTCTTGGAGAAGAATTCAACTGTGCGATTAAAATAGATACTTCAGAAGAAGAGAGAATTCGCATTACTGACAAATCGATAAAAGAAGAAATAGCTGAAAGCGACCTGAATGACCTCTCTATAAGAGCTCCTGTCGTTACTTTTATGGGCCATGTCGACCATGGAAAAACCAGTATTATTGATTATATCCGCAATTCAAATATTACAACCGGAGAAGCAGGGGCTATCACTCAACATGTCGGTGCATTTCTTTGCGAGACAAAGGTAGGAAAAATTGCCGTCCTGGACACTCCGGGCCATGAGGCTTTCTCAGCTATGCGCGCAAGAGGTGCAGATGTAACAGATATTGTTGTTCTTGTCGTAGCAGGTGATGAAGGAATGCGGGCTCAAACAGAAGAAGCCATCCATCATGCCCGGGCAGCAGGAGTAAGTATCGTTGTAGCAATTAATAAATGCGATAAACCAAACTTTGATCAAGAAAAAGTTTACCGTCAACTAGCAGATCAAGAACTTCTCCCGGAATCTTGGGGAGGAAACACAATTACTGTCAATTGTTCAGCCGTTACGGGAGAAGGAATACCGGAACTCTTGGAAATGCTTTCTCTCCAAGCAGAAGTGTTGGAACTCAAGGCAAACCCAAAAGCACGCGCAAGAGGAACGGTTATCGAGTCTGAACTTCATAAAGGAATGGGAGCTTGCGCAACAGTTCTTGTACAAAACGGCACAATAAGACTCGGAGACGCTCTCGTTTTCGGTGAAAATTATGGTCGTGTAAAAACGATGCGTGATGAATTCGGTAAACAACTGAAGGAAGCCGGGCCGTCAACCCCTGTGGAAATTACAGGTTTATCCGGAATACCTGAAGCTGGAGAAGAATTCATTACTGTCCGGAACGAAAAGGAAGCAAAAGAAATTGCGGATGCAAGAAGGATGGACAAAAGGCAACTATTTCTTCAGCAAAAAAAGGCCGCCTCTTTAGAAAATATTTTCCAGGAAGCTGCAGATGTTGCTAAGAAAATATTGAAAATCATTCTCAGAGCCGACGTACAAGGGTCTATGGAGGCTCTTAAAACAGCATTGCTAAAGATCGAATCAGATAAAGTTGATATCGATATTATTGCAACAGGCGTTGGTGAAATTTCTGAATCCGACGTTCTTTTGGCCGCTGCGTCAAATGCAATTATACTTGGTTTTCATACTCAAGTTGAAAGTCATGCCGAACCATTAATTAAACAGCATGGAATACATGTATTTTTACATGACATTATCTATCACGCTGTGGATCAAGTAAAAGATTTAATGTCAGGGTTATTAGACAAAGTAGCAGAAGAAATCGACAAGGGCAAAGCCGAAATAAGGGCCGTATTTAAAGCATCGCATCTTGGAAAAATCGCCGGATGCCTTGTTACCGAAGGAACCATTCACCGAAACCACTACATAAGAGTTGTTCGCGATGGCAAGGTCATTTGGACGGGAGGAATTAATTCCATTAAACGTGTTAAAGAAGATGTTAGAGAAGTGCAAAAAGGCGTTGAATGCGGAATCGTTCTAAACAGCTATAATGATATAGAAGAAGGCGATATTTTAGAGTCGTTTGAAATACAATATAAAACACAAGAACTATGAGCAAACAACGAATTGATCGTCTTAACTCTTTGCTAAAAGAAGTCATTTCAGAGGTCATTCATAAGGATGTTGACAATCCCGATGTCGGAGAATTTGTTTCCGTAACAAGGGTTGATATATCAAAAGACCTTCGTCATGCTAAAGTTTACATAAGTGTTATCGGAGATAATGAAACAAAGCAAAACACCTTAAAAGCTCTAAATAGCGCATCCGGATTTATTGGAATCAATGCTTCTAAAAAAGTCGTGATGAGATTTTTCCCATCTCTTAGATTTATTATTGATGATACTGTCGATAAAGTCATGCGTATTGAGGAGCTTCTCAAAAAAATTCATGAAGAACAAGACTCAAGAGATTCTATCTAAAAATTTTACAGGCAGCCCTCATGAGGGCATTCTTCCGGTTAACAAGCAGTCGGGAATTACAGCTTTTGATATTGTAAAAATGTTAAGAAAGTTGTTGGGCATAAAAAAAATTGGACACGCAGGCACTTTGGATCCATTTGCTGAGGGCGTAATGATCATGTTGATTGGACGAAAATATACTAGACTGTCTAATCAACTCATGAGCCAAGAAAAGGAATATGTAGGAAGAGTCCATTTAGGAGTTACCACTGATACTTACGACTCAGATGGAAAGCCTATTGAATATTGCGGATATCTCCCATCTTACGAAAAAATCCAAGAGGCAATCAAACATTTTCAAGGAGAAATCAAACAAATTCCTCCGATGTTTTCAGCAAAAAAAATTAATGGAAAAAAACTCTACGAGTTAGCGCGTCAAGGAAAAACAATTGAACGCCCTCCTGTAACATTGCATGTTCAAACCGATTTAGTCGCATATCAATACCCTTATCTTGATATTCGAGTTATTTGCAGCAAGGGAACATATATCAGATCGATTGCACATGATCTTGGACAGCTGCTCCAATGCGGAGCTCACTTATCTTCTCTTACACGCACAAGAAGCGGTTTTTATACATTATCGGGCTGTGTTGATGGAAATTTGCTAAAATCATCCGATTTGAATTTAAACGACATATCCTCAAAAATAATAAAACTGTGATCTAGTATCTAACATTATGTTTTTAGAAACTCTCCTTACGCAAAAAATCCGTATTTTGAGGGAGCAACTGTCCAGTAGCGAGGGCCTTCTCTTTGCCAAAAACCAAAGTTTGAAATACAAACGGTATACAACAATGAATTAATCTGATTATGGAATTTTTCAAATCAATCGAAAGCTTTGTTCCCTCAAAAAAACCGGTAGTTATGACACTTGGAAATTTTGATGGAGTTCACAAAGGTCATCAATACGTCATTAATAAAACAGTTGAAAAAGCTCGCCAATTAACCGGTAAAAGCTTAGTCTTCACTTTTAGCAACCACCCCTCCTGCGTTCTAGCAAATCAAAAACCCGTATCTTCCCTTTGTTCTGCAACACATAAAATCGTTCTTATCTCTCATCTATCAATAGACTGTCTTGTTCAAATCCCCTTTACTCTTCGATTTTCTCGGCAAACACCATATGAATTTCTCAAAATGCTCAAGCATCATATTCCTTTCCAACATCTTGTATTGGGTCACGACGCAACATTTGGCAAAAATCAAACAGGAGATAAAGAGACCGTAAAAAAACTCTCTGAAATTATGGGATTTACTACTGAATACATAGAACCTATTACACTAAACAATAACATTATTTCCAGCAGTCGTATACGTACACTGCTATCTGAAGGGGATCTCAATCAAGTGGAGCTTTTGCTTGGTAGAAAATTTAGTATAATGGGAAACGTAATCAACGGAAATCAAATAGGAAATCGGCTTGGTTTTCCAACAGCTAATATTGATATCTCTGAGCTCTGCCTACCCCCATTTGGCGTTTATACAATTCAGTTTCACATTGCGCAAAGATCAATTCCCGGAATAGCCAATTTAGGTGTTGTCCCTACAGTAAGAAACAGCAATAAACCTCTTTTAAAAGTATTCCTTTTTGAAGGTTTCTCACCAATTATTGGTCAGTCTGCGGAGGTGGTTTTAGGCGATTTTATCAGAAAAGAAATTCGCTTCTCATCTACAAAAGAACTACAAGCTCAAATTTCAAAAGATATTCTTATTGCAAAACAAAAGCTTTCTCAAAGCCAAAATCCCGAATCTTGAACTTAATTGGGTATATACCTCGCAGCGTTCAGGTCCCCCACTCTTTACCTTTAGAGTAAGGTTGGGGGTTACCTGCCCTCCTCACCAATCCGGACGTGCAGGTTTCCCGCACATCCGGCTTTCTCATGAATTCTCACAGATTTACTTATACCTGGGAGTTTGGGGTTCTGCTCTGAAAATTCTCTGAATCTAGATCTAGTAGTAGCGCTGAAATTCGCTTGATCTCTGAATCTATTTCTGGATCTATTTCTGGATCTATTTCTGGATCCATTAATAACGATGTATTCGTCGTCGTTAATTTCCATATAGGTATCAGCTTAACCCGGAAATTTTCTCCTTTAATTTTATCCATAACGAAGAGGTCCCATACATTCTCACTTAGACGGGGGTTCCATACTTCACGATGATATGTATTAACAATCTTCTCGAATTTTTTTTTCTCCATATCAGAACTGCCTTTAACAGTGAACAAGCGAGTATTAGGATTATAAGTTAAACTAAAACCTTTCTCTTGGACAGCTTTATTCATTTTGGAGACTGTTTCGTACCCACATTCGCCGTAATGTTTTTTAATAATGTCCGGGTTAAATGATGATATACTTGTCATTTTTGGCATCCTCATGTTTAATTTTTATTGTACTATTAAAACCGAATTCTGGTTAGCGGCGCAATTTTTATTAAAAAAGCCGCGAGTTCCGTTTTTTCAGGAGTGTAGCATAGAATTTAATATATTGTCGACATAATCGAAAATTAACGGCAATTATGAGTCATTAAAATATCCTTAGTTAAGCAGAATTATCGACCTTAAAATTTTTCTTTTTCAAGGCAAATACTGCAAATTATTGACCCGGGTAAAAAAACCTGTAAACATACCAATCGTTTTTCAAAATTCGGGATTTTGAGGGTGCGATCGGTATATACCCCTTCCAGGTTCAAAAATTTTGTTTTTGAAAATGATTTTTCGGTTTTGCAAATAATCATCATTTTATGACCCGAAGATTAGGCCTCAAAGACCGGATTGCCATAACTGTTTTGTCCGACATATTACACCCTTCTAAAACAATACATTGCAAATTGCGCGCGTTTTTAACTGTTTCTATCACTCCTCTATCACTTAGATTTACACAGCCTTTTACGTTGAGATTGGATAATAAATGACATCTTGCAGATAAATCAATTAACCCTGCATCAAAAATATGGCACTTCGATATATTTAGAGTGTCCAAATGCGGAGCAAACCGGGCCAAATCAAAAAATGCAAGGTCCGACAAACCGGTGCACCGATTTAAATTCAACTGCTTAAGTGAGCGGCAGGCTTGCAAAATCACCTTTAAATCTTGATCTGAAACCTGATAGCACGATGATATATCAACAACAGTTAACCATTTAAGCAGCCTTAAAGTACTCCAGTCTGTGTAATTTAATTGCGTATTGGATGAAAGACATAAGCTTGACAACGAAGGGCAATGCTCAAAAATTTGACGCAGGGTTTTGTGATTTATCCATGAACACTTTGATAAATCCAACTCTTCCAACTTTGCCGGAAGATCAAGCAATCGATCCGAAAACAATTCCGACTCGCTAACGCTCAAACTTTTTATCCCGGGGCAACGATGAATAACTTCGCTGAACAACTCCTCATTTGGAAGTTGAAAACGACAGAATAAGTGTGTAATATACAGCCGTACTTTATCAAAAAACTCTACTGCCGACTCTCTAAAATCCAAAAATTCAAATGAAAATACATCTAAAGCGGCATCTTCAAGGCGCACTCCCAACTCTTTATTATTGATGAAGCAGTTGCATGAATTGCGCAATAGCAGCCAGTGATTATCATAAGCAGACAAAAGGTATTTTAACACATTGGCATCGTCGATATATTTAATGAGAATTTTCTGGCACTCTTCTATTAAACGCACAATTTCCCACTCCGAAGCTTGTTGAAGAACTGCCATGATCTCCTGCTCATTTTTTGACCATAACCGCCGAGATTCCCCCTTATTTACAAATTCATCTATGATCTCAAAAACTTCTAAAGAACTGACTTTCAATGCCAAATCAAATTTTTGTTGATCACGGCACTCATACATAAAAAGTTTACGCAGCCACTCGCTGGCAACTCCCCACATTAGGCTGTTCACCTTAAAACTTGAAGGCCCGAGTTTCAGCAATATGTTGCCGGGCAGCCACTGATTGAGAACCGAATAGTGTTCATGGACTGCATGAACTACTCGTTTAGCGTAATCAAGACGTAAACGATCTTCATAAAATTGATTAGTAAACCACTGCAAAGACAACTTCATGAATGCCGAGTGTTTTTCACTCCAGGTTTCATCTTCAGCAGCCGATTCAAAAAATAAAACAAAATGAAGCGGGTTTGCGAGCAATGATTCAAATAATTCACGCGCACTTCCCATTTTTCCAAGGTAACTTAAATCCTGAGAAAGTATTGCCGGCAGTTCCATACCATTTATTTAACACGATCCCGCTCAAAGGTAAAGAATTGCTTTGATGTTATTTATGCAAGAAAAGAATAACATCACCGTCTTGAACTACATATTCCTTTCCTTCAGAGCGAACTTTTCCTTTATCTCGAGCGCCGGCCCGCCCTCCATATTCAATCATATCTGGAAAACTTACTACTTCAGCTCGAATAAAGCCTTTTTGAATATCTGTGTGGATCTTGCCTGCGGCTTGGGGCGCCGTATATCCTTTTGGAATTGTCCAAGCTCTCGTTTCCATTTCTCCGGTAGTTAAAAAAGTAATTAACCCCAGCATTTCAAAAGACGCCTTTACAAGCCTTTGAAGACCTGATTCTTGAAGTCCTACACTTTCTAAAAACTCTTTTTGTTCGTCTTGAGGCAGCTGGGCTATTTCTTCTTCAATTTTTGCACAAATAGGAACGACAAAACTTCCTTCCTTTTCTGCATATTGCCTCACCTTTTCAACATATTCATTAGTCATCGAAGGCAAACTTTCCTCGGAAATATTAGCAGCATAGAGAACTTTAGCAAGACGAGAATGAGCGAGTAGATAACATAACACTACGTATTGCTGCCGA
>CAVVNU010000020.1:0-53184 GCA_963749725.1 Waddliaceae bacterium
GTGGGGCAGAACATGCTGATGTTATTCTTGGAGGAGAAAGTTTTACGGCTTTAGCCGAAAAACTTCAAGATGCCTTTTGGGCAATAGAAGGGGCGCCGAAAACTCACCGTACAGATAGTTTATCAGCAGCTTTTAAGAATTTAAATAGTAGGGAACAAGAGGATTTGACTCAGGCATACGAAGAATTATGCAAACATTACGGAATTCGTCCAACGCGAAACAACAAAGGGGTTAGTCATGAAACTGGTTCTATAGAATCTTCCCATAGACATTTAAAAAACAGAATCGACCAGGCTTTAATGATCAGAGGATCAAGGGATTTTGGCAGCGTACCTGAGTACCGTGAATTTATCCATAACTTGATTTTAAAGCATAATCAGCGAATCCAAAAATCCCTCTTAGAAGAAAAGACAATGCCTCTTGTTTCTTCCAAAAGGAAGAACAATCGACTTTACAGAAGAGAGGGTTAATGTCACAACATGCAGCACAATCACTGTCAAAAGCGTGATTTATTCGGTACCTTCAAAACTCATCGGAGCTGCGTTAAAAGTCCATCTTTATGATGATCGTCTTTAGGTTTTTGCGGAGGAATGAAAGTGATTACATTACCTCGATATAGAAATCATAAAAAAGGAAAACATATTGATTACCGCCACTTAATTGGATCGCTTTCAAGAAAACCTCAAGCTTTTCGCAATTTTGTTTGGAAGGAATACATGTTTCCGACATTTGCTTTTCGTCAGACATGGGAACTTTTTGAGGAAAACCTCGATGATCGCAAGTCATGCAGGGAATATGTGAAAATTCTTAAAGAAGCTTCCGTAGAAGGAAGAGAAGGTGCTGTGAATGAGTATCTCGAAAAATGTATAGAATCCGGGAGTTTACCTAAATCAGAGGAAGTAGCAGCGCTTTTCAACCAAATTAATAAAGGAATACCTGAGCAAAAACCTTTAAATATTGATTTGAAAACTTACGACCAGCTCTTTTTCAAAATGGGAGGGGCAATATGATAGAATCAGCACTTCCGATTTTTTTAAAAGAACTTAAGCTACCGGTAGTTCTTAAAAACCGGGAAAGCTTGCAATCAGATGCACAGCGAAAAGGATGGTCACATGCTCAGTACCTTTGTTATGTTTGCGAACATGAAGTAATCGAAAGAAAAAGAAAACGCCTTCAACGAAGATTTTATGAAGCGCAGCTTCCAAAAGGAAAATCCTTTGAAACTTATGACTTCAAATCAAGTCCGCAGCTCAAGAAGCAAACTGACGCGATAGCTCAAGATGATGCATGGATTAATAACGGAATGAATGTCCTCGTTTTTGGTCCTTCGGGTGTGGGAAAAACTCACCTTGCTGCAGCAATAGGAGAGAAATTAGTTTTGGATGGAAAAAAAGTTTTTTTCACAAGAACTACAGAGTTGGTACAGAAGCTCCAAGCAGCCAAAAGAGATTTGAAACTACCTCAAATGCTTCAGAAGTTGGATAAATTTGACTTGTCCGATTTTAGATGATTTTGGCTATGTCAAGAAAAGTGAATTGGAAACGAGTGCGCTTTTTGAGTTAATTTGTGAAAGATACGAAAGGAGAAGCCTTCTTTTAACATGTAATCAGCCATTTAGTGAATGGGATGATATTTTTGTTGATAAAACAATGGCCGTGGCGGCAATTGATCGATTGGTTCATCATTCGATATTGATAGAACTCGAAGGGGAAAGTTATCGACGACTAAGCGCTTTAAAAAAACAACGCATAAAAAAATAGCTGTTTTTTTTGCTGAAGTGTCAACTTGAAGAGATAAAAGCTCTGAAGGGAGCCGCTGTCAAGGCCGAGCGAAGCGAGCCGGAGGGTAGCCTTTACAGAAAAGGCTTCCGTAAGAGCTAAAATCTCAAAAAGTTGATACGAAAGCAAAATCAGCTAATAAATAGTGATTAATCATCTTTATTAGCTTGCAAAAGCATATAAGGATGATCAAAAAATGATACCGCTTTAAAGAGCGTGCCTGAACTGGCAAAGATAATTGTCGTCAGGCGGCAAAAGTAATTGACGTTTTATAATCAGTTCCTGTTTAGCTGTTTTTTTACCGTTTACGAAGGCATGTGTATCCAAGTGATGTACTGGAATGTCCAACAACATCCCAAGCCTTGTGGCAAGAGTCGACTTACCGCTTCCAGGGTTGCCAATGATCGCAATACGTTTTGGTATATTCTTCTTCATAATATTTCTTTACTATTCAAGGGCAAATTGTAACACAAAAGGCCCTTACAAACCATTCAAAATCAGGTCCAGTTGACCTTGTTTGGGATATCTGAGACGTTTTTAGACGCGGGATACCGCGAAAAGGGTGGAATCCTGACAAAAGTTCTGACATAATACTCTTTGTTGTTGTGACAAGAGCATTATGTCAGAATGAAATAACTGACTTTAAGCCAGTTAAGAAAATGGGGCAAGCTGGACTTGAACCAGCGACCGGCGGGTTATGAGGGCGGGGGAATACCGACCTAACCATTACCATCCAACCGCTATGAGTATAATGATAAAAGAGTTAAGGATTGATTGCTATTGGTTTTTGCGGGTTGATGATGGTAAAATTGGTGCACCGTTGCACCGCCAGTGCACCGTAGTTGTATCGTTAAAATTGATGAAACAATTACCTGCTAAAAAAAGCATAGATATCATCTGGATTTCTAAAGATCATTATCAAAATCCGGTGAGGGCTCGTACCGACGATAGATGCAAATACCTATATCAGGCAACCTACTTGGATATGGAAGAATAATAACTTTATCTTCCCATTGAACATCTGTTGAATTTGGAAAATTACTACTTATTTCAGCTAAAATTGTTCCTGATACATCATAATTTGCTTCATCTATAGTTAATGGTTTATCATAATACAAATAAAAATAATTTTTTTTCCTTCTTTAAGTAGTCAACTGAAACCTTTCTCATGTTTGGTCTAACTTCACATTGGAAAGCTCTGTTTGTATACAATACAACATCAGAAATGTCGTCTAAATTTGGAGTTGAATCCATATCTATTACCATAACTTTGCATCAGGATGTTCTGGAACAATATGAGCGCCATCTTTTGAGTAGTGAATTGTACCTTTTGTTGTTGCACTTGATTCCACCTTATTTCTCCACATCCCAATATGTTCTTTGAAATCTACAACCTCTTGATATCCAGACTTCCCCATTTCTCCTCTTTTTGGAGTGCCCGTTCCTGCATATTTCTTCAATAGATCTGGAGCATCTTTATGTTCAAAAATGCTCTTTCCTTCTTGATAATTGTGTTTTCCAACAATATGTTTGTTTTGTTTATCCCAATGAATTTTACTTTTTTCAAAAAATTTACATCTATTAGCATACTGCTGCAATCCTTTCGAAACTACACCTTCTTTACTCGATAATGATAGCGCCATTGATTCAAGGTTACATATGCGATTAGCAACTTTTAAGTTCTTATATGCAGATACCCCTTTTATCGCTGCTCCCCCTGAAAAAATATCCACGCCATATTTTCCCAATATACAGCCAAGCAAATTCCCTTTCTCTTTATCACTAAGTTGGTTAAAATTTTCATACAAGTGCACTAATTCATTTGCATATTTATGTAATTTTTCGTTATTTATTGTTTTTAGATAATCAATGACAGCTCTGCCATCTCGTAACTAGCACCGGCAAGATTTCTCACAGAATCAACAGGATGCTCTCCAAATACCCATAAACATTCTCCCAAACCATAAACCGAATGGCAAAGAGAGGGAATAAATTCGCACGCCGCTATACACATGCCATCAACTGCTGCAGCTGAAAAAGCATCTACAAATTCCAAAGAAGGGATTTTGTTAGGTAAGTACAGTTTAGATTTTTTTGATATGAGATAGTCTTCAAGGGAGCAATCAAAATCACCAATTTCAAAATATGCTGAAGCTCTTTGGAAATATGCCTCAAAATTATGGGGATCTTTTAAAATAGCCTGAGTTAACGCCATGATCGCTTTGTCGTATACTCCAAGTTCAGCATAGGCTATCCCCTCTTGTAGATACATTTCCGATGTTAATAGATTTTGATCTTTGTATTTTTCGCTATTGGCAAGTTCCATTAGCGTATTGATATCTTGCAGCGCTTCTTCAACATTTCCCGCATGCATATGTACCATTCCACGCTCATAGTAAATTTTGGGATGAGGATGTTTTAATAAACAATCGCCATATAATTTCAAATATTTCTTAGATATTTTATTGAGAAATTGATAAATTTCATTTAAACCATAGAATGTTTCAATTGTATCTACACCGACACAATCCACATATTTTGCCAAATCTAAGCCAACCTGACGATGCTGAGAATAAAAAAAGGAATAAGTCGCCAAGGATTTGCCTTTATAAAAAAATGTTTCATCCCAATATGGTGAAAAGTCATTGAACAATAGATGATGTCCTTCCAAATACCCCGCAACATGAATAGCATTCTGATTAATACCTGCTGCTATCCCATGATTTTCTGGCCAGTAGCAATTACATTCCGGATTTTCAGAGCAATATTGCAAAAAGTGCCTAAAGAAGTGAAAATAAAGTTGATTGCAATCTTGGAAATAGCCTGAATTGACACAGGGACTCCGACAAAACAACCATTCTTTGGTTTTTACCCATTCATTGCAAATAGGACAGATATATTCTCCCCAAAGACTTCTAAGATCCTTTTTTAAAACCATTTGATGGCAAGAGGGACATTCAGAACAATCAGAGTTAACAGGAATGCCTAAATTTTTTATAAACGGAATCAAATGCAGATAGGAACTAAGCTCTAGATATTGAGATTTAGTTGTTGGATAATATGCTAAATGTTGATTACATAATTTTGGCGACATATCTCCAAGATAGCTAATTCCTGCTCCCTCAGAAATTTGAGTGTTGATTAACAATAACGACAATAAAAGTGTAAAAAACCCCACTAATGCTCTTTGTAACATTCAAAAGCCCTATTTCAATAAAAAAACTGTCCAACTTTTTTACCAGATCGACAAATATATGAATATCTAAAAATAGACCTTTCCACGAAAAAATTCATTGACTCTTTTCCAAGGAATTTCTGAGAAAACACTCGCATTCATTTAAAAAATTCAACAAATTTTAAAGAGAGCCATCTTATGAAAGTAAGATAATTTTTGAAATATTTCACCGAAATATTAGGATCGATCATCATATTTAATACGCATATCCAAATCTCAGTCTTTACCGAAACCTTCCCGCTCTGTGATAAGTTGCAAAATAGAACAATCTAAACTTGAAATACGGACCCGCTGATTTTAAAGGTATAAAGAATCCCGACATAATCCTTTCCCACCCCCTCCAACAGCTATGAGTATGATGATAAGGGAGATGTGAATTGATTGCGATTGGTTTTTGCGGGTTGATGATGGCAAAATTAGTGCACCGTTGCACCGCCAGTGCACCGCAAAACCTTAAGTTGTCGTCTCAAACAACGTATCTTTGTTTGCTGGATATCTGTAATGAAAATCTATGGATTAGATTCTGCTTGGCCAATTGATTTCTTCAAGAAATTCCATTATTTCAGACTTAAATGGATTATCATCAGACATTGTTTTCAAATTTCTTATACACTGCCTTATCTGAGTTGTTTCTAAACCTCGATCAGAATGTCTGTGTGGGTTTGCACCATTATCTATCAACAAATAAACAATTTGTTTAAACTCTTTGGCGTCAGAAGTAAAACCCAACCAACTGAAGCAATCAATATCAGACACACTAGATCCATAATCCAGTAGTAATTTTACTTTTTCAATTGTAGGATGTTGAAGCGCAAACTGTATTGGCGTCCATTTACTCCTGCCGTAGTCAAAATTTGGATCTATACCCATATTTAATAATAATTCCGCAATATCTAGCCAGCTCTTTTCCCAATGATCTCCAGTAATTGAATATATAAGAAGTGAATTACCCTGAGATGTTATACAACTCTCTTCACAATTAGTATCTCCCCAACAAGGATTATATGAGAGCTGTAAATTCGTTCCGATTAAAATTATTTTTTTTAATCAAGTTTAATATGGTTTTGTTTTCTTGTTCGGATAGACTAGGATTAATTTTTTTGACTAATCTTATTGCAGGGGGGCCAAAATATTTTTGCCTGCCCATATTTATAAGTGCATACGAATCTATATCCACTCCAGTTTCAATTAATGATTCTGTCAAGGTCCAATCATTTGATTCTATGGCTTTATGAATCAGAGGTATTTCATCTTTAGGAGGACTGGTTTCATCAATCATTTCGTAGGTTTGCCAACGGCAGCTAGCCCAATGGATTTTGCCCAGACCATCTTTGCTTGGTTCAATGACAAGGACACCCTTCTCAAAATAGAAAAACCAAACTAATCGATTCTTGTATTTTGGATGCTGATACTCTTCTTTTGAGAGAGGATATTCTGATTGCCCTGTTTTATCAGTAATGCGACATTGAATCGGAAGGTACGTCCATTTTTCTAAAAAAATGGAATGATTACGAGAACGACCTCCGATAGTCATTCTATTCTCCGTCCTAACAACATTCAGAAAAACAGAACCTCTATCAAAATATTGAGGTTCTTCAAAAAAATCCATCAGGGTATCTAAATTCCAATCGCTTCTTGGGATGTCTGGAAAGCAAAATCCTTTTAGAGGTGTTGTTAGAATTACAATAAACAAAAAAAATTTTTTCATATTTATAAATCAAATTAAATAAATTAATAGTTTTGTATTTTAACAAATATAACAATTTAATGCTATGTAATAGTTTTAAAAAAAAATAATACCAAGTAAACCTTACTACTTAAATCCGAACATCTTTATAATAGCCATTTTTTTAAAAACAAAACACAACACTAAGAGCTGCGCTAAGATACACACGTGCAAAATTATTTAAGTTTTCCAAAAATTTGCACAGGCACGATTAGCATAAGACCTCTACATCGTCAACGCTAGCGTTAAGCGAGAAGGTATGAAGGCTATGTTGTGCACAGATAAAGTAAACAATGACAAAAACACAAAACATTTGGAGTAAATGATGGAAATTTTTGAAGTTATTGAAGTTCCTGCCGATGCAGCCACTCAATCCACAATGCTTTGCACAAGCTAGCTGAAAATTGGAGCTTTATGCCCTTAGTACATAGAGCTCCAAAATTCCCATCTTAAATTAGCACCTAAGAGAAAATTATTGAAAGATCTTATTTTTCCCCCACGGAAAAGGTCTTTTTATCTTTTAGAACCTTTTCTGCAGCTCGAACACAATGCAAACTCATGCGAGTCTGCTTATATAATACCTTGGACTAATGGTTTTTTTGTTACAACTAAACGCTTAAATATGACACAAGGATGTGTTGGATGTCTTGTAAGGAGGCTTTTATCAACGACTTATCATAAAACAGCAAACATTAATGGTATTGACTCAGTATGGTGTAAGATAGAACTTGAAACGAATCAACATGTTTTAGAAATGGCTAAGCAAACACTTCAGATTCCGAATAATCCAACTCTTTGTCACTATTTTTCCTGGAAGTCAAAAACTTATGAAGAAATACATGTAATACCTGTTCCTAGTTGCAATTGTGCAAACCAACAAGCACCAAATCTAGCTCCGAATCTTGCCAAGAAATGGCTGAAGAAATGGCCTAATATTATTTTAGATGAATTTAAGCCAACTAAAAAATTTTCTCCATTTCTTGTTAAATCCTTTACTTTGCCCAACACTTCATGGCTATTTTCAACTAACCTTAATCAACAATTCCATGTACCTTCAAATCCAACAGCTGCAGCATTCAAAGACTCTCCTAGCCTCCAAAATAGACTTGTAGGCGAATCAATTGAACGATACTCCCTGAAATACTTACCTCAAGATCAATTATATCTTGATCAATACTTTCGAGAAAAAGCCACAGAATGGCATATTCAGGATTCGCCAAACAAAATTTGGACATCTGTTTCTGACTTAGAAGGCAACAATCAGCCCATTGAAGCAGATCGAGTTTATAATCTCTTATTCAGAATAAACCATCAAAAATATAACCCCATTAGCAGTTCAGGGGTAGCTGCTCATTCCGATCCTGAAAATGCAAAATGTAATGCATTATTGGAACTACTTGAAAGGGATGCTCTTCTCACATCTTGGAGGTTAGCAGAACACCAAGAGGCTAACAATTTAACAGAATTCCCAGATGAAGTATTGAGAACAGTTAGAGAGATTGACTGGCTGCTACATTTATTGAACAACAAAAACCGAATTTTAATTCTGAGGGCAGTGAATAATCAGTATGGTCTTCCAATTTGCTTAGCTACAAGTTTAGGGCATGACATAGAAGAGGAAATTCAACCTCTTTTTGGCTCAGGGATTGCTTTCCATTGGGAAGACGCAATCAAAAAAGCTCTTAATGAAATTATTCAAGGTTTAGAAAACCCATATTTCGATATAGGCGATAAACTACCTGAAACATTTATTGAACGTCCAGCTTACTGGGCAAAACCAGAAAAATCAAAATTTTTAAGGAATTTTTTAAATACAGCTTCCAAGTTCCAATCTAACATCCGCATTAAGTCATTTGAGGATCTTCAAATTCATCTCACGCAATCCAATGAAATAATATATTTTGCAAATCTCACACCACCAGATGTAAAATTGGGCGGTTGGCACGTATTCCGAGCTGTTGCGAAGGACTTTGAACCATTTGCCAGCAGTCACAAACACGAGAAACCTTCGCTAAAACGTGTCAACCGCTACCTGAATAGTATTGGTTGCCCAAGCGTGAACAATATAAACACTCAACCTTTTCCATATCCTTAAGAGGCCGCATGAATGACGTTGTATTATCAAAAATTGAATCACAACCATTCGGCATTGCGCTGGAAAATGGAGCATGGAAACTTCTCAAACAAAAGTCGAATTTGATCGATAGCAAGCTCATGGAAACAGTTCTAAAAACTATAGAGCATCTCTGTATTGGAGAAGCGGAGAAAGAAAATAATCTTCGACATCTTTCTTGCCCTATTTCTTCATCTTGGAACAAACTACTCACCCCCGAAGTGGGTAATTTTATAAAAGAATTTCACCCCAACTTGCAACTTGAAGATATTAGCTTACCACTTGAGCTAACATTATTCACTCACATAATGGCAAAAAATATTAACTATTCACAATGGTACGGGGGAAATGCTGGCTCGGTTCATTTTGGATTTGATCAGGCAAAAATGAGAACAATAAGTGAAATTTTAGAACGCACACATCTATCACAAAAATTCGTCAGCAATATTTGGTCCAGTGCAGTGGCCGTATCACAGAAACTGGCAGAATCTAATGCTAAATTTGAGGCTCTTGAACGCTGGATAATAACTAGATTTTGGCTAAATACAGGCGGATATGAAGCAGTGCAATGTTTAGATCTTAGTGACTCTAATTTATTTCAAGCAGTCACTTTTGAATGGGAGCGATACAATGCTAAGATAAAGTGTTTCCCAATAAAAAATCCTTTTGGAATCCCTGTAGTGGTTGCTCGAATTGAAGTTCAACTGAATCAACAATCTTGGATATTTTATGGAAATGGATGTGCTGAAAGCTTACCAGAAGCTGCAGAAAAAGGATTAATGGAAACGTTGCAATTTCTTCCAAGAAAAGACCCCGAATTTTATGTTAATTTGAACAACTCCCAGGAACCTGCGAAGAAAAGAGTACGGGAGTGGTCGCAACTATGTAGCTTTAACATAGATTTACATTCAAACCTCAATAATCATTCAGTTTTAACCGTTGCAACCAATGTTTCAGAGGCTATTGATGAAGCTTTTATTGAAGCCGATTTTAACATGCAAATTGAAGAAATTCCCGAATGTCCAGGTATTTTCATTGCCTATACTACCCATAAAGAGAATTGGAATACGATATCAGGTGTACCTATAGCATGATAAAGACGAAAAACAACCTATTATTTCTTCGTTTAGCATTGCTCTTCTCTGTCATAGGTTCAGGAATGACGTGGACGGGACTCGGGTATGAATTAGCGAGTTCTTATGACAACCCTAGACTTATGGGTCTTCTTCAAATCATATCCACTTCTGCTAATCTTGTTGGGCCTTTGTTAATAGCTTGTTTTCCCTTAAAAATGCGAGAAAAGTCAATATTAATATCATCAGATTTCATCTCTGCCGCATGTTACATCGCTTTATTTTTTGTTTTCTTAAATCCTGTCCTGCCTTTATATGGCTTTGTTCTTATGGCAACCCTGGTCTTTACCAGTATGGTTGCAGGTGCAATTCAAGCAATATACTTCGAACCCCTTTATGCTTCGTCTATAGAAACTCATAATTCCAAAGAGAAGTTATCTCAGGAATTTGCTCGGCTAGGAACATATATGACTTTTGGAAAACTTCTAGGAATGGGAATCGGTCCTTTGATGTTTGGAAAATTTCACTATTATCCATTATTATTCAATGCGTCTACATTTATTGCTTCAGCTTGCTTATTTTATCTTGGATTACGGGGATCAATATCCAATAAATGTGAAAACAATGAAAATTCGATTCAAACTCCACAAAACAGATTGAATTTTAATTTCAAACTTTTAACCAATTACTCTTTTCTTGAAGGGGCTATTGCCTCAACGTTGATTTTTGTAGTTGTTCTATTTTTAAGTCTAAAACTGCTAGCCTTAGAAGCAAGCGCATTACAAATGTCCATTTACTGGACAAGCGCAACTTTGAGCGCTCTCATTTCTCAAATAGCGATATCTCGAAGCACTCTATTGTGCAATCTTCTTTCAAAACTGGATATCAGGTCAGGATTTTTATTTGCGATACCAGTTATTGCACCGCTATTTTTTGATAATATTTGGTTTATCATCACTTGTCAGATCATCTTTTCTTTTCTCAATCCAATAGCCCGAAATTCAGCCAGAGCACATTTTTACCGAGCTTTTGGTGACAACAAGCAAAGCAATCAAACCTCAAATCCCTATGCAATGAGAGATCTAATGTCCCAAACAATTCTCCTGATTGTTGGTGTATCGCTCTCACTATGTACAAGCTTCATTCTGAATGCATCACTTGTAACCAGTTTAATCTTTTTGCGCTGGTTTTTTGCAAATACGAGACCACTCTATGCCGATGCAAGATAATTTGATTTATATTGAAAGGCTTGTTTTTGTCTGTAAAAATTTGGAAGGTTTATTTCACAATGAAGTATGGAAGAGTTTTTTATTAAGCCCTTTAAGACATACTAGAAGCTTTATTCAATCACGCTACCTCGTGTTCAGAAACGTTATGTTAGAGTTTCTTGAAGTTACAGATGAAAGGCAAGGAGATAAATTTGTTTTTTTTTAACGAGTGGAAAAAATCTAATAATCCTACTTGGGTAGGGGTTGGAATCAAAGTCCCAAACTTGGATAATACAATTCTTTCTTTCAAAAAATACAAAAAGACCACAATTCCCACTGAGTGATTTTTTAGAGGTAATTTAAAATTAGGTTTCGTAAACTTGTGAGGCATTAAAAACCTTTACCTTCTCTATCTCGCGATGACGTTATCTTTCCGCAAACACCTCAGTGCCCCAGGTCTTATCAATACAATTTACAAAGAGTTTGTTAAAATCCCAGACGAAGCTACTTTTAAGCGTCAGCCGTCCATCACT
The DNA here is from genome assembly GCA_963749725.1 of Waddliaceae bacterium. Lineage (GTDB taxonomy): Bacteria > Chlamydiota > Chlamydiia > Chlamydiales > Waddliaceae > Waddlia. The sequence goes on from CAVVNU010000020.1 coordinate 11,667, forward strand.
CTATCTGATCACTTAATGTCAGGACTTGCTATCTTTGGACTGAAATGCCCTTCTCTTCTTGACTTTGAAAGACAAAAAGAAGAAACACCTACAGAAAACAATCTCAGGGATCTTTATCACGTTAACCGAGCGCCTAGCGACACCTATCTCAGAAAACGCCTTGATGCGGTGTCCCCTAGCCACCTCCGCTCTGCCTTCAAAAAACTGTTTGCTGTTTTCCAACGGGGAAAAGGCCTTGAAGAGTATGAGTTTTTGGACGGTCATGTGCTGCTATCCGGAGATGGTACAGGGCAGTTTCACTCTAACAAAATCAGTTGCCCTTCCTGCTGCCAAAAACAATCCCGTGATGGAACCGTCTCCTACTACCATCAAATGTTTGGAGTGTGTATGGTACATCCCCAAAAAAAGAACGTCATTCCTTTTTGCCCAGAGCCTATCCTTAAAAAAGATGGATCAGAGAAAAATGACCGCGAACGCAGTGCCTGCAAGCGGTTTTTAAAGCATTTTCGCCGAGAGCACCCCCATCTTAAAGCTATTTTTTTGGCCGATGGTTTATCTTCTAACACACCTAACATTGAGATGCTTAAAGAAAGCAATCTGCGTTTTATTCTCATCGCCAAACCCGGAGATCACCGCCATCTTTTTGAGCAATTAGAGGGAAGCGAACAGACCGTTTATCACGAAATTAATACCGAAGACGACTGTTATCATCAGTTTCGTTTTTTAAATAGCACGTCTCTAAACAAGTCCCGTGCTGATCTCAAAGTGAATCTGCTAGAGTACCGCTGTACAAACAAGAATGGGAAAGAAATTAACTTTTCTTGGATTACAGATTTTAAGTTAAAAGAATCCAATGTGTTACAAATCGCTCAAGCTGGGAGGGCAAGATGGAAAGTAGAAAATGAAACCTTCAATACGCTGAAAAATCTGGGATACAATTTCGAACATAACTACGGGCATGGCAAGCAGAATCTGTCCACTATTTTTTGCCTCTTGATGATGTTGGCGTTTTTAGTCGATCAGATCCAAGAGGCCTGCTGCACAGTCTTTCAGGACTGCAAAAAAAGAAAGGGTACATACCGGCGTCTTTGGGAAGCAATGCGCGCCTTGTTTCAAGAGGTGGTAGTCGGGAATTGGAAGAATTTATTCGCTCTCATACTGAAAAAGAAGACATTGATAATGGATACTTCCTAAGAGCTAACTGTATTCCAGATCATTCAGCGTATTTCCAAAAGTATCCCATACTCTCAAATAATCCCTGATCATAGGACTCAAGAAAGGTCTATGGAGACTCTTGCGTCCAAAAATAATCTGAAAATTGATTAGTCACAAACTCTACTCTATTCGCTGTTCAGTGGGAATTGCTGACAAAAGATATTGTCGGGAAATTCACTTCAGCAAGTAATTATTATTCTAAGGGATTTAAACATCAAAGCGTATTGGTGGATTTTAAGGCGCAAAACCGCCAAATTTATTTTACCGAATATGACCCTCAATTCGAAAAAGACCGAAATCACGCTTTATTTGTTCTTGATAAGAAGAAAAACACCAACCATTATTTTACCTCCTATTAATTTAGGTATAGAACTTCTTCCGAGCTATTAAAAATTGATGATCACAATCGAATTTGTCTTCATATCAAAGGTGATGCAAAGGTTAATTTTTTTGAAATTGACTGGATTTCCATCTCGCCTGCTAAGAATTATGATAAGAAAATTTGATCTTTAATCCTATATATTTTCAAAAAATAACTAGAAGGTGAGATCGATGCAGAAACTATACCTCCTCGAGAAATCCTTTCTGATTGTGATAGAAACTGATATTTTATAATCTTTCTAAATCTAGCAATTCCTCAAGTACCACTCGCCCTTTACAATATTTTTTCCATCATTCTTTGAAATAAATATCAATCGAGGATGTTGACTTTCAAATACTTCATAAGCTTTATCAATACTTCTGCTTTTAAATAATAAATCAAATATACATCGTTATCGTGTTTATCCAAGAAAGCTGATTCAACCAATACCTTCTCGTCCGCCAAAGTTTTCATGGTTTCATTTAGGCGATCTTTCAGCGTATTGAACCATTGGCGAACCTCGTCAAGGAATTCAGGATCGATTTTTGTTCTAATGCAAATTGTTCTCATTTACGATTCTCCGCATCTTGAAAAATGGTTATGATATTTTTCTTATTCATACTCAATCATACTGGTTAGTCATCTTTTTAGAAGGCACTGTTGATCCAATCAGGCATAATTATATACATCCCCGAATATCTTAGGACCCATAAAAATGGATTTACCACAAGAACCAGCTCTACTTAAAAAAACTCAAAGTCTTCAAAGAAAATATTTTCACTTTTGACTCCTAAAGCCTTAAATTGGCTAGTGAGTTCATAGGTGAGACGTTTCGGACCACACATCAGAATATCTTTCCCCTGAAAACCTTTGCCTAAAGTCATTACCTTCTGAGCATTTATGCGATTATTTTCCTCTGAGCAAAATAGAAAATAGCGAAAATTGGGAAGATCTCGGCTTGCTCGCTCAAATTCTTCAACAAAGACGGCATCATTTTTTCGATGAAAGCAATAAAAGAGATCGATTGATCGATCATCACCTGAAGCTCTCAAAGCTCTTACCCATGCGATAAAAGGAGCTATTCCAATACCTCCTGCAACCCATATTTGTGATTTCCCCTGCTTTTGTATAATCAAAACGACCATAGGGACCTTCTAGATGTGCTTTGCAGCCTTCTCTGAGATTCTGATACAAACAGTTGGTATAATCTCCTCGAGATTTTACCAATATGGAAATTTGAGGTTCGTTTGGCGTCCCTGTAAGCGTAAAGGGATGGGATTCTCTCGTCAGTTTTTCATCTTGAAAACTAAAAAAAACATACTGTCCTGGAATATAATCAATTTTCACCTCTCTCTGGACACCAATTCTACTTCCACAACATTGTCATTGATACGCTTGATTTTTTCGACTCTGAACACAGGGATTCTCTTTAAAGAAAGATACAAAAACCTGCTTATAAAGAATCCCAGACAAACCCATAAGAAAACGGGATATACATTAAATTGTGAGAAATGGGAGATGAGCTAATACTGTTTTCGGAAAAAAGAATATGATAAGAAGCAAGGAAGAATACAAGACTCATAAATTTATGCGTTATCTTCCATTTGTCATATGGGAAGACTTTGAAAATTGTCACCCCAATAATGAATACCATTAGCCAAAACGCAATCGATCCGAAATTGACTGATAACCTTGCATGCACAGGGAAAATAAACCAAAGAAATTTATCAATTCTCTGCGGAAGCCATTTAACCCCAATCACAAACGGGTGAATAAGAATCAATATGAATCCCCAAATCCCGAATTGGTGATGTGTATGGTAAATTTGATCAAGGCCCCCAAACCAATCTTCCAACTTAGGCCATCTTGAAGAAAGAAACAGGGAGAATGAAAAAAGAAAATAACCTGCTACGCCTATTAAAGAACCCAAACCTTTCAGTTGAAGGCGCCAAGGACCATCCACCCAATCAGCACGAGTGACCATGAACCAGGTGCCCACAAAAAGGCATAAGGCGGTTATGGCAATTAAAAATGATATCCGAGACTTTATGGCTTGATTTGTATACATATTTTTTTAATACCATCTATAAAATTTAAACGAAATTACAACTCTTCTGGCATACAATGAATGCCTTGTTTATTCCTAAAATACCACAAAAGCAATATGATTATTTAAAAAATTCATTTAGTTAATTTTTAATGATAATAATGATATAATTCAACAATTATACAAAAACTTTAAAACAAACATGAAACAAAAACTCAAAAAACATATTTACTCCCCCTCAAACCTAATCAGATTCATGGAAAGTCCATTTGCTTCATGGATGGATCGGTATGCAATTGAGCTTCCTCACCTAGCACCAGAGAAAGACCCCCAAGATCCCCTATCAAGCACATTGCAAAAAAGAGGATTCGCTCATGAAGATCAGCTTGAAGCCAGTTTTAGGGAACAAGGGCTGACTGTTGTGAGGATTGAGGGTGATACCGATGAGATAAAAAGGAATGCGTAAGCGACTAATCTAGCCACCTTGAAGGATATTTTTTGATAGGATTAATTTTGACGAGCTGCTATCCAGTTATCTGGTAACAGTTCATGAAGTTTTTGACTATTATGACTCATGATTCTGCGCATAACATCTTCCAGGTATTCTCTGGGATTAATCCCAAGTCCTCTACATGTTTGCACAAGAGAAAAAAGAATAGCGCCAGCTTTGCCGCCATCAGGGCTTCCAAAAAACATCCAATTTTTTCTTCCTATGGCTAGAGGTCTTACAGCCCTTTCAGCGACATTGTTATCGATTCTGGCAAATGCATCTTTAGTGTAGTTCTTCAAATAGGGAATTAGACTGCAAAAGTACCCCATTGCTTCGCGAAGTTTTGATTTTGGCAATATCTTACCATCGTAAAGCCTGCCTTTTATCTTATCGATCAACTCATCAATAATAGGAATTTCTTTTTCTTGCCGAATCCTCAAGCGTTCTTCCGGCGATCTATTCCATGCTATCCTTTCAAACATGAAAAGATAGCGAATTTTTCTTAATACCCAGTCGCGAAATTCCCGATCCCCAGCCTCCGCTTCAAAAAATTTTCTTCTAATGTGGCTAAAGCAAGGAAACCACTTAATGATCTTCTGTTCGGCTAATTTTTGATAAGCGGCATATTTATCAGAATGAAGGCTGCCTCGGTAATCCTTAAAGAATGTCCAAAACGTTCTTGTGGCAGCGATTCTCTTTGAATTCATAAATCCTATAGGGCGGATCTGCTTCATTTCCTCCAACAACGACCCACATGTAGGCCTGTTTGCACTTTCCATTTTGCCAAAGTTTTACCGGTGATTCGTCGATGAAGATGTTTTTAGACCCCAAAACCTGTTTGAGCATTTGGTTATAAAGAGGTTTGAGCGCATCACCAACACGAATGACCCACTGAGACAATAATTTTCTACTGATTTTAATTCCCTCCCGCATAAAAATCTCTTCTATTCGATAAAGAGGCAAGTGATCAGCAAATTTCTTTGTCACAATTTCTGCAAGAAGACTTTCGTCGGCTCGGCACTTAGAGCCTGTTCAAAATCTAAGAACCTGTTTAAAATCTCTGAAAATTGTGATTTTTAGCGAATTTTGCTTTGTTTTTGCAATCTTTAAAACTTGCGCATACTTGGGAAAGTAGAGAAGTTTTAAAGGTTGCAAAAACGAAGTGAAAAGCGCAAAAAGCACTTTTTCAGAGATTTTAAACAGGTTCTAAGGGTTCGTCGATTTTCGGGATTATTTTGGCCGCTTTTCGATTAAAATTTCAGGGGTAATATCGACAAGAGTATATAACCCCTGAAATTTTAAATCGAAAATCGGCTCAAAAGAACCCGAAAATCGACAGAACCTTAGATTTTGAACAGGCTCTTAGGTAAAAGGGTGTCGGGAAGATCAGCTGTGATAATTCCTGCTTCTTCTTTTTTTGGATGGGCATATTTGGGACGCACAATCTCTTTGATATAATAAGATCCTGGTTCATGCGCCAGTTTTTGAGATACTTCTGTGCCGATCTGAACAAGAGGTTCTCCTGTTTCCGGGCAAACTTTTTCCTCTTCGGGAATATCTAAAAATGTCGTTTTAACAGGAAGATCATCCGGGATTGAAATAGCATCTTGTCCATTCCGATTTGGTTTGCGTCTTGTATGAGCGGCAACAATTTTTTTCTTTTCTTCTTTCTCTTCTTGAAGGTTTTCGAATCCTTCAAACATTAACTGATATTCACACTGCTTATTAACAATCCTTTCAGAACGTTTACCGAAAATCTGACGCTTGAACCATTCGAGCTGTTCGTTTAAAAAAGCAACTTCATTGCGAAGCTGTTGATTATCTTTTTCAAGCTGTTGATTTTCTACTTCAAGCTGTTCGTATGGAATCGTTTGCTCTGTTTTCATAAGTAAAACTATACCAAAACTCCCTCTTTAAAAAAACAAAAAAATACTCAAAAAACAACCTTAGAATATGTTGTGATGCACTTGCAACCGCTTCGGAACAATCCCTTCCAACAACATTAAAAATGAACGGCGATCCAAAGTAGAAACTTCACCCCATTTCCAAGAAAATGTTCCTTTTTCCAACCTCTTAAACCAAATGACTAATCCATCCCTATCCCAAAAAAGGACTTTCATGTGGTCTTTACGCCGGTTGAGAAAAATAAAGAAGGAACCTGAAAAAAGCTCATTCGGAAACAGCTCTTCAACAATGGCACTAAGGCCTTCGAAGCTTTTTCTCATATTCACAGGATGACGGCAAATAAAAAGGCGCGCATTGCCCGGAATGGTTAGCATGCCGCCCCCTTCAACACCGATAAGCAGCGCTTCAGCGTTGGGGAATCAAAGCACTTATCAAGGTGGATGTGAATTTCCCCGTATTCAATTTTGATTCCGGAATTTTTAGTTTCTAAACATTGACCTTCCTTTTCAAAAGGAACTTCTGTAAATGATGAGAGAGTGATGGCCGGTTCCGGAAAAAGTTTTCTTTTCCAATAATAAAAAAGATGATCTGCGATTTCATTTTGACGACACCATGCCGCAATTGAAATTCCGCTATTTTTCTGAGAAATAATTTTTTCTCTCCACTGTTGTTTTTGTTCTTCAGAAAATGGTTGAGACATACGTGTTCTCCTTTTTCTAAAAAAATTACCAGAAGATCGAAAATGAAAATAGATGGCTAAATTAGACGGTTACAAACATGGGTTATCTTGAATCCATCCACACTCTTTTACCCCATAGGAAAGTACCGCCGATAGGGAGGCAAGATAACGATTGACCGTAGCTGAGGATCGTTGTGTCCCTTTGTATGTGACACCCTCTGCTAACTGTTGTCTGCATTGAGCTATGCGATCCGGTGTAATCTTGTGGATACCGTACTGACCTAACTGTGCTTTCCACCAATCCAAGTGCCTTTTAATGTCTCTGGCACTCTTTGGTTTGCCCGGCAATACGATTAACACGTACCGATCAATCAAGTCTCCCAGCGTATTTTTCTGCAAAGCTTGATCTGGCAAGTATGCTCCTCGGCACCTTTTTGCTTCTTCCTGCTGCGCCCAGTCTTTTGCTTCTTGTCTGGTTGGAAATGTTTTGGAAGCGGGTGGAAATCCATCACTCTGTCGGATCATCACCCGATAGCTGAATGTTCCATTTTTCTTTTTGCGCTTTTGAATTGTAGCCATTTGCTCATGCTCCATTTTCTTGGTTAGCGTGAGCGATGACATCATCAATGTGATGGGAATTGTTGAGATCTGTTGTGGTGTATAGGGTCGAGGTGTGCCATTTGAGTGCCAATGGGTTATTTTCCTTGGCAAATTTTAATTTTACTCCTGTGGCACCTACTCCATAAATCACTAATTCACAACAGGTTGAAAATAATGGGGCAAGCTGGACTTGAACCAGCGACCGGCGGGTTATGAGGGCGGGGGAACCCAATCTTAACCGACACCACCCAGTACCTACGGGTGATATTTTAAGGGAGATTGGCTTAATTTTCTATTGGTTTGTGCTGGAAAATACGGGTTGATTAGGGAAATTGGTGCACCATTTTTGCACCTAAAAAAACTACAATTACTGATATATTTTTTAACTACTATTATGATGTTGCTACAGAACTGATGTAAGGTTGATCTTGTGGATGCAACCTGAAACAATTATTAAAAATGGTTCTATTATGTTTTCTAAAATTTATCAGTACCCTAGCATATTCCGTCAGAGCACTATTTACATTGATTTTTGTTAAATTGTCTTTTTTCCCCCATTCTTTATGAATCGTAGCTATATTGGCTAAGGGTGAAAAACAAGGGGAAAGACATGGAGTTTCTGAATCAATCAAATCTTCAGTATGAAGCATAACTCGTTCTAAATAACCAACAATATCTCTTCCTCTATACAACACATTTGGGGAAAAGGGTGATAAAATAACTGTTACAATAGATGTAATAGTCATGGCAATACCACAAAGTGGGGTTAGAGCAATATCTAACATTGATATTTCGAAATTCTTTAATCCCTCTTTTACTGATTGTTTTCCTGTTGCAATCTTGAAAATTTCTAGTGCTACAGGCCCTACGATTGATGCATGCCAAGCTGTTTTCACTATTGTATATAATGGTCTTAAAACAATTAAAGTGATGTGCTTTGCTAAAATTTTTTTTCTTTGACAGTCTAAATAAATACCCCCTGTCTTCGCGTTAATTGTCGCGTGATACTGATGTTCAACTCCATTTTCTTCCCAAACACATTTAATTCTTTTATATACCTCATCTCCATCTCTATCATAAACATCAAATACATTTTCCCAATCATTGAAAGTTTTTTTGAAATTTAAAAATTCAGTATTATTAGAATTTAAGTTATATATAATATTCATCAGCAAAACAAAATAAAATTTTAATTAAATATAATTATAAATTTTAATTGTTTTTTTTTATTTAATATAACGTTAAGTTTATGTTAATTAAATACAAAAAAGGTTAGAATTCCGCGAAAAAGCTCATTCGATTACTATTTCCGCAATTTCGTCAACAGAAGATCGCTCCAAAGCAACTGTTTGGCCTGACTCGAAAAATTGACGATCAGATTAAAGTAATCCATTAGGCTACATTAAGAAAAGACTTTGAATTTTTTCACATATCATTGAAAGTGATATATTTACAACCCTTTTTAAGACGAAAAAACGTCATATTCAGAGGTATATCTAGTGTTATACCCATCTTTCTGGCTCTCCATCCCCATAGTGCACAATTTCGATCAGATGCTGCCCACCGTCCTTGATCTCATGCTTACTTGACTGACCGAGCATATTTTTACCAAGCCAAATCAACATCGTAACATTGCCTGATGATGCCGCCTTCCATTGCATGCGTCTAAACGAAGCTTTCGCCTGATCCTGCCCCTTTTTAAGGGTGTCGGAAAACCGCGTGTACAATGTATCGCGGCAGCACCCAACAACTGCAGCTATTTCATCACCGGTACAACCAATACCGGCAAGTTTTTCGACCATTACTGGGTCGATATCCTTTTTTGGCCGCCCGCCTTTATTTTTTCCTTCGCTATTTTTCACCTTTACCTCCGTCAAATACAAGAATCCAATCCCTTAGACTTATACCGGCAACATGCGCGTCACCAGGACTTTTTTCTGCCGGTACAGGCCATGCATGTAAATTGTGAAAACGGTGCTTCCATCGTCCATATTCCTTTTTACCGGCATCATCAAAATCCAACGCGTACAAAATATGCTTTTTCCCCTGAAGCCATCCAAAAGTTCCTGCATCCAATTTCTTCTGTGCCCCGCCTAACGCCAAACAGCAACAAAGATCACCGGCTTCTTGGATCAACAGCATCGCATCAAATTCTGATTCCAGCACTACAACAACATCTTTGGACCTATCCCCATACACCGGCACCTGATTGGAACTTCCCGGCATTTCGTAGTACTTCCCATAAGGATCGCTTTCGCCGCACAATTCCTTGCGAATTTTAATCTTCACAACTTTGCCTTTACTGCAAACCGGAATCACTATCCCCTTTGGCAGATAAAGGCGGCGCTTTCTCCCGTCTATTATTTTCTCAGGCATTCCCCAAAGAGACCTTTCCACCCAATAACTGACCGGATTCCACCCTATCTTGTACCGGCTTACAGTATTTTGGTTTATGCCGCGTTTTTTAATAAGCTCCATAGCCTTGCCGTCAATAAGCAGGCTTTCACAGCAGGAATGGCAAAATTTTTTCGCTTGATCAATCCATTCTCCTTTTGGTTCCACCCCAGCGGTACACGTGAACTCAAATCGCGGCACCCGTTCACTTACTGGCTCCCCTATCTTAGCTTTAGCTTCACTGAGGGACATCTGCAAAAAATCACGGCAAAACTGTATGGCATCCCCATTACACCGACATTGCCGGCACCAGTACCGTCCTTGACTAGGCCAAATGATAAATCTATCATTCCCCCCACAAACCGGGCAGGTGCTGTGATATTCGCCTCCCTTGGTGGATGACGTTCTTATTGGATGCAAACCTGCATCGCAAGCTAAATCTAAAAACATACCGCCTCCCCGCGCTAAATGTGCTAATTGTGCTAAACGCGCTAAAATTGCATGGTGAAAAAACAAAATACCTGCCGTTATCATCATTTTTAGCGCAATTAGCGCGTTTAGCACGTAATCCCTAGCAGAAAATTAATTCATTTAACCTCCATTCAGATCCCCCTTCAGCATTTCTTAAAACCAAACGATGGGATTCCAAGATACCCAGTATTTTTAAAGCCATTTTTTTAACCCTAACACCTCTTGGGCCAGCTTTTTGATACATTTCCTGCAATGTAAACACCTTATCAATCCCCTCCGAACGAGCCTTTTTGACCATCCAATCGAGGACGTCCTGTGCTAAATCCATATTCGGATCACTGAATCCTATTTCACTTATCCGCACCGCTTCACTAAGGTAATACCGACAAAGACTGATTGCCTGACCTATCGCCTTATCTCCTATAACAGAAGCCGCTGGGTCGTGAAAGTAAGTCAAAACCCCAGCAATTCGCAAGGCTTGCTCTGCCGCTTTGTTAGCAAACCGCCTTATGCCATAGTACGCCCCGTCTTTAGCTAGAGAGCCGTCTATCTCATCGTGAAATTCCACCCAGACCTTTTTCGCGTCATCGCTGAGAGTGATGGATCTAGGCGACAGTTCATTGGTAATATCAGAATCCTCCAAAGGAAATGGCTGATCTAAGAGTCCATTCACATGGTCCCAATAGCGCTTAATCACGGGATCCTCACTATAATCTACCGCATTGTAAGGGCGATTGCCGGCAGTCGTTTCCGGTATAACGGTGAGACACCTTGCTAACATCCCTTGCTGGGTAAATAAAATATTATCAAGAAGCTTTGACAAAACAACCTCCTGAATCATCAGATGGGCAGAAAATCGCCTGCCAAAAAGTAAAAGGTTCTCATCCCCGCGGCGTGTCCTTGTAATAGGCTTGCCATCCCATAAGGTTGATAATCCACAAATGGTTTTAAGCATATTTTCTGCGTTCATGGCATGCCCGCCAAACACCCTGCCGCCTTCGCCAGAAAACAATCCAACACTTGGCCGTCCTGTTGCCAAAAGCTTTACCAATCCTTCGTAAGTAGACTCTTCCAGAAGAATATAGGGATCTAAAGGCTGGCTTGGCTCTTTGGGCATTTTCTTCAGCTTATCTGACGCGTCATCAGACTTATATTCTCCAAGGATCGCTTTCCGCTCCCTTTCCCAAAGATCACAATCGTTACGGTACTTGACCTTTTCATTGACAAAACTGCGGTAAAGCATCTTTTCGTAATCACGAACCGGCTTAAGGGCGATATCATCGACTGCCGACTTTCTGTCGCCTGATTCCGCCACGGTCAAAAAGTATAACGATACAGGGCGCACCCTGCCGTCTATTTCAATGTCTATGTAAGGTTGTGCAACAAGTGCCGCCGCTGCTAACAGGCTTTGACCGCAAACAGCATCAGGCGCTTTCACAATTTCGTGGATGCGCCTTGCGGCATTTCCAAGCACTGGACCAAGGTCATCAAATGGAAATGGATCAGCTAACGGAACAAGCCTTTGCAATGGTTCCGGGGTATTTTGTTCCCGGTAGGCATTATCTAACTCAGCTGCTCTTTGCCTTGTCATTTCACGTATTGATAATTGATCCTTCGTTAACAATTCTCTATTTGATACACTGTGATTAATAACCATATTTTGCCCTTTGGTTATGGAGCCTGTCTGGAAACAGGCTCGCCTTTTTTCGATATGTTCTTGATAAAATGAGTGGTTTTTCATGCTGTTAAGACTTCCTTCGACATGCCGTGTGACTGTTAATCCAAGCATCCAAAAGATCGCTTCGCCAATAAATGCGCTTGCCGATTTTTCTGATTACCTTGTCGACGCCATTTCTATGACGCTTTAACAAGAAATCATTCAGCTGCCCTTTTGTAAATCCGTAACGGGGACTTTCCAGGACTTGGTTTGTCGTCAAAAATTGATACTCTTCCATGGGAACCTCCAATACTGGGTTAATTTGAAAATGGCCAGTATATACCGGTCAATGTGAAGTCTACAGACACGCCGGGGAACACTTTTGAAAGAGCATGGAAAACAAAAATTCCCCGTCAGGCTTTACGAGGAACTTGGTTAGATTTTACCTGATATCACTGGCAGTATAGTGCGGGTTGGATTGGAAAGTCATGAACGTGATGTCGCCAGGTTCATAACAAGGCGCTATTATTTCGGTGATCTTTCGAAGGGTGCGCCTAAGCGCCGGCAATTGGGCGATGAATAAAAGCCCGATTCCCTTATCTTGGGACATTTTCTGCAGCGCTAACAGCAATCGATGACAGTGATCCGAAACATGAACTTTCTGCCAACCGAATTGGCTTGGGATGTTAAAGTCTGCCGTCTTACAGGTAAGCTGTAGTGAAGATAATGGAACTTGGTGAAGGTCTTCGACCCTCACGGGTATACGTAGCCTGGCAATCGATAATGACAGCCAACACATTGCAAGAACCTGTACTAAATTTTGTGCCCCATTTTTTCTTCCATTAATTGCTTTATCCGCTATTGCTTTGATAATCGACCCGGCGATTTGGATCGGCAGTGGGCGCTGCTTTTCGAAGATCAAGCGTTCGATTATGCCAACCCTGACTTTACGATTTTGCGGGCATTTCGTATCCAAAAATGGGATCATGTTTTCAGGAAAACGCTCCCTTAGATAATGAAAAAAGGAAAAGATCAGTCTCTTATAGATATTGGTCGTCTCTTTCTGAACTAAAATTTTACATAGTCGATTGATATACGCTGCAAGAAACTCTTCCTTTTCTGCTTTTGGAAAATCTTCTAACGGACAATCTAAATTTGTTTCCCATTTCCACATCTGATCTTCCCAAGCGTTCCTGTATATCGCCGCTTCAGCCTCAGCATACTTACAGTTCATCGTAACAGGCAATAGTTCTGAATGTGAATAGCCTTCTGGATTTATGGTTGCATACAACCAACATTCGGCTTCGTGAGTCTCCCATGAATTATTGCCGTATTGATTATCAGTAAAGGCGGCAGTCGAAAGTTGCCGCCAAATTTTTTCCTTTTCATCCATTTTCTGTTTAAAATCCCTTAGCACATCAAGCGCTTCGTCTAAATGTTTGTTACGCATTGCAAGCCTCCTTTAAAAGACGTTTTTCGATCTCTTCTCCGATAAACCGTGTTGATTCCGCATCCGCACGGGCATAGTGATCCGTCATGGCTGACGATGTGTGGCCAAGCTGGGAACGTAGCTGAACGCCGGTGGCGCCAATTTCACCGCCAAAAGATGCATAATGATGACGCAAGGCCATGAAAGACAAAATTTTCGATATCGGCTTTTTTTAAGGCGTTTTGCCATGCCCTTTTAGGATCAATCCTTCCAAACGGCGTTTTGCCGGCAAAAACAAGAGGTTTTGCCGTATCGCAGGATCCCCAAAGTGCTTCCAGTTCTTTGATGACGCTAGGGACAAGGGCAACTCTTCGGGGATGACCATTTTTGGAATCTTTGATGTGGGCAACGCGGTGATCAAAATCGATACAGTCCCAGGTTAAGCCAAGGATTTCCCCTTGCCGTGCACCTGTTGTAAGCGCCATTAGAGTCACGCAATATAGGTAGGGGTTTTTACTTTCCTTGCATGCTTCGAGAAGACGGCTTTCCTCATCCTGGGTAAGCTTACGCCTTTTCTTTGGGGATTCCTTGAGTTTAAGAATGTTTGCGCACGGATTTTCATCAATCCACCGCAAGTTTTTGGTTGCATAGCGCAAAGCGCCGCTGATCGAAGACATGTAACGGTTAACCGTTGCAGGGTTCCTTGCACCGCCGCGTTTCGTTGGTGTGTCTAGCAGTTTCTTCCTTTCAGCTAAAAGCAATTCCGGTGTGACAAAAACAAGAGCGTAGTCGCCGATTTTTTCCCGAAAATAGGCTAAGTGCCTTTTCGTATCATCCGATCCTTTATGATGATGGTTGACGGAATCATCGATATAACGGTCGATCAGTTCAGATAATTTCTTTTTCTGCCCTGATTGATCGAACCGGTATTTGCCTGACTTGATTTGCTTTATGGTGTCTCTTTTCCAATCTTGAGATATTTTCAAATGTTGTGTTTCGAATCCTTAAGCGTACCCTGATTTAAAAATTTCTTAAGCTATCTTTTTGGCCTCTAAAACTTCCTCTCCATCCTTGAAAATAACCCCTTTAATCACTTTTTCAATCATTTCACATCCCTTGAGTTTTCGCCATTTTTTCTCAGCTGACATCGCAAGTTTGAACACCATTGTCAATGTCGCAATAACAGAGCCGCAGCCTTTCGTTTGCCTTGTCCGATGTCTGATTGTTGCAAAAGTGGATTCGATTGGATTGGTTGTCCTGATATGCTGCCAGTGTATTGCAGGGAAATTATAGAAGGTAAACAACTGAGCCTTATCTTTTTCAAGACAAGCACAGGCTTTGGGGTATTTGTCACGGTATGTTTTTAAAAACGCTTCAAATGCAGCCAACCCATCTTCTTTGGTCGGGGCCATATAAATTTCATGAATTGCCTTTTTTGCATTCACTTGAATACTTTTGGGCATTTTATCCAGAATATTGGCAGTCTTATGTACCCAACATCGCTGCTGTTTTGTCTTTGGAAAGACTTCTTCTATCGCCGACCAAAACCCAAGAGCGCCATCTCCTATCGCAAGCTCAGGAGGAGTGCAAAGCCCACGCAGTTTTAAATTTTCTAAAACCTCCGTCCAGGAAATCTTACTCTCTCTATAGCCATTATGAATTGCAACGAGTTCCTTTTTGCCGTCAGGTAAGGCTCCGAGGATCACTAGAAAACATATTCGATCGTCTCCAAGGCGAACATTGAAATAGATCCCATCAACCCAGATGTAAACATAGCGTTTTCCTTCTAAAGAGCGCTTATTCCAGTGTTTGTACTCCTGCTCCCATGATTGTTTTAAACGTGTAATATTGGCTGCGGACAACCCTTTAGCATCCTTACCCATTATTGCTTCAAGAGCTTCTTGGAAACTACCTGTAGAAATTCCCCTGAGATAAAGAGCCGGAATTACTGCGTCGAGTGATGGAGCTCTTCTTAAATATTTGGGAAGTATCGCGCTTGAGTATGTTGTGGAACCGTCCTTATTACGAACTCTAGGTTGTTTCACTTGAATCGGCCCTATTCCTGTCTGTACTTGCCTTTTCGGAAGGTAACCGTTGCGAACAAATTGTTTTCTCCCTTCTGAATTCTTCACGTCTCTCATTGATTCCAGGTATTCGTTTACTTCATTTTCAATAGCCTGTTGAAGTAACAAACGGGCTCCATCTCTTAGAGTTTGTTCTGGACTTGCTACAATTTGATGGACACAATGAACTCGTACAAGGAATAATCTTTAGCTAAAAAGGAAGAGTCCATGAAAAATCAAAGACAATATGATCATGAGTTCAAATTAAACGCAGTGAAACTTTATCGGGAAAGCGGAAAAAGTTTATCAAAGCAAGCGTTAGACCTGGGCATCCCGATGACAACTCTTGCAGGGTGGGTTAAGCAATTTAAAGAGGGAGGGGCTGATAGTTTTGTTGGTTCCGGATCTCTAAGACCTTGTAACGAAGAACTCTACCGCTTAAAAAAAGAGTTAGCGGAAGTAAAAATGGAAAGAGATATCTTAAAAAAAGCAGTGGCCATCTTTTCAAAACCAAAAACATGAGGTTTGAATTTATGCGACAAAATAAGGAAAAGTTTTCTATTGAAAAGATGGCCGAACTACTTGAAGTTTCTCGCTCAGGATACTACAGCTTTTTAAGGAGTGAGCAAAGTGAAACAGAAAAAGAAAACCAAAGGCTTACAGAGAAAATCAAACAAATTCATAAAGCAAGCCGTGAAACATATGGGAGCCCAAGAATATATATTGAGTTAAAAAATGAGGGAGAATGTTGTTCAAGAAAAAGAGTAGCTAGACTGATGAGAAAAGGGCATATTCGGGCAAAAATGAAGAAATTCAAAAAGAAGACCACAACACCTGATAAGAATGCAGAGACAACTCCTAATCATTTGAATCAAAATTTTTCGATAAATATTCCAAATAGCGTTTGGGTGTCCGATATTACGTATATCCCCACACAGGAGGGATGGCTTTATTTAGCAATCGTCATGGATTTGTTTTCTAGAAAAATTGTGGGAATGAGTATGGGAGACCGTTTGGAAACCAAGTTAGTGACAAGAGCATTAGAGCAGGCAGTGATGCATCGTACTGTTGAAAAGAGTCTTATGCATCACTCGGATAAGGGTTGCCAATACACAAGTAAAGAATTTAGGAGATTAACCGATCAATATGGAATCAAGCTGAGTATGAGTGGAAAAGGCAATTGTTATGACAATGCAGTGGCAGAAAGTTTTTTTCATACATTGAAAACAGAGCATACAAATTTTTTCAATTATCGTTTAAGAGAAGAGGCAAAAGCTAGTATTTTCGAATATATTGAAGTATTTTATAACCGTAAACGACTACATTCCACTCTGGGTTATATGTCTCCTGAACTTTTTGAGAAACTATATGAAAATGTATGTGCAGCAGCACAGAAAAACGAATATTTTTTTTCGAAGAGCCGATTCTGAATTTTTAATAGCCGTGAACCGGCTTATGTCAAGGTTGAGCGAAGCGAGCCCGAAGGGTTGCCTTGACATAGAAGCCGATGAAACGGCTATAAAAGGTGAAGAGTCGGGTCAAAGAAAAAATGAGTTAAATTTATGAGTTTCATTTGTCCAAAAAAAGGTTGCAAGATCATTCCAACAAGTTGTTCATCTCATTTATTGCGTGAAATTTATCGAAAGAAATGACATCATCTTTCATGAGCGTATCTCCTATAAAATTTATTTTTGTTTTCAAAATTTCATAGGATACGCTCTTTTCATCTCAAACACAACTTTCTGTTATATCTCAATTGATTGATTGGTTCATCATTCGATATTGATAGAACTCGAAGGGGAAAGTTATCGACGACTAAGCGCTTTAAAAAAACAACGCATAAAAAAATAGCTGTTTTTTTTGCTGAAGTGTCAACTTGAAGAGATAAAAGCTCTGAGGGAGCCGCTGTCAAGGCCGAGCGAAGCGAGCCGGAGGGTAGCCTTTACAGAAAAGGCTTCCGTAAGAGCTAAAATCTCAAAAAGTTGATACGAAAGCAAAATCAGCTAATAAATAGTGATTAATCATCTTTATTAGCTTGCAAAAGCATATAAGGATGATCAAAAAATGATACCGCTTTAAAGAGCGTGCCTGAACTGGCAAAGATAATTGTCGTCAGGCGGCAAAAGTAATTGACGTTTTATAGTCATTCTCTCTTCTCTCTGTGGGCTCGGTGAGCTCTGTGGTAAAAAAATCCATCGTAGCAAGCATAAATTGAAAGGAGACATTGTAGCCTACTGGGTCTTTTAGGTACACAGCCAAGCAGCCTGTTATTTGGGAGGAAACAGCTTATTTTTTACAGGATTATTTGAATTTTTCTCTCTTGTTACCGATTCTTCAATTTGAAGAGGTATAGAATGGACCAAAGCAAGTATTCAGAATCCAAGATTAGCTAGTAGGAGGGGGAATACATCAAGAACAAGAAATACTACAAGGAACGTAAGAAGGGGTATCGCACAGAAAAAACTACTTTTTTTGTATTGTTCTCGGAAATATCTAGACCACATTAAATAAATGCTTATCGGTATCGATAGAGGAACGCAAAAAGTTGTAAATATGATTGATAAACCTCGTGTTGTGGTCATATGAGGATTGTCAAAGACCATACTCGAAAGCATAGCCATATAAAAGAGAAAAGGAAAAAGAACTGCATATAAAACGGTGAAACTGATCACACATCGCCTTGCGTACTTTTTTGACTTGATTGCCTCTTCCTCAAAAGTTGTCTGCCTGTCCATCATTACTGGTTCTGATATCTTTGAACTATAGTTTTTATGGTTTGCTGATAGCAATCACTGCTAAAGGTATGTTTCCAATTACTACCAGGATCAGGGCCCAGTATAGTTAAATTACTGATTTTTAAAAATTCCTTTTCGTAATATGAAGCTCTTTGCTTTGCATATGCTTCAATGACTTTGTGGTCTATGGAGTCGAGATCATGTATCGCATCTCTAAAAGCCAGTCGATTTATGACCTGCTGATCATCTAATCCTTCTTTATGCCCGTAATAACGCTCCAAAGCCAATAACTGGAGATTAGGCGAACCAAACCGGCAAACAAAATCTGCTGCGCTTGCATAATTATGCGAATCAGGATGACTCTTTTCCCTTGCGATAAATGATCCCCCACCAAATGTAAAGACTCTCAAACGCTCTCTCTCCCTTGAAGAAAGAAATTCTAGAGCATGCTCCATGATAATAGCACCTTGGCTGTGAACGAAGACGATGACTGGAGGTGACTTACCGCTCTCTTTCTCAAGAGAAAGTAAATAGCGCAAGAACTTGATAGCCCATGAGATAATGGGTGTATCTATTGAGACCTTCAATACGCAGCATGTACAAAAATCTATTAGCTTGCCCATGGTATCGTTTGGCATGGAAAACACTCTTTCTCCGCCAGCAACGTTAGAAATAAGTTCTGCTGACTCCAGAGCATCTTCTTTTTTATTGTCGATACCATTGATGAATGCCCAAATGCATTGATCTTGCCTTGCGTCCCCAACAGATCTCACCAGTGTTTCTATCTTTCCTTCCGATGGAGGCAATACCGATTCATGTGTTTTGATATTCCAAATCTGATGTCCAGGCCTAGATCGTAAAGATACAGAATTGTCTCGATGATGAACAACCACTCCATCCAATTTGTGAGAAAGTATCCACTCTATAGCTTCTTGTTTTGAAAGAACAATGTTGTCTCCGATCAAATACGTATCATCTTTGCCTGCACCATTTTCAATTTTCGCGGTGATTTTCGGTAGAAGGGTTAGGATCTCATTACCAATAGTGGAATAGCCACAGTAATTTTCAATAGCTCTCATCAGAGCGTCGAACTCTATTTTGTTCAGAGAATTGATTTTTCTTTCCGGAGAGAAGCCTGCAACTGCAGAAACCTTCTGAACAAACACTTCTGGGTTATTTGGCTGATAATGCTCCCCTAGTGTTTTCAAAGTGGAGTCGAAATACTTTTTTGCGTGCAGCCAGTCTTGTAGAGCTTTTTGACCATTACGAGGTTCTGGAAAAATTGCATAACCTTTACAAGAACCTATTGACTTGTTTCTCTTAGCAAAATGGCTGTGACTTCGAACGAGACCGGGATTGTTAATTCTCCAGGCCAAATTTCCACCAGTTGCCACATACTTGTTCCCGGAAAAATCGAAATAGAAGATTGTCTTATCATCAAAGCGATAAGCGAATCTATACATGTTCATTATCTTTTGGTTGACCTCTGTATCTTGAATGCTGATATTATAAAGGTATTATAAGGAAAAATCCACCCGATTTTCTTCGAGGATTTGGTCAAACATGCTGCCATTTGCTGTGACTTGTTAATACTGATTCCCCCACTAGTCCCCCATAAAGAAATCACTTTACATTATTGGGACAGGGAAATACAAGTGTAACCAACTGTGAATAAAAGAGTTAAAAAGGATGGGGCAAGTAGGACTTGAACCTACGACCAACGGGTTATGAGGGCGGGAGAACACCGACTTAACCAACATCATCCAACCGCTATGAGTATAATGATAAGGGAGTTATTGATTGATTGCTATTGGTTTTTGTGGGTTGGTATTGGATGAATTGGTGCACCGCTGCACCGCCAGTGCACCAAAAAGTATATTGCCTTTTTATGCGTTCATCTTGAAAAGAGTCTTGCCTCCAGACCTATTTTGAGGAACACTGTCGTCTTCACAAAAGGACTCAATTAATAGAATATCTTTTTGTTTAAGTCCGTATAACTCAAAAATAATTTCGTCAATTTGAGACTTATATTGATTAACTTTGTCTTGCTTTGTAGTGTTTTTTTGATAGTCTTGACTATTTGTTATACACATAATTTTATCCACTAGATCAACGATTATATGTTCAGTATTAATAGAACAAATTTTCATAGGCATCTTTTTTAAGTACGTAACTTTTACTTGCGCAAATGCCCTTCCTTTCGACTCTTGAGAAATATATAAATACAAGTAATGAAATAATTTAGAATTAAGTAGAGCAAGCGTGTATTTCAAATTCAATTTTGGAAAAGATGGTTTATTTACAATCAAATGTACTGTTTTATCGATAAATTGACCTTTAATATCTAAGGCCGCAATTATTCTACTTGATGTTTGCCTATAAACAATTTTTGGATTTTGCTTTAAAAATTCAGGTGTAAACCTGAACACATCATCGGAATCTAGAAAATTATTATAATCATGCAAAAGGAAATTAGTTGGATTTGTAATATGATATGATGCTATATCTCTGCCCTTTAAATAAGGGACATCTCTTCTATCATTAATATTTCCTGAATATAAAACTCGTTTTCCAATCGACCCATTGCCACGTTTTTTTCCGCGCCCTTTAGTCCAATAATTAAAACCTACATCCTTTATATAAAAGAAATTATCTGCTGGGTAAACATTCTGCTGATTGATAATGAATGAATATATATTATCTGAAATTTTTAAACTATTTTCGGTTGATGAATTGAGAGAAATTGAGTGTATCACCTCTTCATCATTAGAATCCATTGACACCTTAAAGTTATATTTATAAGGGAAACTAATCTTTTTATTTTTCTGACAGCATAAAACACAGACAAAAACTGTAGGGTCATCAAAAATGCGATGATCTTTAAAATCCAAAATTTCTTTTAAAACTGTAGAACTGGTTAACATAATTCTAAAATTCGAAAAATAATCACCATTGAGGAACGTATTTGGTGAAATATAATTTAAAATCCCATAATTTTTAAGAATTTCTAAACCAAGTTGATAAAAGGCAATGTAAAGGTCATTATTTCGACGAAAACAATTATAATTCAAAATTAGTTTTTCTTTTGTTTTTTTATCGTATACTATTCCATAAGGTGGGTTGGAGATCACCACATCAAATCCCCCATTTAACCGGAAAATTTCAGAGAAGTGAATTCGGAAATCAAACTCGCTATAGTTATTAGTGATTTGAAAGATAATTTTGTCAATTTTCTTCTTTAATTGTTTTTTCTTAGATGAATTTGTTTCTTCAAAATACTCTAATTTAAGTCGTTCTAACAAAAGTATTTGACCGTTATTAAAAAGATTATTTTCTATATTTAATAGGGAGTTACCCTGGACTATTTTATAATCAAGATTAGGTAATGGTTCTATTTTCGCAGTTTGTTTTTCTTCAACAACTAAAGATAACCAAAGCCGTAGCTTTGCAATTTCAACTGCACCAGGGTCAATATCTACCCCGTAAAGACAGTTTTGGATTGCTTCACGCTTCAACTTAGAGCGACTTCGTTCTCTTTTAATGCCTAGATATGGTGAAAGAGCGATTCTAGCTCTGATTATTTCATTCATCATTCCAACAGGAAAAGCACCTGAACCCACTGCGGGATCGCAGATCCTTATCGACGCTAGTTTTTTATCTATTAATTTAGCGTTTGATCTTATGCTTTCGGCTAGTATAAAAAAGTATGTTTCAGTTTCACGTCCTTTTTCAAGCACTCTTAACTCGTGTTCTACAATATGATCACCATATTGTATAAAATTTTCTAAATCATCCTTGCTAACGGTATCTTTTAACTCTTCAAAAAGGTAATTAGTCAAGCTTTCTTGACACATGTAATGAACAATTTCCCTAGGCGTGTAATAAGTGCCTTTTGACTTTCGATCAGTAACCTCGAGCAGGTTTTCAAATACTTGACCTAGCATTTCGGGGTCCACTGCCACTTCTTTTTCTAAGGGCTCATCTTCTTTTACAGTAAAATTGTATCTATCAAAAACATCTAGTATTCCGTCTCCGATATCACCATCTTTCGTTTGAACTTCATTACAAAATAGTTCATTTGGCAAAGGTATCTCGAGATTTTTCCAATCATAATTATTGATAGGGTCAAAAAGACCACCATTTAGAAAAGGTATCCGACATTCAAACGGTTTAAAGTAATCGCCTTTTCTTTTTTCTCTTAAGGCTTTGTAAAAAAGTGGCTGTAAAACATCTTCAAAGAAATTGTTGTATTGGATTTTTTCTTTATTAAACAGCTCTCTTAAAAAGGTCTTTGAACCCGATCCCCATTTTTTACTTTCCTCGACCCCAAACCAACCCTTCTTCTGAAGAAAATAAAGGAAAACAATTTGACCTAGAAGTTTTTTGGAAAAATCAGATGTATTAATATTGCTTAGAATAAATTCGTTTTTTAATCTCACATTTTTAGAAATTAAATTGTCGATAGCATCTTTTACTCTTAAGAATAAACCTCGATAAATTTCAAAAAACTCCTTTGTGACCTGTTCAATACTGAACGCCTCCTCAAGGTCTTCTAGCATTGGATAATCATCATCATTGAGTAGTAATTTTAATAGACGACTCTGCGCTGTATGGCTATTTTCATTTATTCCTACTAAGAAAGAACAACGTTTCGCAGGGGTAAAAAACTCCTCTGCTCCGTTTTTTTTGAATTTGTAATCCATCTTCACGAAAGAAAAACGCCAATCTTCATTGCAAGGGGAAACGAAGGCCACAAGAGCAGCATTTTTATCAGTGCCACTTCCTCTAAGATATTTTGCGACAAAATTTCTAAGTTTTGTTCTTGCACGTTCAAGCAATGAGCTTTTCTTCAAGTAAACGATTAGTACATCTACTGATTTTCCATTAGCATCCTTATATATACCGAGACGCTCTAAAACCTCTATGGAGTCTCTAAAATCTTCGGGTATTGCATTCCCTCTAGATACACTGCTTTCTTCTTTGAATTTATTCAGAATATTTTTTATCAAATAAAGAAAATCACCCTTGTTAAATGGGTTTTGAAGAGTTTCTCTCACCAATCTTTTTGCTGCATTTTTATCCATTATTCACCTAATAAATATTCAGATAATATTACTTCCCTTTTCCCACTTAGAAATGATCGATTCTCAGCAAAATGATCAACTAACAGTGATTCTGGGATATTATTTTGGAGGATTGCTAAAATTTTTAATGTTTTTGGATCCCCCTGCTTTAGCTCTTCCTTTATTTTTTTTAATAGATTCTTACTGGTTTGCTTAGGAAGTGCCCCATTTTCTAGTCTGTTCATAACACGCTTGAAATACGTTTCGTCCTCATCAGTGAATTGTCGAAAGTCTTTGAAAGCCTTCAGTATTTTAAGAACTTGACTTCCACTGTCTCTACCACCTTTTGCGCTTTTTAAATCGATGATCTCTTCTGATGTAGCATTTCGAAATTCTTGTTTGTTTTTATCTAGCTTAATATAAAAATCATTGGGAAGTTTTTTTCTAGGTTCATGCGGTTCACTTTCTAGTAGAAGTGCAGCATTTAAAAAATCAAGTTCACTTGATTCTGACTCACTTGTAATAAAAAACTTTTGCACCTTTCCTTTTCGGAAGTAAGTTAATAAGCAATTTTCTAGTCTCTTGTAAGATTTTGATGTACGGGACTTCTTTGGTAATCGCTTTACCAATTCAAATAAATCAGGATTTTCATCTCTAATAGTTCGAATAATTTTAAGATATTTAAGCTCGCTAATTTCATCTTCATCTTCACCAGTTATGGTTTTTTTTGAAGCTAGTCGATTGAATAATTCATGGGATTCTATCACTTCACCATCGGTCAACAAACATGCATCAGCTCCCAGAAGTGAAATGAATGCCTGTATTTTAGCTTCTGCCGCCTCTTTGAGCTTAATTTGTGTATTGGACTGTTCGGTAGGAAAAAAGTTAAAACTATGTATTTTATCAAAATTGGTATCTACTCTATTAACCCTCCCAATTCTCTGCATAAGCCTTGTGGGGTTCCATGGAATGTCGTAATTAATGACTACATTTGACAGATGTAAATTTACACCTTCAGAGAGAACCTCTGTTGTAACTAAGATTCTAAAATCATCTTTTTGATAATTAGCTCGAGCATCAAAATTTTCAATTACCTTTTGCCTTTCAATCACACTCGAAGACCCATTAAACATGATCACTTGATCTGGAATCTCTCTATCTAACATTAAATACAAGTATTCAGCTGTTTCTTTTGATTCTGTAAATACAATCAATTTGTTATTTTTTAATTCATGTCTAGAGGAAAGGATTTCAATAAAAGACATTAACTTTGGATCACGTTTTACCCCAAACCAAAGCTTTTGAATTTTCCTTAAGATTTCTAGGTCATTTTCCAGATCATATTTTAAATTTTCTGAAAAATCCTCTGATGGATATTTTTGAGCCTTACTATCTTGAAGCAACTTTTCAATTGTCTCCTCCCCGTCGTTATCTAACAGCTCAAAAACTTTATTAGCGTATTTTTTACTTACGTATACACTTCCATTCTTGAATTCCTTAAGAAACTGATCATAGTAGGAAATAAATCGATCCACTGTCTTCCTAAATGCATGGAAACTGCTTTCTAGTCGCTTGATTAGCAGGATCTTCATGAATCGTCCCATATTTTTCTGAGACTGTTGTTCTAGTTGATCTAGCTTACTTTCCCCCTTGTAGTATAACATTGGCATATAGCGCGCATATTTAAAGTCTGTAGTAATTAGTTCTATAGTTTTTTGAAATACTTCATTCTCTTCTTTATTTAATTGATAAAATACTGGTTCAGGATTCAATACTTCAGGAAATTTAAGATTTTGTTTCTCTAAGTCTTCTTTAAAATACTCTTCAACTTCTCTCCTTGTTCTCCTCACCATAATGTGTTTAAGGACTTTTTCACGTACTTCCTTCGAATTTTCTTGAGCAGTTCTCAAATACTCATCTCGGTCTTTTTGCCTGTCTAATTTATTAATTTTTTTATCCAAACTTTTAAAAAAATATTCGAGGTTTTTTCTATTTGGAATATTACTATTCTTCGCGGGCTGAAATAACTTGATTTGAGCCAGTATATCCATTGGAGAGTTATTAAAAGGTGTTGCAGTGATTAAAATAACCCTTTTTCCCTTACAAATTTGAGCAAGCTTCTCATAAGTACTGTTTGATTCTGTGCGAAATCGATGTGCCTCATCGATAAAAATATTTTTATACTTTTCGGTTCCTTGTGAAATTAATTGATCTAGCTTGCCAATTGATTCACATTTCACCTGCTGCTTAAAATCCTGAAATACATTACTCCAAGAGCCGGGGTTATTTTCATCTAGAAGGACTGGAGGTGCTAAAACAAGATTTAAGCCATCCAATTCACTTGCTAACATTGCTGAAATATAAGTCTTTCCAAGGCCGACAACGTCCGAAATAAATACCCCGCCATACTCGTTAAGGATTTTTTTTGCGTTTAAAACAGCTTGTTCTTGATATTCCAACTGCATAAAATTATTAGGGACATATTTGAACTTGACTTCTTCAGTTTGTCTAAGATCGTCCTTGAAATATTCGTATAAAAATTTAAGATAAAGTTGATAAGGAGTAATACCTTCACTTAACCAAGTTTTTTCTTGTATGGTCTCAATATACTTGTCCTTAACATCTACAGCATCTTTCCAAAGTTCTTCAAACT
Organism: Waddliaceae bacterium; assembly: GCA_963749725.1. Classification (GTDB taxonomy): domain Bacteria; phylum Chlamydiota; class Chlamydiia; order Chlamydiales; family Waddliaceae; genus Waddlia. The sequence continues at coordinate 37,429 of CAVVNU010000020.1, forward strand.
TTACTTTTGCAAATTCGTAATCTGAACGATTTTTGAGCTCCACATTAAACTCTAAATTGTCTACTAATCCAGATTGTGTAAAATTGCTTGATCCAGTAATAATGCGTCCTTTGTCTCTATCGTTTTCCTCAAAAGACATAATATATAGCTTTGCATGGATGTTTCTGGAAGGATATGCTTTGACTTCAAGTTTTCCATTCTTAAGCCACTCTATAAACTTTAGAACCCCCTCTTCTACCGCCTTGCTATCTTTTGCTGTATCCATTTCATTAATGAGAACTTCAGTAAAATGCTTTTTAGTCTCATTGTCAGAAAGTTCTTTCTGACTCGCTTGTTCCACTAAATTTAATACACTTGCATCTGTGTTGATCCCGATTAAAACTCTGATCTTTTTTGTCGTCTCTAGTGATTTATAAATTGCGTGAAAGCCACTAGTATAAAAGTACCCAACAAGTACATCAAAATACTTTGTATCTTTGATTAAGGCATTAAATCTTGCACGAAGAGTCTGTCCCTCCTCATTAGTTAGAAATGTAAGATCGCTATTGCTGCACATATTTATTAACCTTAAAACAAGCATTACCAATTGATTTTAAACAACATAATATATACAATAATTAACAATTAATTAAAACAACTATATTTACTAGAAAATAAAAATATTAGTTAAATTTTTTTATCAAAACTTGCAATTACTTTATCATTTATAATTAAAAATGAGACGAAAACAAAACCTTTACAATCCAACCTCTGGTGAACCGTTTAAACTCAGTCGTTCAAAAGTTGATCTATTCTTACAATGCCCAAGATGTTTCTACATCGACCGTAAGTTGGGAATTTCCCAACCATCTGGTCCACCTTTTACACTCAACAATGCTCTTGATGCTCTACTAAAAAAAGAGTTTGATTCTCATCGCAAAGCACAAACCATTCACCCCTTCATTAAAAGCGCTGGTTTAGAAGCAATTCCATATTCTCACCCTGATATAGAATCATGGAGAAATAACCGAGTTGGCATTCAATATCTTCATCCGGAAACCAATTTTTTACTATATGGAGCAATCGATGATGTATGGATTCTTCCCTCGAGTGAACTGATCATTATTGATTACAAAGCGAAAGCAACAACAGGTGAAATAACTTTAGAACCCAAGAGAAAGAAAAACGGCAATATCGTCAGTACAGATCGCTATTTAATCAGTTATGTCAATCAGATTGAGTTTTACCAATGGCTATTCAGACAAAACGGCTTCAAAGTATCAGAAAAGGCATATTTTCTCTTCGCCAACGCCTTAAAAGATCGTAGCGGACTCAACGATCGTCTTGATTTCGAAAAAATACTGATTCCTTGCAAAGGTAATACCTCCTGGATAGAACCAACATTATCCAATATCAAACAATGCCTTGAAAATGATACTATTCCACCCTTTTCTGAAGAGTGTTCATTCTGTAAATATAATCGTAATCTTCAAGTTGTTGAGGTTTAAAAATGAGCGAAATCGTCTATGTATTGACCAATGAGTGCATGCCTGGTCTAGTGAAAATTGGTAGAACCTCAACTAATGTCGAGCAGAGAATGAGAGAACTTTACACAACTGGAGTACCATACCCTTTTGAATGCTTCTTTGCAGCAAGAGTAGAAAATGCCGACTTTATCGAAAAAAAAATCCATTTTGCTTTTGGCGATCATCGAGTCCCCACAAACAAAGAATTCTTTAGGATTTCACCAAATAGAGTCAGCGCAATACTTGAGCTGGTAATGATAGAAGAGGTCACCCCTCAAGTTGTACTAGAACAATCACATGAAATGATCCAGTTTTCAGAGAGACGACCTCCTTTCAAATTCACCATTGCGGAAGTTCCAATAGGGGCAGTCCTCCAGTTTGCACGGGATGAAAACATCACCTGTACTGTCATCAATGATAGAAAAGTAAAATTTAGAGATGAAGAGACCAGTTTGAGCTCAAGTGCTTTAGAACTTTTAAAAGAAAGAGGATGGAAATCCAACCAAGTTCAAGGCCCTAACTACTGGCTCTATGAAGGGGAAACTCTAGAGGAAAGACGTTTACGTATAGAAGAGGAAAAATAGTAGAAAACCTATTTTTTCAAAACAAACCCATTTTCAAAACATTCCTTGAAGTTTTTTTAGCATAATGAGATTTTGATAAATCGATTTTTGGAGTGATCGTTCATATTTCAATACTTTTTCTGTGTTGTCCGTTGAAGGGATCATACCCAACATATACAAAAGTTTATTTGATTCGTCGTTCATCTTCTTTTCTTTTGATAATTTTTGAATATCTTTTTCAAAAGATCGGTTTTGCTCAGAAAAGAGCTCGATCAGCTTTGCTGAAATTTTCTTTCCATCAGAATACCCATACTTTTCCAATAAATGCTTCAGCTCCTCAAAAGTTAAATCGTAAGAACAATACAACCATTCTTTTTCCTCTTTGGTCAGAGAGTTAATAGATTTGGCGATTATATAGAAGTCATCAGCAATATCGCTTTTGATATCATTCCCGCACCATTCCGGCTTATCAAAATTGACCTCTCCTTTTGAAAGACACTCAAGATAGGATGCATTCCACTTCATAACCCTTTGTTTCTCTCGAATTTCTTCATCAATTTTTTCATTGTTTGGTCGACTATAGGAGTAAAACTCTTTTAGCAATGACTCAATAGCTCTGGCAATGCTTCCAGTCTCAAACCTAATTGTACGTCGCAATCTCCAGAAGTCCGCTGCAATTTTTTCTACAAGCAAACTTTCCATCTGATTGCATGGTATTAGACAGTCAAACAGGTTATTCAAAATGCTTTGATATTCATCTGCACTTTCATTTTCGATTTCTGAGGACACGATCAAATCTTTTGTGAAAATGCCATGTTTGATGGCGTTTTTAGATACCACTTCCTTTCCATTTGCCGTTTTCGGTCCTGTGGCAAATTGAGCATTTTGCTTATTTGCGATAATTTGTTTTTCTGTAGCCATATTTTTCTCCTATTTTTAAGGGTTTAATAACTGTAAAAAATCCTAAATCCCTACACTTGCAAAGGTCCAAAAGGTTCGAAAGCGGAGTTCTGAACCTTTTGAACCCTCTGCTTTCTTCACTCTTCAAAAACTTTTGGATGAACCCAATATTTTTGAGAAGGTCTTCCATTCGTTCTAACCATTGCGCACCCCAAATACCCCTTTTCAACGAGGTAATCAAGCACTTCCTCCACTTCATGCGATGTAGTTAAACCGCTCCAATGATGCCCATAATAAACGTCTCGGACGGTAAACGGTTCCACAATGTCTCCGTTCTTGATATGCTGAAGTAGCTCCATTGCCGCCTTGGGAATGGCGTTAGCACCGCTACCATAAACCCGAAAGGCATGACTCTCGAGATACTCAACCCACTGTAAACTGGATTGCAGAGAGTCCAACGTGAGCAACTCGGGATAGCTCCCAAAAGCCGCCGACTTTAAATGCTCGTGAATCAAGCATAGTGCCGGCAAAAGCTTTTTGTACTTTGCAAAATGCGCTTCCAAGTGGTTTGGTAATGATCCCGCGCGAAGTCGCAATTCAAGAGCTTTTTGCCACTCATCAAAGACTCTTTGGGCCTCCTCTGTAAAATTTAAAAGAATAGGATTATCCTCATCGTCAAATGCTAACTTATCGAGATGTTCGAAGGTGCGAATCACTTCCGCTTCTTCGGTCTTTACATTTATTCTCTCGATAAGCTCCCAATCCGATTTCACATCGGGCCAAACCATCATTGAGAAACGTTGAAGAAAGCCGTCATCACCCGCACCTCCCTTTATTGTAGAACGGACATATTGCGAGAGAGGACCCGGTTGGATACTTCCAAAGATTGAGAGAAACAGGGATGGTACATGTAAAGAGCCTCTGCCGATGCGATCTACATCGAAATCCTTTTTACCGCTCCAGCTCTCGAGAAAAAACTGTCGATCGTTTTCACGCCCATTCTTTTCAAAGCTGCGCAACCATCCCGAAAGCTCATCGCGATAGAGCAAAATTCCTTGTGGATTTTCAATCAGAATTTCCCCCAGTTTCTCGACAGTAGGGTCATCCGTTTTATACCTTTTTCGCTTTGGTTCTTCGGGAGGTTCTTCGCTTGGGAATTCTAAAGAGAGTTTGGTTTCGTCACCTAAAGACTCTTTAAAGGATTTTTTATAAACCTCCTCAGCACCCTTCTTTCTAATTTTCCACGCATTCAGCTTATTTTGATGCTCTTTCGACTCGGACTTGAATTTCTTAAACGCATTGGATGCCAATGTTGTTAGTGGCTTGATTGTTGCCTCCATCGCCGGGCTTTTCATAACAGAAGGTCGTCCAATAAGCATCCCCCATAGGTTCGAAAATTCAATCCAACCTGAATGTGGACGAAGTTCAAGAGCCCTTTTTCTTCCGATGAGACTCCCAGTATAAACGATAAAGGGGACCGCGAGAAAATCAATTGGAATTTGCATTTGATCCGCTATTCCTTGCATCCAAATTGTGATCTTGTCTGGCAGCGTGTGTACAGGGCATGGCAACACTTCACTTAAAACCTCTTCGATTGGTTCAGGTTCACTGTCAAACAAAACTGGACACGGTGAAATGCTAGCAAAGTAGTCTTCGTCTGATATACTGCTTGTGGAAACTGCTATTTCGAATGCTCCCTTCAAGATATTCGCAGTAGGGATCGTCTAAAGGAGCGAACCCATCCCAATCAGGCGGACAAGTGGATTGATCTTTTAACCAATCGACAAAATCGCCTCCCTTTTTATTTACTTGAAGCTCACAAACCATTATCTTTGCTTGCGGACATACCTTTTTCACCTCGTCGTAAACAATCTGCATGTATTTTTTGCCGGGATCATCATTATCGGGCATAAGAATGAACTTTTTTACATGGCGGTAGCCAGCAAGGATCGCCCAATCTGCCAAATGCCCTTGACTGGACCCCATCATGGAAGTGATCGCCGGAAGTCCGAGATTGTGCGCTGCTTGTACGCATTTTTCCCCTTCAAAAATATAGACAAACCCTTCAAAATGGTTCTTAGGAAGTGAATCTATTCCAAATATGGGCGAGGGAGTTGGCGCTCCCTCAACCCAGCTTCCATCTTCACCAATGCTGTATTGATGAAAGCGTTTCTTTTTTCCATCCTCCTCATACCTTGCAACAATTGCAATAGGTTGTTTATCTGAATCCAAATAGGTCCAATAATAGCTTAAATTTTTTCGAGGAATAATTGAGGGTAAATCTTTCATGCGACCCTCCATTCAATCCCTAGTTTTTCTAACGCCTCAAGAAAGGAGAGATCATACTTCTTCTGTATGTAAGTGATGATGTCGCTACCCTTTTCCCCGCACGAAAAACAGGTGAACGCTCCACTCTCGCAATTCACCTTAAATGATCCTGCCGAACCATCATCATGAAAAGGGCAAAGGCCAGCAACAGCCCATTGCCCTGATTTATAACTGAATCTCCCGAGGTCTTGCTCTTGCAAGTAAAAATCATAAGGAGAAATCCATCCCTTGATTTTTGCGGCATCCAAGTTCCGTTTGAATGATTTCATTGATCACCTCCTTGATTGGATTCGATCCATTGCTCGAATAAATCTCTCCGAAGGTAGAGGCGCTTGCCGATTTTTCTCACGGCCTTTTCCAAGCCGTTGCGATGACGCATCAGCAGGTAATGTCGAATTTGCCCCAATGTAAAAGGGTAGCAATCGCTCTCGGCGATTTGTGTTGTTGTAAGGTACTGAACTTGTTCCATTCGTAACTCCTGGTGTTGTTTAAAAAGGAATTACGCCCATTATTGCGGAATAGGGCCGTTTATCACGGGCACGCTATGAGGAAGTTTTATCTCTTTGAAAATCAGTCGAAAAGAAATTATCGAATATCTTTACCAAAGTGATGTGGATATGAAAGAAACGTCAAATATGTGATTTCTCCCAGCTCAGAAGTGAGCTTCGCATTTTGAATAGCGGTGTTAAGGGGCTTTCGTAAGTCAGGAAGAGATGTCTGCAAAACCGTATTCCTTTGACTCTTCGATGGGATTCTTGCTACCGCTTGAAGAAATCTAGCGACTCGATTACCTATTCTAACCGGATGTGGCCCAAAGAAGCTTGGAGCAAGCAGCTCTGGATACTCCTTTTCGTAAACAATCGCATCGACATTAAGCCCATGAATACTCTCAAGCGAACGAGGCCATCTTATTCGCGATGAAGATATACAAAGCCATATCAAGGCAAGAGCTTCACCCGCATGATGTCTTGCGTTTTTACGACCAAAAGCGCATTGATACGCCAATTCTTTGATGAGAGTTCCTGCAACCTGATGCGAAATCGGAAAAACTTGTGGGCGAATTTTTCTTATGATTCTCCCCGCGCGGAGGTCTATCTTTTTTGGAAAAATATGCTCAATAAAAGCGACATCTTCCTGACAGTAGTCTTCCCTTAGGAAATGCAAAAAGGATTTTAGAGCCCGTCTTTGCTTTTTTGTTCCCCACCCATTCTCTTCGACAATTTGGGACAATCTTATCACATAGTCGATAAGAGATTCATGTTCCAGCGGTTTTGGAAGGTCATTCACGTCAAATTCGCTATATGTCCCGTCCTCTCGGATATGATCAATCCACGCAAAATAATTGTCGTTCGCATCACTCTTTGCGGTTTCTGAAAGAGGAGGCTCGGCAAATAGCCACCTCTCGAGTTCAATCGCTTCGAAAGTTTTAGTTTCACCATGCATCCAAAGGAGAGCATCTTTACTTTCCCAGTTTTCTTCCGAGACCTGTTCAAAACTGGGGTTATCTGCCCTGATTCCGCACCATATCTCTTTAACTCTATCGATATCGGCGATCAACTCTTCGATAATTGCTTGTAGCTCTGAACAATCCTTACTCATACTCTCTCCTTTCTGCGATTCTTTTTTCGATCGATTCCCCAATAAAGCGAGTGGCATCTGCTTCAAGGTGAGAGTAGTGATCAGTCATACGAGAGGATGAGTGGCCAAGCTGCGATCGGAGTTGCACTCCTGATGCCCCCAATTCACCACCTATTGAGCAAAAATGATGACGGAGACCATGAAAGACAAAGTCGCCTATGTCGGCTTTTTGAAGAGCGCCTTTCCAAGCCTTTTTAATATCAATTTGTCCGAATGGGGTTTTGCTTGCGAAAACTTGTGGTTTTGCAGGGTCACGGTTAATCCAAATCACTTTAAGCTCTGTTAGGACCGAATCGACCAAGCCGATTTTTCTTGGTCTCCCGTTTTTAGAATCCCTGATGCATGCAAGTCGATTTTCGAAATCGATACAGTCCCATGTCAGGCTTAAAATTTCACCTTTTCGCGCTCCCGTGGTAAGTGCCATCAGAGTAATGCAATAGAGGTAGGGGCTCTTGCTCGATTTGCATGCTTCCAATAGGCGGATTTCTTCATCGGGGGTCAAAACTCTTCGCTTTCTTGGATTTTCCTTCAGTTTAAGCAGATTTGCGCATGGATTTTCATCGACCCAACGCAAATTCTTACATCCGTATCGCAAAACTCCGCTGAGGGATGAAAAATAGCGGTTTACGGTTGCTGGTGTGCGCGGTGTTCCTTGGGATGATGTTGTTTCAAGAAGTTTCTTACGTTCGTCGAGTAGGAGCTCTGGAGTGATGAAGGTAAGTGCATACTCACCTATGGCAGATTTGAAGTATTCAAGGTGTCGCTTGGTATCTTTGGCAGCTTTGTGGTGTTCGAGGGCCCCATCGCTGATATAGCGACCGATCAGATCGGCTACCGTCTTCTTCTGGGAATTTTTGGCAAAATTGTATTTACCCAGCTTGATTTGCCGTTCAGTATCGTTTGCCCAGTCTTGTGCCTCTTGCTTGCGGTCAAAATGATCGCAGACAGTAGGATATCCCTTGATTCGAATGATCGCACGCCAGACTTTGGTGCCGTTCTTGTTAATTCTTTGTTGAATAGATGCCATCTTAAACCTCTTTATTTAGCATTTTTGGTTTAAGCGGCTGGATGGTGCTGGTAAGACTTTTCTTTGTTGCACCGCCAGTGCACCGCGAGGACAACATTAAACTTAATTGTTAATATTAGATCAAGTTAGATATTGCTCACAGGTGTGTGTGAAAGGATGGGGCAAGCTGGACTTGAACCAGCGACCGGCGGGTTATGAGTCCGCTGCTCTAACCACTGAGCTATTGCCCCAAAAGAAAACATATAAAATATCACGATATTTTAGGAAAATCAAGGTTTTTTAAATATCAATAGCATGCCTTTCCCTAAGAACCTGTTCAAACTCTTTGAAAATTGTGATTTTTAGCGAATTTCACTTTGTTTTTGAAACCTTTAAAACTTGTGCATACTTGGAAAAGTAGAAGAGTTTTAAGGGTTGCAAAAACAAAGTGAAAAAGCGCAAAATGCACTTTTTCAAAATTTTGAACAGGTTCTAAATTCCTCTAAAACACACCCCCGCTGATACCAGAAATAACACTACATAATCTGACACTTCCTTTTCTCCGGCTTAATATCTTGACCCCGAAAACAAAATAATTTCTTATGACCATGCTTTGTTTTAATCTCTAACTCATTTCCATCCTTTTCAAACAAAACAGGCATCACCTCATCTACATCCCAATTCAATACCTTTTGAACTTCCTGAGATAACACAAGCGTATATTCAATCCGGTCAAATCCAATGAGATTCCATTGATTTTGTCTAACGTAAAGAGGGATTTCGTAAACTTCTCCATCAACCTCAACAACAACTTTTGACTCCATCGCACGGATTCCAAAATTTCTTAAAACAGCTGAATAACCGGATTCAAATACATAACCATTCCAGTTTTGCAAACTCGATGAAAACATCTGATACTCGTCTACATACTCTAACTCCAAAAAGGCTTCTGATTCAATAATATGGTTTTTAAATTCTTGAAACTGCCACCGGTTTTCACCTGGATTGAGATAGAAAAAACCCGCTGCACCGTTCAATTCCCCTTCAACTTTCAACACAACATCTGTCATTAATTTACCCTCAGCCCTTTCTATCCCCACGACAGAGGTGATGCTCCCCTCAGGCATTGGCAGCTTGCGGTAACGCGAAGCAGGCAGGACAAAAGAGGCTTTATCAATATTTTCTGTAGAATAGGTATAGGAAATCGCCGGATTCAACCCCATTAAGTTGGCATCAGCAGAAATTGTGTAAAGAGTCAGCTTTTTTTCTACTCCTCCCTTTTCGGCGGCCATTAGATCATAACCTATAAGAAAAAGCTGAGAACGGCAAGAGGCAAATCCTTTTAACTCAAACGTTGAATGGGCTGTTTCCGGAAAGGGGATATTGATCGTCTCAGCATCTTCAGCCCATGGGGGTACGTAGGGATCATAATAGCGAAAACAACGGTTCTCCTGATCTGCTACATATGCGGTCGTCGTCGCTTCAATCATCCCTGCTTTATTTCCCAGAAAATGGCAGTTGCCTATTCCGTCAATGTAGCGGCAACCCGATTCCAAATAAGAACAATCCCAAATACCTCCCTCACTAACAATAAAATTAGGATTTCCAACAATGCGGTTATAAATTGCACTGATTATCGGAAAGTTCCAAATTCCTTTTTGCCAAGGCAGGTTATTGATTAATGAATCATCGCCATTCATCGATTTTGTATAATGCACATTCCCGTCAGTATCAAGTACCATCAAATTTTCCCAGTCAGCTTTTACTTGATAAGGGATACATCCTTCGAGAAGAGAAATGGATTTCCATTCAGACTCCGATCGACGAGAGCGCCAAAACAACTGCCTATCTTTTATGATATATCGGTGCAAACGATCATATGTATTCCCCGGGGGAAACAAATTTACAGATCGAACTTCAATCGATGCATTACTACTAAGGGGGACAATCATCTCATCTACTCCTAAAGTTTATAGAATGATTGCGTTATAAACTATTGACTTTTTTTTGAATACATGTTTACCGATCATCATTCAATAGTTGCCAAAAACTAAATTTTGAGGGCGCGAACGGTATACACTAAGTCCCCTCTGAGTCAAATGGCGGCAGCGGCAAATTTTCAACTCCTTTAAATAAAAAAATTTTATTCCTATGAGTTTTCCCTTTGACCACTGAAATTTTTGATTTAGGGATTTTAAACGACTTGGAAAAAAATTGAATAAGGCGACGATTGGCTTTGCCCTTTTCAGGAACGGAAGTAATCCTTACTTTTAAGAAACCATGTTCCCATCCCGCGATTTCATCATGCTTTGCGTTAGGGATCACTCTTACAGAAAGAATAATTCCCTCCGGCGTAGACTTCCACATGCTCATTACGAAGCAAACTCATCAATTACTTGTTGCGTTGTCGTGATATGGGCTCCGGCGGTTTTCATTTCTTCCAATGAACTCTTTTCATCACTAGGTTGAAGATTCACCGCCCGGCAAGCATCTTGAACAACATGGGTGCCGAATCCAAGCTTTAATGCATCCAAAACAGAAAATTTAACGCAATAATCTGTTGCTAAACCTGCAATGTAAAGGTCTGTTACCTCATGCTCTTTTAAAAAATCTCCTAACCTGTCTTTTTCAAGTGAGCATTGTCAAAAAATGCACTATAACTATCAATTTCTACATCTGTTCCTTTCTGAAAAACATGGCCAATTTTTTCCTCATTTAATTCCTCGCTAAACGCCGCCCCGAACGTATTCTGCACACAATGAGTCGGCCACAATATCTGTTCAATTCCACGCAAAGTGATAAATTCGCCGATATTTTTTTGATGAGTCGCTGCAAAACTGCCATGGTCTTCCGGGTGCCAATCCTGGGTTGCAATCACAAGAGAAAAAGGCTGCTCCATCAGTTGATTAATTAAAGGAATCACGTGATCGCCCTCTTTAACCGCAAGAACTCCTCCCGGTAAAAAATCGTTTTGAATATCTACAACAAGTAAGGCTTTTTTCATTTTTTTCTATTATTGGGAGATGTGTCGAACTTTTTTGATAAGCTCGACTTTTTTATTATAAAGCGACCTTTCCAAACCCACAACATACTGGTGAGGAAACATAAATCTTTTGATCCCTGAATGAAAGCCTGAAAGCTCGCTTTGCACATTCTCTCGGATCTCCTGCAGAGTCGGACAAGAGTAGACACACTTGCCGGAACGAAAAATAGGAACGAGAAGGTCTTTAAAAGAAAGATTGGAACTAATATGTTTTTGGCGCGTAGAATCCAAAGGATCAACAATGGTACAACCCCGGTTTAACTCATCGTCTTCATGATAGATTGCATCTGCAACATTTTCCTTTTCATCATAAAAACGCCGGACTTGCAAGACTCCGGGATTTGAAATTTTTGTCATCTGTTCAGAGAGCTTTAACCGAAATTTCCAGGGACTTCCCTTATCGCGAACAGCTGAAAGTTTATAGACACCGTCTAAAGCTGGCTGATCATGAGCGGTAATTAAATTTGTGCCAACACCCCAAACAGCGATTTTGGCGCCTTGTTTTTTTAAATCGCTAATAATCGCTTCATCCAATTCATTGCTCGCGACAATGACAGCATCCTGAAACCCTGCTTCATCCAACATCCGGCGGCTAACTTTGCTAAGATAAGCCAAATCTCCGGAATCGAGCCGAATCCCCAACATTCTTTTGCCTTGAGAGTTCAGCCACCTGCCCACTTCAATTGCTTTCTTGACGCCTTCTATGGAATTGTAAGTATCAACAAGAAAAATACAGTTCGCTGGCAATGCTTCGGCAAACGCCTGAAATGAATCGCGCTCCTCATCAAATGTCATCACCCAACTGTGGGAGTGCGTCCCCTTCACCGGTATGCCAAAGAGTTTTCCGGCTAGTACATTGGAAGTCGAGCTGCATCCTCCAATATAGGCTGAGCGCGCTGCCGTTATCGCACCGTCTATCCCTTGAGCCCGGCGCAGTCCGAACTCAAGCACCTCATCTCCGTCAGCTGCCATGCAGACGCGCGAGGCTTTCGTTGCAATCAAGGAAGAAAAGTTAATAAGATTCAGAAGAGGAGTTTCCAGCAGCTGCGCTTGTATTAAAGGTCCCGAAACCCGCAGCATCGGCTCATAAGGAAAAACAACTGTTCCTTCGGGAACGGCGTCAACATCGCAATTGAATGCTAAATTAGAAAGATAATCGAAAAATCCTTCTTCAAATAACGGGTTGCCGTCAGCGCTTTTCAAGGTAGACAAGTACTGCAAATCAGCCTCATCAAAACGAAAATGATTTAAATAATCAATGGCAAGTTCAAGACCCGCGGCAATCGTATACCCTCCGCCAAAAGGACGCTTGCGGAAAAAAAGGTGAAAAACAGCCTCTTTATCTTTGAGGCCGCATTTCCAATACCCATAAGCCATCGTAATCTGATAAAGATCGGTCAAGAGCGCAAGAGATTGATTGTAAATAAGGGCATTTTTTGATTTCATGCCCGTATTTATATCAAGCTTCCTCTATAAAACTCAACAAAGGTTTTATTTCTGACGATCATAAATTTTGAAACATGACCGGCTTCTTTGTCTTCCAAGAAGTATTTCCAAGAAAAATCTGCGACAAGCTGCAATACTCAATATTCATCTCGCTGACACAGCCAATCGGGCTGGAAAATATTTACATCAGGATGATTTTTCCAATGCCATAATCATAAACAGCCTCATACCCCTCGCCTATCGACCCAACGAATGCGTAAACGGGTATCCCTTTTAACTTGGCGCGTTTTGCAATTTGAACAGGCCCTTTGCCATAGACAGTCTGAGCATCCATACACCCCTCCCCGGTTACAACAAGAAAAGCCCCGTCCAAGTGATGGTCGAAATCCATTTCATCGAGAACCAACTCGATCCCTGAATGAAGAGATGCGCCAAGCAAAGCATACATTCCCCCTCCGGTTCCTCCTGCAGCGCCGCTTCCGGAAACAGTGTTAAGATCGATGCCAAGCTGCGATTTTACCACTTCATTAAAATGCGATAGAGCTATATCAAGCTGCAAAGCGTCTTTTTCAGAAGCTCCTTTTTGCATGGAATATACTAACGAGGCTCCTTTGCTTCCTGTAAAAACATTGTTTACATCACAGCCAATAATCAATTTTGATTCAAATATTCTGGGGTCGATATCCGCAAGATCGATTCGATCAAGTCGATGAAGAGCTGCGCCCCCCGGAGGAAGGATTGCTCCTCGATCATCTAAAAATCGCACACCTAAAGCAGAAGCAAGCCCGGCTCCTGCATCATTTGTTGCGCTGCCTCCAATACCAATAAGAAAATGACGGATTCCTCCATCCAATGCTTCTCGAATCACTTCTCCTACACCAAATGTCGTCGCTATCATAGGATTTCGCTTTTCGTATGGAATCATTGAAACCCCTGCAATCTTCGCAAGTTCAATGACGGCAACAGGAGGGTCGTTGAATATTCCCCATTTTGCTTCTACAGAATCTCCTAGAGGACCCGTCGCAATGAAAGTTGTTGCTTTACAGGATTTAATATGCAGCATGATATCTAAAAAACCGTCGCCTCCATCAGAAACAGGAAGAAACTGAAAAACGGCATCCGGAAAAACTCCTCGCATACTCTGCTCTATAACCTTTTCGATTTCAAATGCTGTATACGATCCTTTAAATGCTTGCGGGGCAATGATAATTTTCATACTGACTATCTTAGAACCTGTTTAAAATCTCTGAAAAAGTGCTTTTTGCGCCTTTCCCTTTGTTTTTGCAACCTTTAAAACTTCTCTACTTTTCCAAGTATGTGCAAGTTTTAAAGGTTGCAAAAACAAGGAAAAATTCGCTAAAAATCACAATTTTCAGACGATTTTAAACAGGTTCTTAGAACCTATCAAAATCTCTGAAAAAACCGTTTGCACCCTCAAAATTCGGAATTTTGGCAAAGAGAAAACTCTCGCGATTGAACGATCTCAAGTCGTTCAATATTAATATGCGATCGCTTTAGCTCTAACTTTTTCAAGGCCAAAAACAAAATTTTGAAAACGCAAGCAGTATAAAAAGAGATATCTGTGTTATATTGATTTGTTCACAATTTGACTAGTAGGTATTTGATGAAATCGATAAAGTTTTTGCTCTTTTTTTTATTCTGCTGCATTTTCAACCTTAATGCGGCAACTTTTCTGCGCGATCGCCTGAAAGAAAGCAAACCCGGCGACTATATCGTAACCAGAATGGACAACACTTACACAGTGATCTTAATCAAAGAAAAATCTGATCGTCAAATTTCCTTTGAAGAAATTACAATACCCGCACAACGCCTGCATAACGAAAGATTTCCGTGGGCCGGATGGCGTCATTGGGTTGAAAACGGCGCTCCCGGGCATACTTCCTGGCTGCTCTACTCTGTTAATAGCGGCTCCGGAGTTATGAATGAGTACTATTCCTACAGTCAAGGAAGGTGGTGCAGCATAACAGAAGCAAACAACTTTTTGTCTACTTTGCTCAATCTGCGTTTTGTTCAAATACCCCGCGACAAAATGAAGCGGGTAGGTATTGTTCCTCCATCTGAAAGAAACGGCCAGGATTCCCGCCGCATTTGGATCCCGAAAATGATTTACGAAGGAAAAACTGTTCGAAATGTAGAATTTGATGCCTGGCGTACTCGATGGCCAAAAGGCAACGGAGAGCTTTCGGGTAAAACAATTACTGTTTATCTTCCAAGGGATGAGAAAAAATACCCCTCTTATTTTCCTTACTGGCTGGAGATTCAGGGAATGTTAGGCAAGGCGAAAATACGTATAGTAGACTCCGGACGGGGGTTGATATCCCCAAGAAGCAGATCTAATTAAAAAAATACTGACAAATATACCGATCGTCTTTCAAAATTCAGTTTTTAGCCAAGGAGAAAACTCTTGCATTGTCCACACGTGAGTTTTCCTAAAGCCCAAATCCTGAATTTTGAGGGCGCGGCCGGTATAACTTAAAAGGGCGCTATCGATCAAGCAATGCCCTCGACAATGTTTCAGAAAAAATTGAAGAGAAAAACGCCATGTATTCATTAAAAAAATCACATAAAACCCTCCACAATGCCTTCCGACTCTACAAAAAGAAAAACTCAAACCTCTCTGATAAAGAAAGAGAGCAGCTGGAGCATGCCTTAAAGAAACTAGAGGATGCAATTTTTAACAAAGATCGAGCAGAAGCCTCGGAATACGCCATGCAGGCGGAAAAACTTTGCCACACGCATTTTAAGAAAAAATGGTGGGAAAAGGGAATTGAAATCACCCTTGCTATTATCTTTGCTCTGATCATCGCAACAATTGTTAGACAAACATGGTTTGAACTCTATGAAATCCCCACAGGCTCCATGCGCCCGTCCTTCCGTGAAAAAGATAGGCTGAGCGTTACCAAAACTCCTTTTGGGATAAATATCCCTCTTTATCCAAATCATTTTATTTTTTATCCGGACTTGGTTAAAAGAGGAAAAGTGGTGATCTTTTCCGGAAACAGCATCCCTCTACCCGATACAGATACCACTTACTTTGGAATATTTCCTTATAAAAAGCGTTATATCAAACGATTAATCGGAAAGCCCGGCGATACACTGTATTTTTATGGGGGTAAAATCTATGGAATCGACAAAGACCATCATCCCATCAATGAATTATTAGACGACCCTTGGATGAAAAAATTGGAGCACATTCCCTTTATCACATTCGAGGGCGAGGTCTCAAGCCCTAAAAAAAACGAGATCCTCTTTAAACAAATGCGCATACCTATTGGCAAGCAATACGATGGTTAGTAGAGGACACAA
>CAVVNU010000021.1:0-91708 GCA_963749725.1 Waddliaceae bacterium
TGATTCAAGAGCCGGGATTTCCACTGGCAGGATAGAGATGTTTTTCTGAAAATCCTTTTCCAAAATTCATTCATACGTAATAATTCTTTTCATGAGAAATTTCCTTACTGTTTACGAACGAAGCGATTTGGTGGCCCAACATAAAAAAGAGAGGGATAAACGAATTTGTGATCGCATCAAAGCTGTTCTGCTTTACGACAAGGGGTGGACTCTTATGCAAATCGCAGAAGCCCTTTTACTTTCTGATGACGCTATTCGCCAACACATTCGAGATTATAAAGAGTCAAAAAAGTTGAAACCGGAAAATGGTGGCTCTGTAGAAAAGCTCTCTTTAGATCAATCAGAACAGCTTGAAAAGCATTTACAAGAGCATACCTATCTCTATATTAAAGATATTTTGTTGTATGTAAAAACAGTGTTCAAAATTGATTATACCGTGCCAGGACTGTGCAATTGGATGCATCGACATGGATTTTCCTATAAAAAACCAGCCCTCGTTCCAGGTAAAGCAGATAAGGAGCGTCAAGAGAAATGGATTGAGGAATACGAACAACTAAAAAGGTCTTTGACAGATGGAGAAACGATTTGTTTTATGGATGGAGTGCATCCTACTCACAATACTCAAGTGACCTATGGCTGGATCAAGACAGGATTACGCAAGGAAATTGCTGCAAATAGCGGAAGATCTCGACTAAATCTTTCTGGTGCTGTTGATTTACTTTCATCGAAATTGCATGTTCAGGAAGATAAGACGCTGAATGCCGAATCTACTATCTCTTTCCTTAAGAAGATTGAGGACGCCTATCCAACTAAGGATAAAATACATGTGTTTTGTGATAATGCTCGCTATTACCGAAATAAGAGTGTAACTTCACATCTCCAAAATTCTAAAATCAACTTACATTTTCTTCCTCCTTACAGTCCAAATTTAAACCCGATTGAGCGGGTTTGGAAATGGATGAAAGAACGAGTGCTGTACAACACGTATTACGAAGATTTTCACGAATTTAAACAGGCTATAATGAGCTTTTTGGAAAATATATCGGGGCTGGATCCAACGTCTGTTTTTGGGCAAGAGTTTGCTGGCAGAATACGTGATAGATTCAGAGCCATCGGCGCTCCAACTTAGGCAGCTTTTTTGATTTTTACCACAGAGCTCACCGAGATCACAGAGAGAATTCAATTTCTCATTCTTCGAATACCATCCTTCAGCATTTTCACATTGAAGTTGATTAGCAAGCCCTTATGGTAATCAGACATTTTGATATAGGAAAGCAATTGGGCCTCATATAAGGGCGTCAATGCCTTAACAGACTTAACCTCTATAATTACTTGATCATCCACGACTAAATCTAACCGGTATCCACAATCGAGCATAACGTCCTTATAGAAAATTGGTAATGGTACTTCTTGTTCCACTTTTAATTTTCTTAAACGGAGCTCATAGGCTAGACATGCAACATATGCAGACTCAAGAAGTCCAGGCCCTAAACTTCGATGAACTTCTATGGCTGCACCTATAATTTCACCAGTTAAAGTGTCATTCTCTCTTCTCTCTGTGGGCTCGGTGAGCTCTGTGGTAAAAAAATCCATCGTAGCAAGCATAAATTGAAAGGAGACATTGTAGCCTATTCGACGACAATTATCTTTGCCGCCTGACGACAATTATCTTTGCCGATAGTTAAAAAGGCATCGTACAATACTCTTTTTGAAAAAACGGAGATATTGCAGATGCCTGGAAAAAGAATAACTGATCAGCAAAGGAGATTATACATGGAAGCTAGATCAAAAGGAAAGACACAAAAAATCGCTGCAGCTCAAGCAGGTTTTTGTGAGCGTTCTGCTCGAAATATTTTTAAAAATCCAAGCAAAAAGGAACGAACTTGGAGAACTCGTGAAAATCCCTTTCAAGGAGTTTGGGAAAGAGAAGTGGTTCCTCTTTTAGAACAAAACCCTAAATTGCAGGCAAAGACATTACTATACATGCTTCAAGAGAAATACCCCGGAGAATATCCTGATTCAAAATTAAGAACTCTTGAACGAAGAATCAAGGATTGGAAAGTTGTTTTCGGTCCGGAAAAAGAGGTTATATTTCGTCAAAAACATCCACCGGGATGGCAGGGAATTTCAGACTTTACAAACTGCAATGCTTTAAATGTTACTATTCAAGGAAAACCTTTGGATCACATCCTTTATCATTTTAGACTTCCTTATAGTGGGGCAGAACATGCTGATGTTATTCTTGGAGGAGAAAGTTTTACGGCTTTAGCCGAAAAACTTCAAGATGCCTTTTGGGCAATAGAAGGGGCGCCGAAAACTCACCGTACAGATAGTTTATCAGCAGCTTTTAAGAATTTAAATAGTAGGGAACAAGAGGATTTGACTCAGGCATACGAAGAATTATGCAAACATTACGGAATTCGTCCAACGCGAAACAACAAAGGGGTTAGTCATGAGAATGGTTCTATAGAATCTTCCCATAGACATTTAAAAAACAGAATCGACCAGGCTTTAATGATCAGAGGATCAAGGGATTTTGGCAGCGTACCTGAGTACCGTGAATTTATCCATAACTTGATTTTAAAGCATAATCAGCGAATCCAAAAATCCCTCTTAGAAGAAAGACAATACCTCTTACCTCTTCCAAAAGGAAGAACAATCGACTTTACAGAAGAGAGGGTTTCTGTCACAACATGCAGCACAATCACTGTCAAAAGCGTGATTTATTCGGTACCTTCAAAACTCATCGGAGCTGCGTTAAAAGTCCATCTTTATGATGATCGTCTGGAGTGTTTTTGCGGAGGAATGAAAGTGATTACATTACCTCGATATAGAAATCATAAAAAAGGAAAACATATTGATTACCGCCACTTAATTGGATCGCTTTCAAGAAAACCTCAAGCTTTTCGCAATTTTGTTTGGAAGGAATACATGTTTCCGACATTTGCTTTTCGTCAGACATGGGAACTTTTTGAGGAAAACCTCGATGATCGCAAGTCATGCAGGGAATATGTGAAAATTCTTAAAGAAGCTTCCGTAGAAGGAAGAGAAGGTGCTGTGAATGAGTATCTCGAAAAATGTATAGAATCCGGGAGTTTACCTAAATCAGAGGAAGTAGCAGCGCTTTTCAACCAAATTAATAAAGGAATACCTGAGCAAAAACCTTTAAATATTGATTTGAAAACTTACGACCAGCTCTTTTTCAAAATGGGAGGGGCAATATGATAGAATCAGCACTTCCGATTTTTTTAAAAGAACTTAAGCTACCGGTAGTTCTTAAAAACTGGGAAAGCTTGCAATCAGATGCACAGCGAAAAGGATGGTCACATGCTCAGTACCTTTGTTATGTTTGCGAACATGAAGTAATCGAAAGAAAAAGAAAACGCCTTCAACGAAGATTTTATGAAGCGCAGCTTCCAAAAGGAAAATCCTTTGAAACTTATGACTTCAAATCAAGTCCGCAGCTCAAGAAGCAAACTGACGCGATAGCTCAAGATGATGCATGGATTAATAACGGAATGAATGTCCTCGTTTTTGGTCCTTCGGGTGTGGGAAAAACTCACCTTGCTGCAGCAATAGGAGAGAAATTAGTTTTGGATGGAAAAAAAGTTTTTTTCACAAGAACTACAGAGTTGGTACAGAAGCTCCAAGCAGCCAAAAGAGATTTGAAACTACCTCAAATGCTTCAGAAGTTGGATAAATTTGACTGTCTGATTTTAGATGATTTTGGCTATGTCAAGAAAAGTGAATTGGAAACGAGTGCGCTTTTTGAGTTAATTTGTGAAAGATACGAAAGGAGAAGCCTTCTTTTAACATGTAATCAGCCATTTAGTGAATGGGATGATATTTTTGTTGATAAAACAATGGCCGTGGCAGGGAAATTGCATGAAGATTTTTCTTAACAACTCATACCCAAAATCTCTAGCATGTAGTCTTTGTTCCATCCCGCCTTTGACCGCCTGTTCTTAATCCCTGCTTTTGTTTTCTTGTCTGCTTTAAGAAGATTTAGAGTCACTCTCCTAATTACTGAAAAATTTTCTGCCCCATTATCTTTTCGTATCTTACAACCATCTTCCCCATAAGATACATCCAGCTGCCAATGCAGTTTGTTCTCTACAGACCAATGACTCCTAATTGCATGCCCAATTTTCCAAGCATCAGCTTTTAAGCTAGATATATAATATCTGTACTCGACTGTTTCTTTTCCTTTTGTTTCTCGGGTACTCTTCAGACAAGCTATGCTGATAAGGTCTTTCCAGACATCTTTTTGTGGGAGCCAATCCAAGCATTCTGTTACCCATACTTCACGCTTTTCGATGCAGCCTCGTGATTTTTCCTCATTGATGTAGTAATCACAATCTGCTTCTTCATGCTGAACCAGGGTTGCTTGATTAAAAAAATTAAGGACTTCAGCATGTAAACTACCCTGATTGCCTTTCAAGGCTAAAACATAATCACCGCCCTGATCACGAATTTTAGATGCTATATCCCTTTGGCATCCAGCTGCATCGATTGTTACTATTGCCTTATTCAGATCCAACAATTGAATCAGGGATGGGAAAGCGGTAATTTCATTAGATTTTGCTTCTACGGCTATTTGGCCTAGAACGATATTATTCTCAGCAGAAAATGCACTAACCAAGTGAATTGCTTTTTCGTCTCCGCAACCAGAGTTGCATATGGTTTTACCGTCCAGTGCGATAACTCCTCCAACTACCTTAGAAATTCTCTGTGTCCAATTGATGAAACATTTTTCAAAAGAAGGGGCATCAACAAAGCGAAAAAAGCGGCTGAAAGTGTCATGAGATGGAATGCCATTCAGGCATAGTCCTCGATCCTGTAGCCATGGTAAGTTGGATTCTCCCCAAAGATTGACTTCCATCCAGTCATCTGCTCCACAAAGCACCGAGAGTATGCTGACTGTAATGATATCAAAAAGGGAGTAGACTTGATTTCTATTTTTTCTAGGATCGGGAAGAGCTGAAAAACTAAGCATGATTGAAGTTTCATTAAGATTTTGAACTGCCATTATACACCTCCAAATTTGGGAGGTAAAGTATTCAAAATCAGTTTTGATATATCAAATCATTTCTTCATGCAATTTCCCTGATGGCCGTGGCGGCAATTGATCGATTGGTTCATCATTCGATATTGATAGAACTCGAAGGGGAAAGTTATCGACGACTAAGCGCTTTAAAAAAACAACGCATAAAAAAATAGCTGTTTTTTTTGCTGAAGTGTCAACTTGAAGAGCTAAAATCTCTGAAGGGAGCCGCTGTCAAGGCCGAGCGAAGCGAGCCGGAGGGTAGCCTTTACAGAAAAGGCTTCCGTAAGAGCTAAAATCTCAAAAAGTTGATACGAAAGCAAAATCAGCTAATAAATAGTGATTAATCATCTTTATTAGCTTGCAAAAGCATATAAGGATGATCAAAAAATGATACCGCTTTAAAGAGCGTGCCTGAACTGGCAAAGATAATTGTCGTCAGGCGGCAAAAGTAATTGACGTTTTATAGCACCTATAATTTCACCAGTTAAAGTGTCATTCTCTCTTCTCTCTGTGGGCTCGGTGAGCTCTGTGGTAAAAAAATCCATCGTAGCAAGCATAAATTGAAAGGAGACATTGTAGCCTACTGGGTCTTTTAGGTACACAGCCAAGCAGCCTGTTATTTGGGAGGAAACAGCTTATTTTTTACAGGATTATTTGAATTTTTCTCTCTTGTTACCGATTCTTCAATTTGAAGAGGTATATCTTGAATCAAATATATTTTATTATAGAAGCGTTTGTTGGTGTGAAATAAAAATTGACTTATTGTTAAAATTTATGTTAAAACCTTGTATTTATTTAATTAATTGTAAGAAGAGGTAATTTACTATGTCATTAAATACTACACATCTCAATGCCGCTGTAGAGGCAGCGAAAATCTTTCTAAACGAAGACTATGTTGAAAATACTTCCAACGGGCCGCATTTTAATAGAGCGCATTTAAAAAAACTCTCGGCACCTGATCGAAAAGCTTATTATAATCTTTTGGATATGGTTGAAAAAGCAACACTTCCGGATTTAAAAAATTGTGTTAGTTCCATTCCTAAAGAATTAAAAACGCGTTTAGAAGATTTATCTGACGCTATGCATCAAGATCTCGTTATTAAAAATGATGAAAGTCCTGCATGGTGGAAATGGCCATTTGTAAAAATTGCCAAATTAATCCATTCCTTGGCTATTGGAATACTCAATATTTTCGGAAGAGTGAGCACCGAAAAGCTATTCGATAAAGTGGAAGCGTACCGAAGAGACTATCTTGAAGCGGAAAAAAAATTAAAAGAGTTAATTGGGGTTGATGGAAATAGAGGAAAGATCGATCAAGCGTATGATGCTCATAAAGCAGCATTAGATAAATTCGAGAATTTTATTAGCGACGAATATAATCCAAATTTTGAGCTTATACGCGTGATCAATCGCATTTCCCGAGAGGCTCCTTCAGACGCAATGAGCGATACAAGAGGTCTTGAAAACATTAAATGGGATGCATTTGATCGTTGGTCAACGGATTCTGATGATGATGCAAAAAGACAGATTCGTGATGCGCTTGATGTTAAGAGTTTTAAAGAGGTCGTTGCAGGCATTATTGAATCTGAACCGCAAAATGATGAGTTAAATGAACTTTTAGCAGTGGCGAAGTCTGATGATTATTCTGAAGAGGCAGTAAGGGAAATATTTAAAAGATTCAAAGGGGAAGTTATTGATCTTAACAATCAATTGGTTAAAAGAGGTGATCAATTGCATAAAGAAGAGCTGGGAGCATGGGCGAAATGTCAGAAAAGAGATCATAAGGCAGATCTGCTCAGACAAAAATATAAGCTAGAAGTATAGATTTTATACCGGTTGTGTTTCAAAATTCAGCTTTTGACTTTGCGCTTTTTTCTTGGCAAATTCTTTATACTTATGTATAGATTGAGAAGTTGATCAAAAATCACATTCTGCTTAGAACCTGTTCAAAATCACAATTTCCGAAGATTTTGAACAGGTTTAAAATCTAACAAGGATTTAATGTCTTACAAGGGAATAGAATCATAATGGAAATAAACTGTCCTAAATGTTTATCACAAGCTGTTAAACGCAACGGGTTTACACGGCATGGCAAACAAAATCATCGCTGCCTTGAGTGTGGTCGGCAGTTTTCAACAGAACCAAAAGCTCAGATTGTAGTTGAAGTTATGCCAAAACCACTTAAGGAAACCTTAATTATGCAAGGCTCCTCTCATTCATAAGAACCTGTTGTTTATTCAAGAGGGGGGAGCATGCTTCTTGTATGCGTTTTGAAAGTTTTAGTTTTGTAAAAGCTTGTCGATGAATGCTATTAGAGAGCGCTTATGAAAACCCGGCTGTTTGCTGTGAATAAAATATGGGATTATGCCTCTCATAATGCCCTGACGGATCTCATCATTTATCATCAAAAATTCTATTGTTGTTTTCGTGAAGCGGATCGGCATGTATTTGGACAAGATGGAAAAATCCGGGTTTTAACCAGCCGCGATGGGATGCAATGGGAAGCGCATTCGTTAATCGCTAAGGAGGGGGTTGATTTAAGAGATCCTAAACTTTCTGTCACGCCTCGAGGGCATTTGATGCTGCTGGTTGAAGAGGTTGTTTATAAGGAAGAGCATGTAATTTCTCGTAATTCCAGCGTAGCTACTTTGATTCATAATAATGACTGGTCTCCTTTACAAATGATTTGCCGCCCTTTCGACTGGCTTTGGAGAATGACATGGCATCAAAATAGAGCGTGGGGAGTTTCATATTGCCCTAAGGCTGATCGATGGAGGGTTTGGCTATTTTCAAGCATAAATGGCTTTGACTGGGAAGAAGTCTGCGAATGGAATATTGCCGGAAAACCAAATGAAACGACCCTGCGTTTTCTACCGGACGATACAATGATAGCGCTTGTCAGATGTAATTTTGATGACTCGGATGGCAACGCTTGGATTGGTAAGAGCTGCCCGCCTTATAAAGACTGGAATTGGCGCAAAACAAATCATCACATAGGGGGGCCGAATTTTCTAATTTTTTCAAAAGAGCAGATGTGGGCAGCAGGAAGGGTAGTAGAGCGTAATCCGTGGGGTTGGTTTGAAAAAACCGCTTTATTTCAAATGACACTTGATGCGATTCAGCCGTCTTTGATATTGCCAAGCGGCGGTGTTGATTGCAGCTACCCGGGAATGGTTTTTGCAAATGATCGTTTGTGGATCAGTTATTACTCATCACATGAAGGCAGAACAGCAATTTACTTAGCGCAAGTTATCATTCCTAATCCTTAGGATGCTAGTGCTCTGTCACGGTTTAATTTAAGGGTATCTTCATCAATCTTTCCCTTATTACAGGCACATGGATAAGATATAATTCATTGACAAACAATGATATACCGCTCGCGCCCTCAAAATTTGGTTTTTGGCAAAGAGAAAACCTCAAATTTTGAAATACGAGCGGTATACAATTAAATATGTTATGTATCATCTGTAAAGGGGCAAGTTTGAACACTCATATACCTTCGAAGCACCCGATTAACAATGGCAGGGGGATAATCCACAACACCGCCATATGACTTAGCAAGCCCTGTGATTTCTATATCCGGGTTATTGAAGACACATTCTTCTGCATACAAAAGATCTTCCATAAAAGTATTGATAAATGCATCGGCCATTTCCTTTGTTTTAGCATGGCGCATAGTAATGCACAAATGAAATCCTGGCGGATACTGAAGAATAGATAATTTCCATTTGCGAGTTTGCATGATCGAAGCGACTTTCCAAACGACATTTTCCGAATAATCCGGAGATGATTTAAAGGCAACGTTACAGATAGCGGGGTTTCCTATTACTTCAATAAGGCCAATTAATTCTTCCTTGCAACGCTTAACAATTGTTTGGGTCGTATAGGAAATGTTTTTTGCCGATTGACGATATCCTTCGTATCCCCGGATCTGCATTGATCCCCAAACATCAGCAATGTTTCCTCCCGGACGGCTTCCTAAAAATCCATAAGTGACATTTGTTCCTCCGGGCCAATTTACATCAGCAAAAATTTGTTCTTCAAAAATTTCTTTGTTTCGATAGATGATTGCTGAAGATCCTTTTCTTCTGGTAAACCCATATTTGTGCGGATCTAAAGAGATTGACGTGACTCCGGGGATCCGGAAATCAAAAGGGGCAACATTCGAATCTTCATCATTTTGAAGAAACCCTGCAACAAAACCTCCGAGGCAAGCATCCACATGGCATAATAGTCTCTTTTTTTGGGCTAGTTGCGCAATGCTTTTGATATCATCCACTGTTCCATAAGGATAGTTGGGATATGAACCCATCAGCATGACAGTATTTTGATCGATTGCACGTTTCATCGCATTGATATCGACTTCGCCTTCTGTAGTAAGGGGAATTTTGCGCACTTCGCATCGAAAGTAATCTTCTGCCTTATTGAAGGCGCTATGCCCTGAGTAGGGCATTAAAATATTCGGTTCGTTTATTCCGTTCTTTTTTCCCCAATTGACAGCGCTTTTTGCAGCTAAGAGAAGACTTTCTGTTCCACCGGATGTCAGGCAGCCATAAGGTTGCTCAAGAGAAAGAATTTCTCCTAACCAGGCAACCACATCTCTTTGCATTTTACCCAGGACGGGAACTAAGCTTGCGTGCAAGATATTTTCATGATCATATTCAGCAATAAATTGATCGAGAAACCGCTCGATTTCCTCTTCGATTTCTGCTCCATAGTAGACTCCGGAAATCTTTTGTTCATCAATTTGATTTTTTTCATGATCAATTTTGGGGACATTCTCACGGATTTCGTCAAAAGTAAGCCTTTTTTTATTGAAGGGAAGGGGGTTTTTTGAACCTTTCGAAAAAACGCAATTTCTTTCCTGAATAAATTCTGCGGTATATTTTTCTACTTCTTTGTCAATCGTTTTTTCAAGATATTGCTTGACTATTGGAATTTTCTTTCCCGCTTCATAACCCATTGCAGCGCATGTCTTTTTCCAATTGCGATCTTTCCATGAGGTATTCCATATATAATGAGACCACGGTTTTCGACATAAACTGTATAGATGTGGAATAGCGACAGTAGCAACGGCTGTGCAGAAAATAATTTTTGCAGGAGGCGTGTCTTTGAATTTGTTGTTGATAAAAGTGGGGAAATTCCGAAGGGGATTAAACATTTTCTCGTCCTAACTAAATTTTGGAAAACGTTTTATATAAAAAGCGGTATAATTTGTGCAAGAAATTACTTATTGCACAGCTGAACGGATGCGTTTCAATCATTTTGTACCGGTTTCAAAGGTTTTAAACAGGTTCTTAGGAAAATCGGTGCACTGTTTGCCTTGCTATCCTTTACAGATGTTTATTAGGAATATGGTGCCGGAAAAATTTGCAAAGTCGAGGTGAAGAAGCAGATCTTTTAATTAGATGGGCACGCCAAAATTTATACCAATCGTGTTGTAAAATTCGGGATTTTGTCTTTGAGAAAACTGTTTGATGGACGATCGCAAGCCACTTAATATTAATCAAAATTAAGCGGCTTGCGATCGTTGCACTCGGAGATTTCTCTTTGCAAAAACCAAATTTTGAAACACGATTGGTATATGTGTCAAGCGTAAGTATGAGTCTTGGTTTGATATGCAAAGCAAATATGGAATATTAAAAAAATCGAGAAGGTTGCACGTTCAAAGAGCATTTCACTAAGCAAGTCTAATCGTATACCGGTCGTATTTCAAAATCTAGATATTAGAGAGTCGCATTGGGAATGCACTTAGAACCTGTTTAAAATCCTGAAAAAGTGTTTTTTGCGCCTTTCACTTCGTTTTTGCAACCTTTAAAATTCCTCTACTTTCCCAAGTATGCGCAAGTTTTAAAGATTGCAAAAACAAAGCAAAATTCGCTAAAAATCACAATTTCCAGAGATTTTAAAAGGTTCTAAGAAAAAAAAGCAGTTTTTAGGAGAAGACCAGGTGGTCATATGAAAAAATTTATTAAGCTCATTGCAGTGTTTATTTGTTTGACTGCGAGCCTCTTTGCCGAGATCGTTGAATTAAAGGGATATCTTGGAAAGGATGAAGTTGATGCAGCGCTTAGACAGATTGAAAAACTTGCTAAAGACAACATCGATTCGCTTGTTATTGAAGTTGATTCTACCTCGGGAAATTTAGAAAGTGTTTTAAATTTGACAAAAGCAATGTATGAGTTAAAAGCAGAAAACGGGATAAAAGTCATTGTTTATCTTAATCAAAATGCTGTGGGACCTGCCGGTATTATTCCGTTTGTTGCAGATAAGCTTTATATTTCTTTTTTTGCTTCATGGGGAGATATTCCTTTGGGAACAGAAGATGTTATGCCAACAAATTTGCTGCGCAGCAATGTGATCAGTTTGATTCCGTTAGACAGCCCCAATTATCGGATTCTGAATGTAATTGCAGAAGGGATGACAGACTCTTCTATACAGATTATTGATCAAAATGGATGGAAAATAAGTGATAACGGCAGTAAGAACGGGGTTGTTATTTCTCCAAAAAACGAAACGCTTGTAATGAATCACAATCAAATGGAAAAACTGGGATTAGTCGAAAAATCGTTGACGCCTGCTGCTTTTAAAGCTCTTTTTGAAAAAGAGCCGTTGTCAAAGAATGTTGAAACAAAAATCCGCCCGGCAGAAGCCGATGCGCTTTTCACAAAGCTCAAAAAGGCAATCAAATTCAATAAGGAAGGAACCAATACTGTTGGGTTGATTCATATAGGCAATAAAAATTCTGAAATTTCCCAGGCAACCTGGGTTTATGTGAAAAATGCATTAGACTACTATAAAAAGCACAAACCTATCTTTATTATTTTACAACTTAATACTCCCGGAGGCGAAGTTTTTGCCGCAGAAAAAATCTCCAATGCGTTAAAAGAAATGGATACCCAGTACGACACCCCGATCGTTGCTTTTATCAACAATTGGGCGATGTCGGCAGGCGCCATGCTCGCGTATTCTTGCCGATACATCACTGTGACAAAAGATGGCAGCATGGGGGCGGCCGAGCCTGTTTTTGCAGGGGAGGGCGGCAAAATGGAGGCGGCTCCGGAAAAAGTTAACTCGGCTTTGCGCGCAGACTTTGCCAATCGCGCCTCTTTTTTCGACCGCAATCCGTATATTGCCGAGGCAATGGTAGACAAGGACATTATTCTAGTTTACCGACACGGAAAAGTGATTAAACTTGATAGTGAAAAAAGCATTCGGACAAAAGGACTTGCTCCTGATAAGATCATCACCGATAAAGGGAAGCTGCTGACTTTGGATGCTGAGGAATTGATGCGGTATGGCGTTGCCGATTTTATGCTTCAACCTGTAAGGACCGCTTTGATTACTGCAGAAGAAAAAGAAAAGGGGAGGTGGCCTGCAAATAAGTCGCTTGTTTTTCAGGAGAAATTCTTTAAACAGATCCCTACTGCGGTAATTGATGAATATAAAATGGATTGGAAGACCCGGTTTCTTACTTTGATTTCAAGCCCCGTGATAGCTCCTTTCTTTTTTTAGGCATGCTTATCGGAGCTTATGTGGAATTCAAAACGCCGGGTTTTGGGTTTCCCGGCTCGATAGCTTTGGTTTGTCTTTTCTTGTTATTTTATCAAGTTTTGCTCTAGAAATTGCCAATATGCTTGAATTGCTGCTTCTGTTGGCGGATTGTCTTTATCGCAATCGATCTTTTTTTAATTCCGACTTCTGGCATATTAGGGATCATCGGGAATTATACTTTTTTATTACCGGATTGTTCGGGTTGATGCTTCCCGGAGTCGGAAACGTCCAGTATGAGTTTGACTCGCACACCTTCAATGCCGCAGGCGAGGTTTTCATCAAGAGGCTGGCCTGGCTTTCCGGCACACTAGTTTTAGGCGTTATTTTGATTGCTTTGATGGCCGGTATGTGATGCCCACATTTAAGGGATTTCAAGAATTGTTTTAACCGGAAATGAGGAAACTGAGGCAAATGGTTATATTGCGGGAGCCGACCCTTGAAAACGCTTCCGCCCCGGGAAGAAAAGGAGAGGTATGGCGACACTGAGGCCCGCCGGGAAAGGTGTTATCAATGATCAAATTTATGAGCGATGACCCCGGAGGGTTTATCGAAAAGGGGATAAGATTATAGTTGATAAACTTGATGGAAGTGTCATTATAGTAGAAAAATGTAAAGATGCAGGATTGAAATGACGCCATTTATCATTGCTGGCGGTAGGACTCCTCATGATTTTTCTGGAATTTTATCTTCCGGGAGGCATCATGGGGACATTGGAGGGCTTTAGTTGTGCTCGCAAGCATCATTTTTTCGCAATGCAAGTAGCACTCGCTTGTTTTGATTCTATGCTTTATTCCATCGGTATCGGATTTGCTGTTTTTTTCTTTCAGGTTCGCTCTTATGGCGGATACGGCACGACGCTCCGAACCGCAGCAATCTATCTTGACAGCGATCAGGAAGGTTATGTCGCTTCATCATTTGATAAAGAGGCCATAGGAAAGGTCGGTGTAGTCGATTCGGACCTAAAACCCGGCGGACATATTATTAATCGAGGGCAAAAGACATCTTGCCATCTCGCAAAGCGGATATGTCGCGCAGGCCAGAAAGTAAAAGTTTTGGGAGGCCAGGGAGAAAGTTTAACGGTGAAACAACAAGAAAGGGGCAACTTCATGAATCAATATTCTTTTAGCTACGCGATTTAGTTTCGAATTTTATTTGCTTTTTATCGTCCTTGCGATCGTCGTGATGATTTTGCTGAGCATTATGGGCAAGTTTATCAGCTTATGGTTCCAGGCATTTGTTTCGGGAACGCCAATAGCCTTTTTCAATATCATCGGAATGAGTTTAAGAAAAATTCCCCCGCGCGAAATAGTAATGCCAGGATCATGGCCTATAAGGCAGGATTGAAAGCAAATTACTGTTTCGGATCTTAGAAACCCATTATCTTGCAGGCGGCCATGTCACAGAAGTCATCCGTGCAATGATCGCAGCGGATAAAGCCAATATTGATTTGGACTGGAGACGCGCAACTGCAATCGACTTAGCCGGAAGGGATCTTCAAGAAGCAATTAAGACTTCTGTCAATCCTAAGGTGATTGATTGTCCAGGCCACGGCGGTTATATGACAGGAGTTGCGAAAGATGGAATTCAGGTACATGTAAGGGCGCGCGTTACCGTGCGTACAAATATTCAGCAACTTGTTGGAGGAGCCACAGAAGAGACGATTATTGCAAGAGTTGGGGAAGGGATTGTAAGCGCAATTGGAGGATCGGATACGCACAACCAAGTATTGGAAGCTCCGCAAAACATTTCCCGTTTAGTGCTGGAAAAAGGATTGGATTCATCAACAGCTTTCTTGATTCTCTCAATTGATATTGTGGAAATGAAGCTTGGGGAAAACATCGGAGCCAAGCTAAGAGCGGATAAAGCGGAAGCGGATATGCGCATATTTCAGGCAGAAGCGGAAAAACGGCGTGCGATGGCTGTTGCTTTAGAACAGGAAAATAAAGCAAAAGTCAAGGAGATGGAAGCGAAATTAACAGAAGCAAAAGCAGAAGTGCCCCATGCCATTGCAGGCGCTTTCCAGTCGGGTAAGCTCGGAATTATGGATTATTACCGTTTTCAAAATATTCAAGCTGATACGGAGATGCGCTCATCAATTGCCAAACCGGAAGAGGGAGGGCAGGCGCACGAATGACCTTTATTGAATTTATTGGATTTATCATTACAATGCTTGCCTTTTTCTTTCTTATGCTCAAGCAGGCAAGAGACGAGAGAAAAAGGCGGCAAAATCCGGAGCTTGATGAAGAAGAAAAAAGAAGGGAGCAAGCTGCAGTTAGAGATCTTTTAAAATCCCTTAATATTGAGGTTTCAGAAGATGTCTCAGAAGATATTTTACCGCCTTCTTCTTTTGAAACAGAAATTCCCTTGGCTCCAAATGAAGAACAGGGGTTTGCAAAATTTGAGCCTCTTCAAAAGAAAGCATTTAAAGATCCTTATGCATCTTTTAAAAGCTTTGACTATCAAAAGGCGTATTTGAAAAAGAAAAAGCGGCAGCCGCATATAAAAAAGCTGTTAAAAGAAACGCATTCATTGAAGGACGCTGTTGTCTTAAAAGAGATACTAGGTAAACCGAAAGGTTTGCTGTGACGATAGAGCAAAGAATAGATCTCCTTAATGAAGAAATCTGCTCTCTTGCAAAAAGGCATGGAAGAGGACCGGGAGAAGTTTCTTTTATTGCTGTTACTAAAGGGTTCCCTTTAGAACACGTGATACCGGCCTACAATGCAGGGATTCGTCGATTTGGCGAAAATCGTATTCAAGAAGCGGCCGCTAAAATGGAAAATGCTCCTAATGACATTGAGTGGCATTTGATTGGAACATTGCAGAAAAATAAGGTACGAAAAGCGCTGGAAAATTTTTCCCTTATTCATTCTGTCGATTCTTTGGATCTTGCAAAAAAAATTTCTCAAACGAGTTTAGAGTCCGGTAGTGCGGCTCCCATTTTGTTGCAAGTCAATATATCCGGCGAGACGGCAAAACACGGGTTTTCAAAATCAGAAGTCGAGCGGCAATTTGAGAGCTTATTGCGTTTGACGGGAATTGAAATTCAAGGGCTCATGACCATTGCGCCCTTTATTGAAGATCAAAAGCTTATTCGCCAAAGTTTTTCCGGTCTTAGGTTGCTGCGTGATGAGCTGCAAAAAAGGGCGGGTAATGCTTGTTATTTAAAACATCTCTCAATGGGAATGAGTCATGATTATCGGTTAGCTGTTGCAGAAGGCGCGACCCTTCTTCGAATTGGCACGGCAATTTTTGGGTCTGGAAAATAATGTTTTTACGGTTTATTTAAAGATAATATTAATATATTGCAAGTTAGTATCTATTCACGGGGGAGGGTGAATGAAATCGTATAAATGAGTTATTATTGCTTACTTAAAGTGATAATTTTATTATATATCGTTCGTGTTTCAAAATTTGGGATTTTTCCAAAGAGAAATCCCAAATTTTGAAAAACGAGCGGTATATACCTCTCTTGATTCAAGAGCCGGGATTTCCACTGGCAGGATAGAGATGTTTTTCTGAAAATCCTTTTCCAAAATTCATTCATACGTAATAATTCTTTTCATGAGAAATTTCCTTACTGTTTACGAACGAAGCGATTTGGTGGCCCAACATAAAAAAGAGAGGGATAAACGAATTTGTGATCGCATCAAAGCTGTTCTGCTTTACGACAAGGGGTGGACTCTTATGCAAATCGCAGAAGCCCTTTTACTTTCTGATGACGCTATTCGCCAACACATTCGAGATTATAAAGAGTCAAAAAAGTTGAAACCGGAAAATGGTGGCTCTGTAGAAAAGCTCTCTTTAGATCAATCAGAACAGCTTGAAAAGCATTTACAAGAGCATACCTATCTCTATATTAAAGATATTTTGTTGTATGTAAAAACAGTGTTCAAAATTGATTATACCGTGCCAGGACTGTGCAATTGGATGCATCGACATGGATTTTCCTATAAAAAACCAGCCCTCGTT
Source organism: Waddliaceae bacterium (assembly GCA_963749725.1). Taxonomy (GTDB): domain Bacteria; phylum Chlamydiota; class Chlamydiia; order Chlamydiales; family Waddliaceae; genus Waddlia. The sequence continues at coordinate 16,574 of CAVVNU010000021.1, forward strand.
CCAGGTAAAGCAGATAAGGAGCGTCAAGAGAAATGGATTGAGGAATACGAACAACTAAAAAGGTCTTTGACAGATGGAGAAACGATTTGTTTTATGGATGGAGTGCATCCTACTCACAATACTCAAGTGACCTATGGCTGGATCAAGACAGGATTACGCAAGGAAATTGCTGCAAATAGCGGAAGATCTCGACTAAATCTTTCTGGTGCTGTTGATTTACTTTCATCGAAATTGCATGTTCAGGAAGATAAGACGCTGAATGCCGAATCTACTATCTCTTTTCCTTAAGAAGATTGAGGACGCCTATCCAACTAAGGATAAAATACATGTGTTTTGTGATAATGCTCGCTATTACCGAAATAAGAGTGTAACTTCACATCTCCAAAATTCTAAAATCAACTTACATTTTCTTCCTCCTTACAGTCCAAATTTAAACCCGATTGAGCGGGTTTGGAAATGGATGAAAGAACGAGTGCTGTACAACACGTATTACGAAGATTTTCACGAATTTAAACAGGCTATAATGAGCTTTTTGGAAAATATATCGGGGCTGGATCCAACGTCTGTTTTTGGGCAAGAGTTTGCTGGCAGAATACGTGATAGATTCAGAGCCATCGGCGCTCCAACTTAGGCAGCTTTTTTGATTTTTACCACAGAGCTCACCGAGATCACAGAGAGAATTCAATTTCTCATTCTTCGAATACCATCCTTCAGCATTTTCACATTGAAGTTGATTAGCAAGCCCTTATGGTAATCAGACATTTTGATATAGGAAAGCAATTGGGCCTCATATAAGGGAGATATTTTCAAATGTTGTGTTTCGAATCCTTAAGCGTACCCTGATTTAAAAATTTCTTAAGCTATCTTTTTGGCCTCTAAAACTTCCTCTCCATCCTTGAAAATAACTCCTTTAATCACTTTTTCAATCATTTCACATCCCTTGAGTTTTCGCCATTTTTTCTCAGCAGACATCGCAAGTTTGAACACCATTGTCAATGTCGCAATAACAGAGCCGCAGCCTTTCGTTTGCCTTGTCCGATGTCTGATTGTTGCAAAAGTGGATTCGATTGGATTGGTTGTCCTGATATGCTGCCAGTGTATTGCAGGGAAATTATAGAAGGTAAACAACTGAGCCTTATCTTTTTCAAGACAAGCACAGGCTTTGGGGTATTTGTCACGGTATGTTTTTAAAAACGATTCAAATGCAGCCAACCCATCTTCTTTGGTCGGGGCCATATAAATTTCATGAATTGCCTTTTTTGCATTCACTTGAATACTTTTGGGCATTTTATCCAGAATATTGGCAGTCTTATGTACCCAACATCGCTGCTGTTTTGTCTTTGGAAAGACTTCTTCTATCGCCGACCAAAACCCAAGAGCGCCATCTCCTATCGCAAGCTCAGGAGGAGTGCAAAGCCCACGCAGTTTTAAATTTTCTAAAACCTCCGTCCAGGAAATCTTACTCTCTCTATAGCCATTATGAATTGCAACGAGTTCCTTTTTGCCGTCAGGTAAGGCTCCGAGGATCACTAGAAAACATATTCGATCGTCTCCAAGGCGAACATTGAAATAGATCCCATCAACCCAGATGTAAACATAGCGTTTTCCTTCTAAAGAGCGCTTATTCCAGTGTTTGTACTCCTGCTCCCATGATTGTTTTAAACGTGTAATATTGGCTGCGGACAACCCTTTAGCATCCTTACCCATTATTGCTTCAAGAGCTTCTTGGAAACTACCTGTAGAAATTCCCCTGAGATAAAGAGCCGGAATTACTGCGTCGAGTGATGGAGCTCTTCTTAAATATTTGGGAAGTATCGCGCTTGAGTATGTTGTGGAACCGTCCTTATTACGAACTCTAGGTTGTTTCACTTGAATCGGCCCTATTCCTGTCTGTACTTGCCTTTTCGGAAGGTAACCGTTGCGAACAAATTGTTTTCTCCCTTCTGAATTCTTCACGTCTCTCATTGATTCCAGGTATTCGTTTACTTCATTTTCAATAGCCTGTTGAAGTAACAAGCGGGCTCCATCTCTTAGAGTTTGTTCCAACAAGTTGTTCATCTCATTTGTTGCGTGAAATTTATCGAAAGAAATGACATCATCTTTCATGAGCGTATCTCCTATAAAATTTATTTTTGTTTTCAAAATTTCATAGGATACGCTCTTTTCATCTCAAACACAACTTTCTGTTATATCTCCATATAAGGGCGTCAATGCCTTAACAGACTTAACCTCTATAATTACTTGATCATCCACGACTAAATCTAACCGGTATCCACAATCGAGCATAACGTCCTTATAGAAAATTGGTAATGGTACTTCTTGTTCCACTTTTAATTTTCTTAAACGGAGCTCATAGGCTAGACATGCAACATATGCAGACTCAAGAAGTCCAGGCCCTAAACTTCGATGAACTTCTATGGCTGCACCTATAATTTCACCAGTTAAAGTGTCATTCTCTCTTCTCTCTGTGGGCTCGGTGAGCTCTGTGGTAAAAAAATCCATCGTAGCAAGCATAAATTGAAAGGAGACATTGTAGCCTACTGGGTCTTTTAGGTACACAGCCAAGCAGCCTGTTATTTGGGAGGAAACAGCTTATTTTTTACAGGATTATTTGAATTTTTCTCTCTTGTTACCGATTCTTCAATTTGAAGAGGTATACTTTGGCCTTACAGTTAAATTTTACCATGTTAAACCAAATTTGAAATTTCCGCTTTTACCAAAGTAGAAATTTCCGGTTTTCTCCAAAATTTATAATAACATATATTTCATTTTATTAGCCTTTAAGTTATTAAAATTAAATAAATTGGGGCTCTGCCCCAAACCCCGACCAGGAAGAAGACTACTCCAGGCTCCTTTCTCAAGGCTCCTGGTCCGGATGCTCATTCTTTTATTTGAATTTCCTCTAGATAATTATTACCGTTCTTTTTACGCTGAGGATCACCAGGAAGAAGGCTGTTCCAGGCTCTGATCGAAAGGTGATAGGAGACGGATGCTCTTCTTTTACTATGGAGAGCTGTTTAGCTCTCCTTTTTAAAATGCTCAAACCATATTTACCGACATTTCTTTTTTTACCTTTTCCCGTCTAAATCGGTCTTTCCAAGGATGAGTGCGAGGCACACAGCGAGATTTTTTTGGTTTCCAATGCAACACCTCCGTTCTGTCCATTATCGGAGCCTGTGTAGGAGCTGTGATCCCTTCTAAATCACAAAATTCCAATTCCAAAGATTCCAGAAAAACCCTCATTTTTCCATTTCTGGTGAGTCTTACTTCAACTTTCCGACCTTTAGGCCTACGAATTTCCGGCACTTCCTTTATTTTGTAACATCTGTTATGGAATTGGAATATGTAGTCTTTGCTTAGGGTCCGCTCTTCCCTTTTGCAAAGTAAACGTTCAACGTCATGATCTTTTTCCAAGGGGCGGTGAGCATCAAAGATACTTGCCGGCTCCTTGGAAAATTTTGCATTGTGTTTGCTTAAATACTCCGAAAGAAATTTATTCGCTTCTTCAATTGTTGTGATCCCCCTTAACATAAGTTCTTTAACCAGTCGATCTTGCAGAGTGCGATTGACTCTTTCCACTCTTCCCTTGGCCTCAGCCGATTGAGCTAAAATTGATTCGATTTCAAGCGAACAAAGAGCTTGTTGAAATTGTGAGAGTTGTTTCTCTCCATTAAACACTTTAAGTCTATCACTGTAAATGCCGCGCGGAATTCCGTATTGTTTAAGGTGGACTTCAAGAGTTTTGAAATAATCATCCAGTGTTTCCTGCTCGCAAAAATGCAAAGCTGTCACTTTGCTGGTTGCATCGTCGATAAAAACTAGAAGAGTTACCATTGGACCATCCGGTCCAAACCAGCGGTGATGAGAACCGTCAACCTGAATCAACTCACCGAAACAAGCTCTTCTCTTCCTTGGAGGATGTGCATTTCTGCGACTTTCCCTAGGAATCCAAATATTTGATTCTATCATCCACAGCCGTAAGGTTTCTGAATTAATTTGTATCCCGTCAAGTTCTTCAAATTTTTCACTGGCAAAGGTTGGTCCAAATCCCTCATATTTTGATTGGATTAAGGAAAGAACCTTCTTTTTGAGTTCTTTCGGTTTTTGATTATTGCTTGGCCGCCCTCTTTTCTTTGAAATTAGCCCCCTGGCACCTTCATTTTTGTATGCTGTCAATAAATTCCTTATATGACGGTCTGTAATATCTAAAATTTCTGCTGCCTCGCATTGCTTAAGTTGCCTTTTTCTAACCTGTTCTAAAACAGCACATCTATCAACTTCCTTTTTACTCATGGTAATCATCTCCTCCATATTACCCCTCCTTTTCTTGCTAGTTGAGCTAATTGCTCAATCTAACAGAAAAAGCGGAAATTTCTACTTTGGAGAAAACCGGAAATTTCTACTTTGGCCTTACAATTAATTATTTTACCATTGACGAAAAATATTAATTATGTTAAAATAAATTCTAAATAGTAGGGAAATAAAATGGCAAATAGTTTAGCAACGTCAATTATGGATAAGATTTATAATCAGATAGACTTTTATGATGGATTTAATCCGGTACTCAACGGAATGGACAAAATTGGTGAATGGAGAGACGAAGACTCTACGATCGTAAGAAAAGTGGTTTTTGGAGCTGCCTTAGTAGGATCGAGCTTGTGTTTTCTTATTGATTTAGTTGCCAGTCTGGCACTAGCGATCATCACTTCGCCGCTTGAGTTATTTGGAATTCACTTAGCAATAAATTTTGCTGGAAGATCTGTTATAAGCGGTGCATGGTTCGCGCTTTGTTTAATCTATTTCCAATACGCAAATGTTGCGAACGAAAAATTTACTTCTTAATCTTGCCGTTTTCGGAAACAAACAAAAGAGGATAATATGACAACGTCAATTATGGATAAGATTTATAATCAGATAGACTTTGATGATGGATTTAATCCGGTAGCCAACGGAATGGGGAAAATTGGTGAATGGAGAGACGAAAACCCTACGATCGTAAGAAAAGTGGTTTTTGGAGCTGTCTTAGTAGGATCGAGTTTGGGTCTTCTTATTGATTCCGTTACCAGTCTGGCACTAGCGATCATCACTTCGCCGCTTGAGTTATTTGGAATTCACTTAGCAATAAATTTTGCTCAAAGATCTGCTGGAAATTTTGTAATATCCGCGCTTTGTTTTACCTATCTCCAATGCAAAAACTGGTGCAAATGAATAGAAAACGACTTTTTAGCTTGTTTGGTTATAAATGTTCCCTGTATCTTATCTTTGAACAGGCTCTAACACATTGACAAAAAATGTAATTATGCGCAAAAATTTATTTTAACTCGACTTTGCAAAATTTTTGGGAGAAATTGTACAGAGGGATAAAATTCGGCGTAATGAACTTCGAAGAATAGGTATTGTTTGCCCGTCCTGAGAAATTTATTTAGCCGGATGAAGTCACTCTGTGCAGGCAAGTTTGAAAATTTTGCAAAGTCGAGTTTAATATTTTTAATATTTAGGAATTTGGTATGCTTCTTAAAAACGTTTCCCGTCAAAGCGTCTATTTATCAATAGCCCTTTTTTGGGGAATTCTTTCCGGCTATTTTTCGGAGCCGGCTATAAACACCGCAGCTTCTGTTGTTTCAAAAGTCTTTATTAATTTATTAAAACTTGTGAGCCTTCCTATTATTTTTCTTTCGATAGTTTCAACTGCATCCGGAATGGAAAGCATTGAGGAAATTAAGTCTATTGGAAAGAAAATTATCAAATACACTTTTTTAACAACAATTATGGCGGCAGCGATTGCGTTAACGATTTTTCTTGTCGTCAGTCCGGTCCGAACTGTTGTTACAAATATTGAGCCGGCGGCTTTGGAGTCGGGTTCTCTTCCCGGTTATATGAGCTATCTTGTGAATGTGATCCCAAGCAATATCGTTCAGCCATTTAGCGAAAACAGCGTCATCGGCGTGTTATTTTTAGCAATGTTGTTAAGTTTTGCGATTTTGAGCCTTCCGCAAGACAAAAGAAAAATGTTAAATAATTTTTTCTCGAGCCTATACTCAGCAGTCATGAAAATCACAACCTGGATAGTAAAGCTGATGCCTTTTGCTATATGGGCTTTTGTCGTCTTATTTATTAAAGATTTGCGCAGCGGTCTTGAGATGAAGAGCATCGCTTTATATCTATTCTGCGTCATTCTTGCCAACCTCGTTCAAGCTTTTATTGTATTGCCGGCTATCTTGCGGTCAAAAGGAATTTCATCTACTCGAACTGCTTGGGCAATGATGCCGGCTTTGTCTCTTGCATTCTTTTCGAAATCATCAAGTGCAGCTTTGCCCATGGCGATGAAATGCGCGGAAGAAAGAGTGAAAATTTCTCGCAAAGTCGCAAGTTTTAGTTTGCCGCTTTGTACAACCATTAATATGAATGCTTGTGCGGCATTTATTCTTACGACAGTTTTATTTGTCTCCATGAGCCATGGAATCACCTATTCTCCTTTTGAATTAGTGTTCTGGATTTTTATCGCCACAATCGCAGCTGTGGGAAATGCCGGCGTACCAATGGGCTGTTATTTTATTTCAAGCGCTTTTCTTGCGGCGATGAACGTTCCTTTAAATATTTTGGGTGTCATACTGCCTTTCTATGCGCTAATTGATATGTTGGAAAGCGCTATAAATGTTTGGTCGGACTCATGTGTAACGACGATCGTTCAAGAGGAGATTAATCAAGAAGAGTCTCAAGTTTCTTCTGTAGCTGAACAGGCTGCTGAATCAGCTGTCTAACCATTATACCGCTCGTGTTTCAAAATTTGGGTTTTTGGCAAAGAAAAAGCTCTCGTGGTTGAACGATCGCAAGCCGCTCAATATTAATCAATATTGAGCGGCTTGCGATCGTTCAACCACGAGGCTTTTTCAAAGCCAAAATCCCAAATTTTGAAACATGAGCGGTATATTTATTAGAACCTGTTTAAAATTAGCTAAAAATCACAATTTCCTGAGATTTTAAACAGGTTCTTAGAGGTTGACTGCAAGCAAACAAGAAGATCGATGACTTTTAAGTATTTTTTCGTTACAATGCTTGCAATTTGCATGAAATATTGATAGGAGATTTTTTTATGTACTTACGCGATCGACTTTATGAGTTAACAACTCCAGAAGAAGTAGACACTTTCTTGAATAGCCATTCCAACTGTGCTTTTTTCAAGGCAGGCGGCTGTCATAAAACAATGCAAGGTTTTGGATATGTCGAACAGGTAATGGATGCTCGTCATGCTTTGCCGATAGGTTTTGTTAAAGTGATTGACAATCGCTTAGCTTCCAATCATATTGCCGGTTTGACAGAGATTGAGCATGAATCGCCTCAATTTATTTTAATAAAAGAGGGAAAGCCTGTTTATCATGTCGATAATTGGAATATTGTTCCCGAAGCTTTAGAGGCCGCCCTTCTTCAGTATTTCGGTCCGGTCGTCGATAACAATAAAAAACAACGCGATAAAATCGATAACATAGACTCATATAGAAAACTCTTAGAGGACTATATTGATGAACGGTTGGAAGAGGAGGCGTTTGCAAAACTTTGGGTGGAAACATTTAGAATGGATTCTACTCTAAGATCGACTGAAGAGTTTAATCTGTTAAACAGCTTATTCGGCGATGTGGATGCAGCTTTTTATTCCGTGCAAAACGGAGAGCGGGCTTTGGATGGCTCATTGAAAACAAGGGCTAGAAATCTATTGCAACAAATCTCTTCTTGTTGAGGGGAATTTATGTTATTTTAAGCAGGTTCTTAAGGAAGCGATTGGTAGAAAAACACTAATTGAGATAGATGGAATATGAAACAATATCACTATTATCCCTATGAAAAAAATGAAATTTTAAACCGGCTGGGTAAAAATTCTGCTATCGAGGTTTTAAAGCAGATGTTGAGGATTCGCAATTTTGAAGTGCGGGCGGAATCCGCATACCTGCAGGGAAAAATCGGGGGTTTTTTCCACTCATACGTCGGGCAGGAAGCAATCCAGGCAGCGGCAGTTGATGCGCTAGGCAAAAACAACTGGTGGATTTCTTCTTATCGATGTCATGCGTTGGCGCTTTTGTTAGGAGCGACAGTTGATGAATTGATGTCGGAATTCTTTGGTCGAGCTAACGGCAATGCTAAAGGGCGGGGCGGTTCGATGCATCTTTATACAGAACGGATGCTGGGAGGATTCGGTATTGTTGCCGGCCAGGTTCCGATAGCGGCCGGGGCAGCATTTGCTTTAAAATACCGCGATATCAAGGATCAAGTCGCCGTTTGTTTTCTAGGCGATGGCGCTATTGCCCAAGGAGCATTTCACGAGTCTTTGAATCTGGCATCGCTTTGGGATCTTCCTGTGATTTATGTGATTGAAAATAATCATTGGGGCATGGGAACCGCAGCAGATCGAGCCCTTTCCATTAAGCGGTTGGCCGAAGATCAGGCGCCGGCTTATCATATCAATGGGTATACTGTAGACGGCATGGATTATCTCAATTGTTATGCCCTTTTTCAAAATGTTAAAAATGAGGTTCTTAAAACTTCGCGGCCTGTTCTCATCGAGGCAGTTACCGAGAGGTTTAAAGGACACTCCATTTCAGATCCCGGTTTGTATAGAACAAAAGAAGAATTAAAAAACTGTATAAAGCAAGACCCTATTTTAGTACTAAAGAAAAATTTGGAAGAGAAGGGGTGGATGGATGAAGAAACGTACAAAAACATGGACAAAGAACAGCGCGAGATTATGATCGCCGCGCTGAAACACGCAGATGAAAGTCCCTGGCCCAACCCCATTACATTAGAGGAGGATGTCTACGCGCCATGAGTATGCAAACAGTAGAAATTCGGGAAGCTTTAAGGCAAGCGCTTGATGAAGAGATGGAGCGGGATGCCGATGTCTTTATTATGGGGGAAGAGGTTGCTGAGTATAATGGGGCTTATAAAGTCACCAAAGGCATGCTTGACAAGTGGGGGCCAAAACGTGTCATCGACACGCCGATATCGGAATTAGGATTTGCAGGCCTTGGAATAGGAGCCGCATTGTGCGGTTTGCGTCCGGTTGTTGAATTTATGAGTTTTAATTTCTCGTTTGTTGCAGCAGATCAACTCATTTCTAATGCGCCAAAAATGTATTATATGTCAGGAAACCGTTTTTCCTGTCCGATTGTATTTAGAGGACCGAATGGCGCGGCTGCGCAGGTTTCCAGCCAGCACTCTCATTGTGTGGAAGCTCTTTACAGCAACCTGCCGGGCTTGATTGTGATCGCTCCCAGCAATGCTTATGATTGCAAAGGTTTATTAAAATCTGCTATTCGCAATAACAACCCCGTTTTATTTTTGGAAAATGAGCTTTCATACGGGGATAAAATGGAAATTCCAACAGCAGAGTATACGGTACCCATTGGAAAAGCCAAGATTGTTTTAAAAGGAAGAGATTTAACGCTTGTCTCTCATAGCCGCATGGTGCAAGTTTGTTTACAAGCAGCCAAGGAATTGCGCAAGCAGGGAATTAAAGCCGAGGTCGTCGACCTAAGAACGATAAAACCTTTGGACATTGCGGCGATTGCGCAGTCTGTTAGAGAGACAAATCGATGCGTTGTTGTAGAAGAAGGGCATCTGTTTTCCGGAATTGGAGCAGAAGTCGGATTTCAGATTATGGAACATTGTTTCGATTTTTTGGATGCGCCTGTTGAAAGAGTAGCTCAAAAAGAGACTCCGATGCCTTATTCGAAAGTCTTGGAGAAAGAGACATTGCCAACAGTAGACCGCATTCTTTATTCATGTAGAAAAGCGCTTAACATTTAGGAGACATTTTTCCATGCCTTTTACATTTACCATGCCTAAACTCTCTCCTACTATGGAATCCGGAACTATAGCGAAATGGCACAAGGGAGAAGGTGAATTTGTCGAATCCGGAGAGCTGTTGCTGGAAGTGTCAACGGATAAGGCGACAGTAGAACACAATGCGCTTGACGAGGGGTGGCTGCGAAAAATTCTCATTCCAGAGGGAGAGGAAGCAGAGGTCAATCAAGCGATTGCTATCTTTACTGAAGAAAAGGATGAGAGTATCGAAGGTTATCAGCCTGAGTCATTGGTTTTGCAGCTTAAAGAAGAAAAAGAAGAAGCAGCTTTTTCAGAGGAGCCCAAGCCGCCGAAAGAGGTTAAAAAAGCATCTGAGACAGCAAAAGGAATGCTGCAGCCGGCGTTTGTTCCTGAAGAGCCGCTTAAGGAATATGTTTTTGAGCTCCCTGCTTCTCGTTTTATCGAGAGAGTAAAAGCGAGTCCGTTGGCAAAAAAAATTGCAAAAGAAAAAAAATTGGATTTAACAACTATTACTGGAAGCGGTCCGGGCGGTCGTATCGTTTCGGCTGATCTTGAAAATGCGCAGTCTCTGGGTTTTGCCAGTGTGGGAAGAAGAGATCTTCCAAAATACCCCCCGGGTAGTTACGAGGAAGAAAAGCTATTGCCTATGAGACAGGTGATCGGACAAAGGCTTCAAGAAGCAAAGACGTTTATTCCTCATTTTTATCTCACGCAAACGGTCGATGCAAAACCTATTGATCAAATCAGGCAGCAGTTGAAAAAAACGGGGACAAAGATATCGGTCAATGATTTTATCATGCGAGCCTGCGCCTTATCTCTTAGAAAACATCCCCATGTAAATAGTGGTTTTAATAGTGTCAATAAAACGATTATCCGTTTTAAGACAATCGATCTTTCATTTGCTGTGAGCGTCGATGAGGGATTGATCACGCCTATTGTCAGGCATGCCGATTTCAAAACGCTTGGAGAAATTTCTGTCGAAGTGCGTTCCTTAGCAAAAAAAGCAAGAGATGGCAAGTTGGCGATGGAAGAATTTAAGGGGGGGTCATTCACTGTTTCTAACTTAGGGATGTATGGAGTTAATGAATTTTTGGCGATTATCAACCCTCCGCAAGCTGCAATCCTCTCTGTCAGTGGAATGCACGATACTCCAGTTGTTCGAGATGGAGTTGTTGTGCCGGGCAGGATCATGAATATTGGCTTGTCTTGCGATCATCGAGTGATTGATGGTGCGGCGGGGGCTGAGTTTTTACGTACTGTGCAAAAGTATTTGGAAAATCCGGCGTCTCTTTTGATTTGAGCTTGATTGACGGAATAAAGGAACAAGCCCATTCCCTTAGCGGGGGGATGGGCTTTTTTGTTTAGGTGGTTTAGTTATAAGATTGCTCTAAGATTAGAACTTTATATAGTACATCCGGTAAGTAAAGCACCGCCAAGAGGATCGAAAAAATTATTGATTGTATTTTTTACCGTATAGATGCCATTCGTCACAGTATTCTTAATTCCACCAGCAATATTATTCACTTTTTCCGCCGTTGTGTTCTTAGGATCTTTAATTTGTTTTTCTTTTGGGCTCTCATCTACACAATGAAATTTAACAACGGGCTCATTAACGTGATTTAATCGTACATCATTTTTAATAATTTGATCAGTAACATTTTTATATAATTTTTTATGTTCTTTTTTATATAATTTTTTATGTTCTTTTAAATCATTGCTTGTATATCCTGGTTTTCTTAAATTTCCTTTAGCCTGAATTAGGTCACCTATAAAAGTCTCGTGTCTATCATGGGGCTTTGTTAATTTATTTTTTATATTTTCGTAATTGTCTTTTAATTCTTTTATTACATTTGAAAATAATTCTTTATGTTCTTTTAAATCATTGCTTGTATATTCTGGTTTTCTTAAATTTCCTTTAGCCTGAATTAGGTCACCTATATGAGACTCGTGTCTATCATGGGGCTTTGTTAATTTATTTATTATATTTTCGTAATTGTCTTTTAATTCTTTTATTACATTTTTGTAATTTTTTCTTTCTTCTGGTAGCGGTGTCGCTGCTGGCCGTCCTAAAAATACTGGCGCATATGCCCTGCGAAAAGGCGGAATAAAGTTTGCTGTCCCTAATGTGACAAGATTTAATAAAATCATTCCAATTGCAGCAAAAATGCGTCCAATAAATTTAACAACTTTAACAATCAATTTCTTTAATGTAGAACCAGAATTAGTTCGATCTTTATTTTGATTATCCATATTTATGGAATTATTATAATCAGTAATTATAGACATTTTTTTATCTCCATTGTTTTTGGTTTTTTTTAGAAACTTAAGTTTATCATTTTTTTTATTTTTAAACAACAAAATAATTAATATTTTTTTTATTTAATTTAAAATTTTAATTGATTCTTGTTATTGCTAAAGATTTTTATTTATATACATCGTTCATTTAGGAAGTGTATTCTGTTGAAATCAATAATAATAAAAAATGTATAATTAATCATCTTGACTTTGCAAAGTCGAGATAAAATTAGCTAAAACTAGCTACCTTTTACCCTTTCCCACTCTGTATGATATAACTCAATATGAGGGCCGATATCGTGGATAAGCTCCATTTTTTCTTTTTGTTCCTCTGCCGGAAATAAAATAGGGTTGTGTCTGAAATCTTCAGGCAGCATTGAATAAGCCGGTATAATCGGGGTAAGGGCGTAGGTGCGTTCAATATTCAATGCCGCTACGGTTGGAGCGATCATAAAATTGATGAATGCATGAGCAAGATCAAATTGAGGAGCACTATAAGGAATGCACATACAGTCTATTGCCAAAATACATCCTTCTTTTGGAAATGCAAAGGCAACATTTTCATTCTCTGCCTGAACCTGCGAAAGATCGGGAGAATAAATTTGAGAAATAAGAAACTCTCCATTCGCTAACCCGCTTTTGTTTTGCTCATTTTCAAATTTTGCAAAATTTTGCTTCCATTTAATTAAAAGGTCGGCAGCTTCTCTTACTTCGCTTGCCTTAGTTGTATTAATGCTATAACCTAATGTTTTCAGACAGGCTCCAAGCGCCTCTCTTAAATCATTGAGCATTGTAATACGGCCTCGATAGTGTTTATCATTAAAGGCTTGATAACTCGGAGACGATAATTTTACGCGGTCGGATCGATATCCAATTCCCGAAAATGAAACCATATAAGGAATCGCATACATGTTTAATTCTTCCGGGAAATATGCGGAATCTAAGTAGATGCGATTTGGAATTAAGTTGAGATCCAGAGGTTGTATCATCTTTTGATTCTTTAGCAGCTCTACATAATAATTGCTTGGGAAAATCACATCATAATTCGTTCTTCCCAACATTAATTTTGCGTACATCGATTCATTTGAATCAAATAAGTCGATAATAACTCGGCAGTCAAACTTCTTTTCAAATTCGTATACAAGATCGGTGTCTAACATTTCACTCCAAGTAAAAACGTGCAGAGTTTGTTTATTAGATTCGCTGCAAGATAGGAGAAGTGAAAAGAGAAAAATTAAAGCAATGTGTTTCACTAAGCGAACTCCTCTTTTGTAAAATAGTGGTAGGCAATGACCATGAAAAACGTGCTTAATAGTATCAAAGTGCTGAGCGCATTAATGATAGGTGTCGACCCATACCGGATCATGCTGAAAATATAGAGTGGAAGGGTTGTAGCGCCTTCTCCTGCTACAAAAAAAGTAATGACAAAATCATCAATCGATAACGTAAAGGAAAGAAGGGCCGCAGCATAAAATCCGGGAGTTAAAAAGGGGATGATGACGCGTTTGAAAATTTCAAAACCGCTAGCGCCTAAATCTTGAGCCGCTTCAACCATCGTAAAGTCAAATTGGTTGAGTTTCGATAGCATTACCATCGTGACATAACTTATACAAAAAGTGGTATGGGCAATAAAAATTGTTAAAAGTCCTAACTGGATATTAAGCGCTACAAATAACATTAAGAGCGCTATTCCTAACAAAATATCCGGTATTACCAATGGCGAGTAGATAAACCCGTAATGAATACTTTGCAATGAAGAGCGGTATCGATAGATTGCATAAGCGGCTGTAGTTCCAATGATAACAGAGGAAATTGTAGAGCTGACTGCGATGATTACAGAGTTGATCAGCGCCTCCCATACTTCCGGCTCATTAAATAGCTTGCTGTACCACTTTAGCGTAAAACCGGCCCACTGCGTGCTAAATCTTGAGTCGTTAAACGAGCTTACGACGAGAAATAAAATAGGCAAATATAAAAACACGAATACCAGTGTTGTGATGACAAAACAAAATCGGCTTTTAATCATTCTCTATTCCTGTTTGATATGATATAACTGCGGAATTTTCTCGCATAAATGGCAAGAATTGCAACCGGTCCCAAGGTTCCGATGGCTAAAATTAACGAAATGGCGCAAGCTTGAGGGATATTGCGCTCAACAAATGTTTTTTGAGCAATTTTATTGCCGATCAATTCGCTATTGATTCCTCCAACAAGATCAGGAATGACATAGGTTCCAAAAGCCGGAATAAAAACCATGATCCCCGCGGCTACAATTCCTTTTTTAATTCCTGGAATGAAGACATTTGTTATCGCTTTAAAGCGCGAACTTCCCAAGTCCATGGCGGCTTCGATAAGTTGAAAATCGAATTTAATTGCAGCAGTATAAATGGGAAGCAAAGCAAAGGGGAGAAAAGTGTAGACCATGACTAAAATCACAGCAAAATTGGAATACAAAAGCGGAGTGGATTCTGAAATGATGCCTGCGTATTGCAATGTTTTTTGAAAAATCCCTTCAGGATGGAGGATTGTCTTCCAGGCAAATATGCGAATGAGAAAGCTGCTCCAAAAGGGGATAACGATCATCATGAGCGCCAGATGCCGCCATTTTGGCGTTGATGCGGCAATTTGGTATCCCATCGGCAAGGCGATGATTAAGCTGATCATGGCAGCGCTTGAACTGACCCATAACGTTCTCCAAAATAATTTGTAAAAACTAAAATTATTTAAGTTGAGGAGCGTTTCAAAAGTCCACCCGCTTTCGATATTTCCATAGATGCCGGCGGGTTTAAATGCATAGAGGAAAATGATACAAACAGGGATTAGAAAGAACAGGGATAACCAAAGAAGAGAAGGAAGAGTAAATAGAACTTCTGTGAAATAAGACTTACGCATGTTTTTCTCTTGCAAAAATAAAACCGTCATCGGCATGCCAGGAGATCCATACTTTATCTTCCCAATCTAACTGCACCTGATCCAGCAAAAAGCGGTTATGTTGTTTTGTTACTGAAATCGTACGGCTGCCGATATTAACGCCAAAGTGCGTGTGATCTCCTTTGTATATTTTTTCATGGATCACTCCGCTAAAATAGTTGAAAGAAGCGGCGTCTTTGGGCATTTCTTTTGATATTTGTATTTTTTCGGGCCTTACGCTTAAGTGCACCTGATCTCCTTTTGAAAGAGGGACATCGTGGTAGCATTTGACAGGAGGGAAGTCTTCAAAATGCAAAATACTATAATCTTTTGCGATCACTTCTTCAACATATCCGTCAAAAAAATTAGTATTTCCGATAAATCTAGCAACAAATCGACTTTTTGGGGTTTCATAGATTTGTGTTGGACTTCCTATTTGTTCAATTTTTCCATCGTTTAATATGGCAATCCTGTCGGAGACTGCCATTGCTTCTTCCTGATCATGTGTGACAAAAATAAAAGTTATTCCCACCTCGTCGTGAATAAGGTCTAAATCAATGAGCATTTTTTGTCTCAATTTCAGGTCGAGAGCTGCAAGAGGCTCATCAAGAAGGAGAACTTTTGGGTGATTGACAAGGGCGCGCGCAATGGCGACCCGCTGCTTTTGGCCTCCGCTGATTTGAGAAGGAAATTTATGGGCATGCTTTGTCATTTGTATGAGTTCCAGCATTTTCTCAACTTCACGGATAATTTCTTTTTCCGGCCGTTTTTTTACACGCAATCCAAAGGCGATGTTTTCCCAAATTGTAAGGTGCGGAAAGAGGGCGTAATTTTGGAACACGGTGTTAAGAGGCCGTTTATTTGTCGGCAATTTGGTAATATCTTGATCGTTTAGTAAAATCGTCCCGCTGTCCGGAAGGTCAAAACCTGCCAGAAGCCTTAATAAAGTCGTTTTTCCACAGCCGCTTGGTCCTAAAATTGAAAAAAACTCTCCTTCCTTTATCGAAAATGAAACATCGTTGAGAGCATGGGTTTTGTTGAAGCTTTTTGTAATGCGGTTAAAAACAACATCGTTTTTCATGTTTTTTCCAATGTAATCTGATTTCTTTACACCGTTCGTGTTTCAAAATTTGATTTTTCTTTTGCCGGAAACTACAAAAACCAAATTTTGAGAACGCTATCGGTACAAATATTTTAGTGTATGGGAGTTAATCTTTTCAAGAAAACCTAACAGAAAACCTAACAAAAAGCACTTTTTCAGAGATTTCTCTTTGCCAAAAAACCTAATATCGAAGTTGAAGAAGGCGGCATATTCACCTGATTTCCATAAAAAGTGCTTATTGGGATTATTTTAATGCGTCAGTTCTGTGCCTTAGGTTTTGTTCTCTTGACTTTCTCGATTTGAATAAGCTAATCTCTTTTCCAAAGTTGGAATCTCTTCAGAATCTCAGGAAATTTGATTTTGAATGGATTTTTAGAAAACCGGGGCAGCGTCATGAAATTTGTCATTTCTACTCAAGAGTTTAATTATTTAATAAATAAATGCAGCCATCTTATTCCTGCAAATCCGACAACGGCCATTTTATCAAATGTTTTTCTCGAAGCAAAAAATGGTGAAATTGTTTTAACGGCAACAGATTTAACCGTTGGAATACGTTGTTATACAGAAGCAAAAATTCTTCAAGAAGGTTCTACAACGCTGCCAGCAAAAAAACTTGCTGCATTGCTAAGGGAATTAACTTCCATAAATGTTGAAGTGACGACAAATGAAAACCATCTTACTGAAATTCAAGCGGATTCATCTATCTTTAAATTGTATGGAATGAATGGAAGCAGTTATCCGGAGCTTCCGAATTTTGCTGATGCCATTCCGATAAAGCTTCCTCAAGAACAGTTGAAGGAGATGTTGTTCAGAACGTCATTTGCTGTCGCCAAAGACGATGCGCGTTATGTTTTAACAGGGGTTTTTCTTTACATCAACGGCAGCACAGCCTCCTTTGTGGGCACAGACGGCAAACGGCTGGCCAGAACTTATTTACCTCTTGAAATTGATGCCGGCTTTACAGGGGGATATATTATCCCGATCAAAGCTGTCGACGAAATTCTTAAGAATCTTAGTGACGAAGGCGATGCAACTTTATATTTGTTAGACGATAAAATTGCTGTGGAAACGGAAAACAGCTTTTTAGCCAGTAAATTAATTTCCGGCGATTATCCTGATGTTAACCGCGTTATACCCGAAAAATGCAGTCAAGTGATTTCTTTGCATAGAGAAGAGCTGCTCTCGCTTTTGAGGCAGGTTTCACTATTTACTCCGGAAAGCTATCACTCTGTTCGATTTACGTTTGGAAATGGCGAAGTTAAATTATCTGCAAATACCAAAAATTTTGGCGAGGGCAATGTTTCAATGCCGGTGAATTATCATGCAGCTATGCTTGATATTGCATTCGATCCACTGTTTTTTATCGATATTCTTAAACGCACTAAGGGCGAGAGGGTTTCTCTTGGACTTATCGATTCTTTTAATCCGGGTGTGATTACCGATTCCGAAAAGTCGATAGCATCATCGACTGTAACAGCAACTCCGCTATTTATATTGATGCCTATGCGATTGAGTACGGATGTGGATTAGGTCATTATACCTGCGTAATTTTCGTTTATATGAACAGGCTCGGTTTGAATTTTGCCGGCAAAATAATTTAATCTTCGGTGCAAACGCGCGCGGAAAAACGACGATTTTAGAAGCAATTTTCCTTCTTATGACAGGGCGCTCATTTCGAACGGCAAATATTGACGAGCTTGTGCGCGAAGGAGAGACTGGATTTTATGTCGAAATGCATTTTACAACCCAGGATGTCGATCAGTCAATTCGCTTTTTGTATGAACAGAAAAAGAAAAAAATCTATATTAACCAGCATGCATGCCGCAATTTATCGGAATTGCTAGGACTGATCCAGGGAGTCTTGCTTCAGCCTGATGATCTGCAATTAATCAAGGGAGCTCCAAAATATAGAAGACAATTTTTGGATCTTCAACTTGCCCAAATGAACCCTCTGTATGTTCATTATTTAACACGCTATTACCGAGCTATGAAACAGAGGAATGTTTTGTTGAAAAAACAACAATTAGAAGCAATAGAAGTGTTTGAGCATGAAATGAGCAATGCCGGAAGCTATATTATTCAACAAAGGCAGGAACTCGTTGACTCGCTGGTAATCGCTTGCCGGCCTATCCAACAAAGTTTATCCGGAGGAGTAGAAGACGTTTCATTAAAATACATGGCAAAATGCATGCCTGAATATTTGATCGGCAAATACAAATCTGAAAGATCTAAAGAACTTAAGCTTGGCTACACTCTTTGCGGCCCTCACCAAGACGATCTTTCTTTGAAAATTGGCCGTCAGGAAGCCAGACAGTTTGCAAGCGAAGGTCAGAAGAAAACGTTTGCGACAGCATTAAAATTTGCAGAGTGGAATCAATTACATCATAGAGCTGATTCCAAACCGCTCATGCTAATTGATGATGTAGGGGTGAGTTTAGATTCTTCAAGAAGAGAAAACCTCATTTTGCTTTTAGAAGCTTTTGAACAAGTATTTGTGACAAGTACTGAATCGATCGATCTTGGGGATAGTAGTCGATTTACCTTGCAGATAGAGCCTAGTGGTCCGTCAAGCTTAAATTGAGGGTAAATTTATCGGGATTTTGAACAGGTTCTTATATGGAGAAGCGTGGAGATTGACGCAAACATTTAATCCAGTGTCATTCTGCCAAAAGGAGTAATGGAAAAACATTCTTTTTCATGATGTGTTCCGGTTGCAACAAACCCGGCCGCAAAAAGAGTTTGAAAGATATATTGATGAATTTTTAATTTATCGTTTTCCGAGTATGATGGCAGGCGGTATTTCCATCTTTTTCCTTTTTTTATAAGCATGACCGGACCATTATCGCCAATGGGAGCGCAACAACTTTTAATAAAATCAGAGAAATAGATCCATCCTTTATTCATTAAGCCTTTTAGGCATTGTTCGATTTCTCTTAAATCGCGATCGATATAGCCTCCAGGTATAGCAGTTCCTTGATGAGCGCCATATCGATAAACGGCTATCGCTTGTTCCTGAAGATGCTTTTCCAGCCAAGCATTGGCAATATTTCGCGGGATTATCCGGTCATTTTTGATTTCTATCAATTTTAGAGTTGAAAGCATCTGTATAAGGAGGGAAGAATAATTCTCAGGCAAGTTTCGAGAAAAAATAGCATCGGAAATACTTTGAGGCAGTGAAAATTTTGCATTGGATTGTTTTACTGTCAAAGGAGTCTCGATTGCTTTTTTAAGCAAAACAGACATGTCTAAAATAAACCCAAAATCATGTGAATGGGTGCGCACGACTTCTAACGGGCTTTCAATTCCTTTGGGGAAGTTATTGTGTGTAAAGCTTAAAAATTCGCGCCATTCATGAAAAGGGGTAATCACTTCTTTCCAGTGATCATCAACTTGGTTATAGCTTAAGCAGCAAATTAAGTTGAATTCCAGGTAAAGCATATATTTTTCAAACTTATCTCTGGATAATTGATATTTATCCATGACAAAAGCTGCGCTGATTTTGTGATTTGGACCGCTGAAGACATCATCTGTTATAGAGTTCAATACAGGCTCGTCAAAAGAAATTTCGTCCAGATAACGTTGATAAATTTTAGGGGTTATCAAAAATTTTTCTATGATCGAAGCAAAAATGTCGTCAGATGTTCGAGGCAAGGCATACCAGGTAGGAAGTACGTGTATAGGAACTTTAGCCAAAAAACTTTTGATAAACTCTATATCGGCTCGAAAATTGTCGTCAAATTTAGGGATTTGAGATTCATAGTATTTACGCATTTCCTTGCTAACAATAATCTTGTTATTTTTCAGTGTAAAGAGTTTTAGTTCTTGTAATTTTTCCAGGGCAGGGTAAAGTTTGTCTAAGGGCGATTCCAGATAATCGCAAATTTGTTCAATAGAGGATTGCAGCGATCCATGAATAATTTCTGTCAGAACATCGACTTCAAATACAGAAAGTTCCGCCATGAGTTTTCGATATTCAATATCTTTTTCGTAATCGTAATCAGATAAATTAATCTTGTTTTTTTTTAAAGGATTGACAAGCATCATTATGCCTTGTTCGCCCGTAATTCAAAATTCTGAATTTTGAAAAACGAACTGTATAAAGTTGTTTGTGTGTATAATTTCCATTTTTTTCTAAGTTTCTAACATATGATATCAAGTTTTTTTAAACTTAGCAAGATCTGTTTCTCTTGTTAATAGAATTTATAAAAAACCTTGTAATTTTAAAAAATAAAATTTATAATGACTTTAGAGAGGTAAAAATCATTATTTGCGAGGAGATTCATATGTCATTGTCATTACCGCCCATTAACGGGCCTTTCGGGGAATATCCAATAGAGCCCGGCAATGAATCCGCAGGCAAGATTCGGGAAAATTTAACGCTGCCGGATTTTTCCGGTGAACCAACAACGCTGGGTGAACTACTAGAGAATTGCCAACATTTAAGAGGAATGAATAGTCCGCTTCCGGAGAGTTTAGATCAATTGTCAAAAGGAGTTTTAAGGGAGTTTTTTGCGACGGTTCCTCAGGTTTTAATTCTTGGGGATTCCAATCTTGGGGATTCCAATACGGAAAAAATATTGGGACTTGTAAGCGCTCTTGTAAATGATGCAAAGTGGAGAAGCGAATATGAAAAATGATCGTAAATCATCAGAAATTTCAATTGCAGAAGCAGATGTTAAGTTTAATCAATCAATAGATGATTTGATAGAAGTTGTTTTACAAAACATGAAAAATGATTATCAAAATGAGTTAGAGCCTTATGAACATTATGCGAAAAGGGTTCGTTATCAGATTTATGCGCATCTAGAAAAATTTAGAGACCGGTTTGTACACGGGTACATATCTTTAATAAACGAGTTGGAATCGCCGGAAAATAGAAAAAATAATTGAAATACACAGAAATCACAATTTCCGGAGATTTTGAAAAGGTTCTGAAATGTACGCGGCGTTATGCCGGCAGTGTTTCAAAATTAGGGATTTTGGCTTTGAGAAAACGTGCTTGCGGATGATCGCAAGCCGCTCAATCATTTAAGGATGAGATCGGTATAATTTGAGGATGTTATGGATGAAATGGAAAATATAGAAGAATATAGAATTCCAAAAGAAGCGATTGAACGCTTGAAAGATCCGGAAGTTATCCAAAAACAAATTAAGGAGGGCAAAACGTTTCAGGAGATTATTGGCTACTCAGCAGAAGTTATGGAAAAATTTTATTCCATTGCGCGTGCTTTATTCGAAAGGCAAGAGTATGATAAAGCTGCAGATGCATTTGTATTTTTAACAACGTTAAATCCTTATGTACATAATTATTGGCTTGGTTTAGGCATGTCTGAGCAGCTGAATGGAGGGTATGAAGGAGCATTATTAGCTTATGCGATGGCAATTCTTACTAATCCCGAGAATCCGGCAGCCCACTATCAGTCGGCTAGTTGCTATCGATCAATGAGCGACACAAAAAACGCTATTCTTTCATTTGAGCTGGCAGCGAGATGCTGCGGCGATCGGGAGGAGTATGCGCTATTGAAAGATCAGGCAGTGGCTGCTATTGAAGCGTTGAAGGAATAGGTTTCAACTTTATGAATTTTTTCCGGATCCAAAAAATTCATAAAGTTGAAATATTTTGAGACACGAGCGGTATATAAGATACCGACAGCTATTACGCCCTCTATTTTTTTGGGCTATTCTATTCATTTTGATAGTAATGCCTTATAAGGTTCTGTATCGGTGCCTGAGAGGGTAGTAATAGCTATTTCTTTCTTGTAAAGACCCAATAACGAAGGGTTGGGTGCTTCATCTGTACTTTTTTTAACCATTTGACCGCCTCTTCCGGCGTCTTGCATAACATTGCAGCTGTGGCTATCGTGTCGGCGAGCAGACATGTAGGGGCGGCTATGGAAACGCTGCATATGGAGTTATCGGAAACTTTAAGAGGATCCCCGGAATCGGGATTGAATATATGTGTATATACGGAATTTTTGACTGTCCAGTTTTGCAGATAGTCTCCGCTTGAAGCAATCGCGTTGCCCGATAATTCTACTACGGTATTTGTGTCTCCCGGCATTCCCCATTTAGTAACCAATACTCTCCATGGGCGCCCATCCGGGTGTTTCCCTTTAGTTGTTAAATCTCCGCCCCATTCAACATAAAGATTGTGAAAGCCCAATCGATCGAGTTTTTCAGCAATTAGATCAATTGCATATCCTTTTGCAACTCCTCCAAGATCCAGGGAAGTTTTTTGATGGTCCTTGGTGATGGTTTTATCCTTAAAATGCAGTTTTTTCCATCCAATATATTGCTTATGCTCTGCAAGCATTTGATCAGGAGGAATTTTTCCCGATTCAAGATGGGACTTCCATAACTGTTGAACAGGTTCAATTCGTTGGGTCAAACCGGTTTTTCGTTAGTTTGACAAGCTTGTCTATTGCTATTAAGAAATTTTGCAGCTCATCCGATATAGGGATGGGGGTATTTGAGGAAGCTCTATTTATCCGGCTAATTTCCGATAAGGGATTCCATTTATTATAAATTCTATCAATGCGGGAAAAAGTCTCATCAATTGCATTTTGAATTAATTTCCTCTTTGTTTTATCGAGAGGTTCGCCGATGATGATTCTGTATGGAATTGTCATAGCAATTCCACTAAAGATTTCCGTTTGCTGATTTGTCTCGGTTTGACAAGAAAAGAGGCAAAATAACAAAAAGCAAATCATTGACTGCATTCGCAAATTAATAATGCCTCTGATAGTAGCTTTTTAAGGTGTTTTGCATAAGCATTGCAATTGTCATAGGTCCAACGCCTCCGGGAACCGGGGTGATTAAAGAACAGTGATCTTTTAGGGATTGATAATCAGCGTCGCCAACAACTTGATGATTGGGCAGTCTATTGATGCCGACATCGATGATAACCGCTCCTTTTTTTACCATTGACGGTTTTAGAAATTGAGGAATGCCGATGGCAACGATTAAAATATCTGCAAGCTTTGTCACCTCGGAAAGGTTTTGGGTACGGCTATGAGCGATCGTTACTGTAGCATTTCCCGATTCGCGGTTTTGAACTAATAGTGAGGCCATTGGCTTTCCCACAATATTGCTTCTTCCTAAAACCACCGCATGTTTTCCCGAAGTTCTCAACATGAGACAGGTTTAATAAAGTCAGAATCCCTAAGGGAGTGCAAGGGATAAACCCATTATCTTTTCCGGATAACAGTTTGCCGAGATTTAATGGATGAAGTCCATCGACATCTTTATCGGGACTGATGCTTTCTGCGATAAGCTCCGGGTTTATGTCTTTAGGAAGAGGAAGTTGAACGAGAATTCCATCGACTTCCATGCTGCGATTTAATGCATCGATTTCCCGGATGAGTTCCTCTTGAGAAACGGTTTCCGGAAGCCTTAGGAGCTTGGATTGGATCCCCGTTTCTTTACAAGCTTTAATTTTTCGGTTTACGTAAATTTCCGATGCAGGATTTTGTCCTGCAAGTATTACGGCCAAACACGGCTTTCGCTGAGTGATTTGGCTGACCTTCTCCTTGATGGACTGCCGTATTTGCGCGGCAATTTTTTTACCGTTGATATCCATAACCTAACATTTTCAACAACTTTTTCAATTAGTCAAGTACAAACTTTGCTTGCGGGATTTTATCGCGATAGGTTAGTGTGTTTTCTATTGAGTATTTATTTTTTTATGGAGGTTGCCGCTCATGGTTAAAGTACGTTTACCGTTTATTTGTTTGGTTAATGCGTGTCTCTTTTCTTTATCATTTTTTTCTTCCCCCGCGCTTGAAAGCACGGAAATTTCAGAAGATAAAATATTGATGTCATTTTTTCCGGAACCCTTTGTCGCTAAAACATTGGAAAAATTTAATGTTCCTCAGGCGCAAAGAGATACAATTCAAAAAGAGCTGTCTGAAATGGATGAACAAATAATTATGGCCGTTGAAGAAAAGGCTTCTAAAATGAATCCTAATCCTTTGCTTGATCCCAGCCTTAGGAAAGAAGCGATCAAGATATTTAGAGATACGCTCTTAGAAAAATTTTCAAAGGTAATGGAGTCTCACGGAGTAACAAACAAAGAAGAAATCGCGTCAATGCTGGATGATATTCAAAAACAAAAAGCTGAATATTTTGCAAAAAAGATGGAAATGTTTAAAGATCAAAATAAAGATTTCAGCCCTTCACAGCCTCCTCCTAGTCGATAAGATTAGGAATCACTATTTTATACCGGCCGCGCCTTCAAAATTCGGTTTTTAGCAAAACGAAATCTCTCTTGATTGGACGCTCGCAAGCCGCTTAATATTAATTTGAGCGGCTTGCGATCATCCACAAGTACGTTTTCTCAAAGCCAAAATCCCGAATTTTGAAATACGCCCGGTATATATCGATTTTTATCAAAATGCGCCGAAAAACCTCTTCCTTTAGGGAGGGGATGTAAGGCGCTTTAGTGAGGCATTTGTTGTTGCTCGATATATTTTCGGATAATATCAATTGGTACACCTCCACAACTTCCAGAAAAATAGCTTGGAGACCAAAGGTTGTTTTTCCAAAGAAATTGACTAATGTACTCTCTATGATCTCGTTTAATTAACCGACTAGAAACTCCTTTCAGACTATTAACTAGTTTTGAAATAGCTACTTTTGGAGGATAGTTAATTAATATACCTCTCTTGATTCAAGAGCCGGGATTTCCACTGGCAGGATAGAGATGTTTTTCTGAAAATCCTTTTCCAAAATTCATTCATACGTAATAATTCTTTTCATGAGAAATTTCCTTACTGTTTACGAACGAAGCGATTTGGTGGCCCAACATAAAAAAGAGAGGGATAAACGAATTTGTGATCGCATCAAAGCTGTTCTGCTTTACGACAAGGGGTGGACTCTTATGCAAATCGCAGAAGCCCTTTTACTTTCTGATGACGCTATTCGCCAACACATTCGAGATTATAAAGAGTCAAAAAAGTTGAAACCGGAAAATGGTGGCTCTGTAGAAAAGCTCTCTTTAGATCAATCAGAACAGCTTGAAAAGCATTTACAAGAGCATACCTATCTCTATATTAAAGATATTTTGTTGTATGTAAAAACAGTGTTCAAAATTGATTATACCGTGCCAGGACTGTGCAATTGGATGCATCGACATGGATTTTCCTATAAAAAACCAGCCCTCGTTCCAGGTAAAGCAGATAAGGAGCGTCAAGAGAAATGGATTGAGGAATACGAACAACTAAAAAGGTCTTTGACAGATGGAGAAACGATTTGTTTTATGGATGGAGTGCATCCTACTCACAATACTCAAGTGACCTATGGCTGGATCAAGACAGGATTACGCAAGGAAATTGCTGCAAATAGCGGAAGATCTCGACTAAATCTTTCTGGTGCTGTTGATTTACTTTCATCGAAATTGCATGTTCAGGAAGATAAGACGCTGAATGCCGAATCTACTATCTCTTTCCTTAAGAAGATTGAGGACGCCTATCCAACTAAGGATAAAATACATGTGTTTTGTGATAATGCTCGCTATTACCGAAATAAGAGTGTAACTTCACATCTCCAAAATTCTAAAATCAACTTACATTTTCTTCCTCCTTACAGTCCAAATTTAAACCCGATTGAGCGGGTTTGGAAATGGATGAAAGAACGAGTGCTGTACAACACGTATTACGAAGATTTTCACGAATTTAAACAGGCTATAATGAGCTTTTTGGAAAATATATCGGGGCTGGATCCAACGTCTGTTTTTGGGCAAGAGTTTGCTGGCAGAATACGTGATAGATTCAGAGCCATCGGCGCTCCAACTTAGGCAGCTTTTTTGATTTTTACCACAGAGCTCACCGAGATCACAGAGAGAATTCAATTTCTCATTCTTCGAATACCATCCTTCAGCATTTTCACATTGAAGTTGATTAGCAAGCCCTTATGGTAATCAGACATTTTGATATAGGAAAGCAATTGGGCCTCATATAAGGGCGTCAATGCCTTAACAGACTTAACCTCTATAATTACTTGATCATCCACGACTAAATCTAACCGGTATCCACAATCGAGCATAACGTCCTTATAGAAAATTGGTAATGGTATTTCTTGTTCCACTTTTAATTTTCTTAAACGGAGCTCATAGGCTAGACATGCAACATATGCAGACTCAAGAAGTCCAGGCCCTAAACTTCGATGAACTTCTATGGCTGCACCTATAATTTCACCAGTTAAAGTGTCATTCTCTCTTCTCTCTGTGGGCTCGGTGAGCTCTGTGGTAAAAAAATCCATCGTAGCAAGCATAAATTGAAAGGAGACATTGTAGCCTACTGGGTCTTTTAGGTACACAGCCAAGCAGCCTGTTATTTGGGAGGAAACAGCTTATTTTTTACAGGATTATTTGAATTTTTCTCTCTTGTTACCGATTCTTCAATTTGAAGAGGTATAGATGAACATGGTCTTGTTCTCCATCAAACTCAACGAGATTAGATTCAAAGTCATTGCAAACATCAGAGAAAATTTGTTTTAGATCATTTAAAATTTTTTTGTTAAAAACTTTTCTTCGATATTTGGTGACAAAGACCAAGTGAACATGCATATTAAAAACACAGTGCCTACCGGATCTAATTGTTGTTGATTTTTTCATGGACCAAATGTAACATGAGCGCATGTTAATACGCAAAGCCTATCAATTTAAGTTAAAGACAAATCACGAGATAGAAAAACAACTATCACAAACAGCTGGATGTTGTCGTTTTTTGTGGAACAAAACCTTAGCGCTTAACATGAAAAGACTAGAAGAAAAACAACCATTAATGTGGTATCGAGAGCTTGCCTTTTGGCTTACATTTTGGAAGAAAACAGATGAACTTAGCTTCTTAAAGCAGTCTCATTCTCAACCTCTTCAGCAAACATTAAAACATCTTGAAAGAGCTTTTCAGGATGGTTTTGACAGAAAACAATCTCATAAACGTCTTCCTAAATTTAAAAAGAAATTTTCTGGAGATAGTTTTTGCTATCCTCAAGGATTTAAATTTGAAAACCGACGTGTTTTTCTTCCCAAAATAGGTTGGGTTGGTTTTCACAAAAGCAGAAATATCGAAGGGAAACAAAAAAATCTCACTGTAAAAAGAGAGGCTGATGGGTGGTACATTTCTGTACAAGTAGAATTAGAAGTTGCAGATCCTGTTCATCCATCCGAATCAAGTATTGGTATTGATCTTGGTGTTTCTCGATTTGCTACACTTTCGACAGGAGAATACTTTGAGCCATCTAATTCTTTTCGAAAACAAGAAAGAAGACTTGCAAAGTCACAAAAGAAACTCTCAAGACAAGTCAAATTTTCCAATAATTGGAGGAAACAAAAAAGAAAAATATCAAGACAACATCGAAAGATCCGAAATTGCCGATTAGACCATTTGCATCAAATCACAAGAGAAATTAGCAAAAACCACGCTATTGTTTTCTTAGAGGATCTGCAAATCAAAAATATGTCTAAATCTGCAAAGGGATCAATCGAATCGCCAGGCAGAAATGTTAAGGCGAAATCTGGATTAAATAAATCCATCATAGATCAAGGTTGGGGGATCTTTTGCAATCTACTAAATTACAAATTGTCGTGGCTAGGAGGGGAACTACATTACGTTAATCCCCAGTATACGAGTCAAAAATGTCCAAGTTGTTCGAATATCGACTCTCAAAACAGACCAAGCCAATCACAATTTCAATGTAGAAAGTGCTATTACGAAAATCATGCTGACAATGTTGGTGCATTAAATATATTAGCGGCAGGGCTTGCCGTGATAGCCTGTCAAGCGAACTCTGTTAGGAGTCGGCAGCAGGAACCAGTAGGAAACCACAAGGAAATACTACCCTGTGCAATATAAATACAGGAATCCTCTTCCTTTAGGGAGAGGAGGATGTCAATGCATCGCTCGCATTCCCTAAAAACATCCTGTTTCTTAAGGAAATGAGAGCAAACCCTTTCCGGGATTTACGAAAGATTTTGAAGCCGCACGTGAGTTTTCTTTTTCAATCTATTGGCTTTGTCGGATCTTTTCAAGTTCTGCACGGTTTTTTTCAATCGCGTCTGTGCTTCTTTCAATTGCACAAGTATTGCGCCTGATATCGCAAGTTGATTGATTGATTTTGTTCACTATATCGCAACTTGTCAGAAATACTGTAGAGAAAATGATTGTTAATAAAAGCGTTTTCATTAATTCCTCGCTTAACTTTGCTGCATTTCTTTTAAATTTTCTGTGACTTTATCGAGAGCTTCGACATTGCGGTGAATCGCATCGGTGCTTCTTTCAATTGCACACTGGTTGGCATCCATTGCCCGCTTTACTCCGCAGCTGCTTAAACAAACAATGATCAAGGGGATAAATAAAAAAAGTTTTAACATAAATACCTCAAGGGGTTAACGTTCCATATAACCTGTTGATACCTGTCGAGTTTCAAAATTCGGTTTTTGGCTTTGAGAAAACCGAATTTTGAAACTCGACCGGCATAACTTCTCGGAAAGTTGTGATTTTTGGCGTTTTCAGAGATTCTGAACACGTTCTTACTCTTAACAAAATTGTAAAATTAATTTCCAGGATAATTATGTTTTAATTTTTCCACTCCATCCTAGTTTCGAACGAAGCGTTGAGTAATAATCATGGTGATGGAGATTAATTAGACGAAAAGTTCTGTCGGCAAAGCGAATACGGAAAACTTCGCCGGTTCGGAGTGGAAAATTTGACAGCCCGTCAGCATTGATTTCAATCGGTTTTAGATCGCTGATATATTGCACTTGAATTTCGTTTGGTTTAAAAACAATAGGACGATTGGAAATTGTATGAGGACTAATGGGGGTTAAAACAAAAGCTTTAAGGTCGGGAGCAATAATCGGACCGCCGGCTGCAAGAGAGTATGCAGTTGAGCCGCAAGGAGTGGAGATGATCACCCCGTCGGCTGCAAAGGTGTTTAAATAGGTTCCATCAACATGAACGGCAAGCTCTACGATGCTTGAGTTTTCTGCTCGATGAAAGGTGATTTCATTGACTGCAAAGCAAGATTCTCCAAGCAGCGTTTCTCCTTGCATCATCACTCTTTCTTTAAC
Organism: Waddliaceae bacterium; assembly: GCA_963749725.1. Taxonomy (GTDB): domain Bacteria; phylum Chlamydiota; class Chlamydiia; order Chlamydiales; family Waddliaceae; genus Waddlia. The sequence goes on from CAVVNU010000021.1 coordinate 45,766, forward strand.
AGAGTAGTTATTTTTTAGAATTTCTTGAAGCGATGGATAAATTTCTGTAATGGGAATATCTGCCATAAATCCCAGGCTGCCCAGATTAATACCAAGAATCGGGGCTCTCAAATCGGGAAAAAAATGAACAGCTCTGAGAATTGTTCCATCTCCTCCAAGCGTGATTGTAAAGTCGATATCATCGGGATTAAATTCAGTAATAGGAATTGCCTGAAGGATTTCGGCATCTTCTTGTTCGACAATAATTCGAACATCCCGAGTCGAGAGATACTCTGCTATTCCTGTCGCAATATTTTTTGATTGCGGTTTTGAACGATTTCTAAATATAAAGACATTCATTGATAAAATCTACGTTATACCGGTCGTATTTCAAAATTCGGGATTTTTAAAACTTGTTCAAAATCTTTGGAAATTGTGATTTTTGGTGAATTTTGAACAGGTTCTTAGAGCCGCCAAAATCAATCGAACTTCTCGGTTTCCGGAGTCCCGTTTGCTTGAATTGCGAGTTCGCCATCGCGATTTTTGATCAGCATTTCAATTGTTTGCTCTGCTTCGTTAAGCCTTTTCCCGCAACTAATAATCAAGGAATTAGCTTCTTCGTAGAGCTTTAAGGATTGATCTAATCCCACCTCTGTTGAATTCATGATTTCTAAAATTTCTTCTAAACGTTGGAAATTCTTTTCAAAATCGGGTTCTTTATCCGTCATTTTTTGCCACTTCATTTACAATTGTTGATAATTTTCCATCCGATAAAAGGACTCTCAGATAGTCGCCCTTTTTAACCGACTTTATTGATGTTATAGCCGAACCGGATTTTTCAGAAAAGAGGATACTGTATCCTTTTTTAAGAAGGTTCTTAGGATCAATGGCCTGCAATGCCGAGGCAACGCGTTTCAATCTTTCATATCGATATTTGATTAATTGGTTGACGTGTTGATCGATCTGTTTGGCGTTATTCAGCAAGCGTTGCCTAAAATGATCGATTTTTGTTTTAGGTTTTAGAGTTTGCAAAAGTTGAAAACGAGACTGCAATAGCAGACGGCGGCTTTTCATTTGCTGCGCAGCGGCAATATCGAGGTTCTGACGTCGATCATCCAGGGATTGTATCCGGGGGCCGAGCAAAAGGTAAGGAGAGTTCATCATGGGGCTTTTTAGAATTTGCGTGTGTCTGCGCCGCCATTGGGACATCTGCTGTTTTAAGGCATGGGTAAGCCTTTGATGGGTTTGGAGAAGAAACTGCATCTGCTGCGTCTTTTCTCCGCTAACGATTTCCGCAGCGGCAGATGGAGTAGGAGCCCGCACATCCGCTACATATTCTGCAATGCAGTGATCAGTCTCGTGTCCAACAGCCCCGATTATAGGAATTTTACTCTCGAATATTGCTTGAGCGACAATCTCTTCATTAAAAGCCCAAAGATCTTCAATGCTGCCTCCTCCTCGGCCGACGATGATCACATCAACGAGCTGATGAGCATTAAATTGATTGACAGCTTGGGCGATCTCGGCTGCCGCTCCTTCGCCTTGGACTTTCACCGGGTTGATGATAATTTCAAATCCGCCATGCCGCCGTTTTAAGACATTGAGGATGTCGCGTATTGCAGCGCCGGTCGGACTTGTCACAATCCCGATTTTTTTCGGAAATTTTGGCAGCGTTTTTTTAAATTCGCTTTTAAACCATCCTTTTTCATGCAGTTTTCTTTTCAGCTCTTCAAGCTTGAGCAATAATTCTCCGGCCCCGGCTAATCGAAGCGTCTGAACATTGATTTGATATTTTCCGCTGGGGGGAAATACATTCAACCCCCCATAAACAACAACCTGGTCGCCATCTTTAGGCAAAACCTGCAGATTTTGCGCGTTTCCTCTGAACATGACGGCGGCAATTTGCGCCTGGCTGTCTTTTAAAGAGAAATATAAATGTCCGGAAGTGTGTTTTTTAAAATTGCTGACTTCGCCCTGAAGCCATACAGAAGGGAAAGCGGATTCCAGTTGAAGTTTCACTGCGTTTGAAAGCTGGGAAACTGTAAGGATAGGAAGGTCTTTGGATACTTTTTCTGTCATCATTTCTACTTGAATTTGTCGATAAAAGAGTATATGATTGATTGAACAAAAACAAGGAGTTTCATATGACGCGGTCAGTTGTGATTGCAGGAAACTGGAAAATGCATAAAAATTCTTTAGAAACTATTAAATTTTTAAATGAATTTGCACCTGCCGTCGTTGATACTCCCCACTACATTTATTTAGCAGTCCCGTTTACTCTTCTATCTATAGCCGCTAAAGAAACAGCAGGCACAAATATTGTTGCAGGGGCGCAAAACATGCATGATGCCGAACAAGGCGCATATACAGGAGAGGTTTCTTCTTCAATGCTTCTTGATGCAGGAGCCCGGTTCGTCATTTTAGGACATTCGGAAAGACGCCGTTTTTTCAAAGAAACCAGTGAATTTATTAATAGAAAAGTCAAACGAGCAATTCTTAGCGGATTGCAGCCTGTGGTTTGTGTGGGAGAAACTCAGGAAGAGCGGGACGACGGATTAACCAAGCAAGTGCTTAAAGAGCAGTTATTGAAAAGTTTATCGGGAGTTGAAAGCAAGCATTTATCCAATCTGTTAATTGCTTATGAGCCTGTTTGGGCGATAGGCACAGGCTTGGTTGCAACACCCGAGCAAGCTCAAGAGGCGCATTCCTATATTCGCGAATTGATTCAAGATAATTGGGATAGAGTTGCTGCCGAAAAGGTGTCTTTGCTATATGGCGGATCCGTAAAACCGGATAATGTTCGTGCAATCATGGAAAAGAAAGATATAGATGGGGTTTTAGTCGGCGGAGCTTCATTAAATGTGGGTGATTTTTCTCAAATAGCTAATTTTCAGACAATTAAGGTGTGATTTATGACTTTTTTTTACATTTTTTCACTGTTATTATTCATGATGCTTTGCGGGGTGCTTTGTTTTGTGATTTTGATTCAGGAAAGCAAAAGCAGCGGTTTAGGAGCTTCATTCGGAGGGGATACCGGCGATTCATTATTCGGAACTTCTACTGCCGATGTGTTAAAGAAATTTACCGGTTGGCTAGCAGTTGTTTTCCTTTCTTCTTGCGTTTTACTTTCTATTTGGACTTCTGCGATGGTCCGCACTTCCATTCAGAATACAGACCAGTCTCAAATCGAAGAAAAAGTTTGATTATGGCAAGTTCAAGTTTCTAGCCGAACATTTTTACCAAATGCAACAATCGGTATATACCGCTCGCTCCCTCAAAATTTGGTTTTTGGCAAAGAGAAATCCCTCTTGATTGGACGCTCGCAAGCCGCTCAATATTGATTAATATTAAGCGGTTTACGATCTCCACAAGCACGTTTTCTCAAAACTAAAATCCCGAATTTTGAGGGTGCGCCCGGTGTACCGGCTGCGCCCTGCATAATTAATTTAAGGAGGTTTTAATATGTATAGTCTTTATAATGACACTCGTTTTTCTAGGGGAAGTGTGGATTTAGAATTCTATCTAAATAGCAAAAGAAAAATAAATAACAGTTCTAATTTCAATCTAATACATCTTCCTAATAATATTATTTGTAATATTTTTCATTTTTTATCTTTTGTGGATTTTAAAAATTTTTACAATTCCTGTTATCCGATAAATGCTATTTTAATAGAAAAAGAAACAGCGCATAACGACTTGATAACTCGAATAAATAAAATGAAAGGCCTTATAATAGACCCTTTGTCATGCGTGTCTCATATCGATGATTATCAAGAAAAATATTGTATTTTGATTCAAGAGGCAATTAGAGTCCTGGAAGAGGGTATATTTTCAAAGTTTCTTGAGGAATTAAAAAAGGATAGCTTGCACCGGATTTTTTACAAAGCTTCCTTGAGAAAAATAGGAAAGGACCATCCATATACAACGCCTTTCGCGTTCATTAAAACTGCTTTTTTTCTAAACCTTATGAGGGAGTTATCTTCTAAAGAAATGACAGGTGTGTGCAAGGCTGTAATTGATGTAATTTGTGAAATGGATGATTGTGTTGATACATTGGTGAACCATTTTGCTCTAAAGGAGTTTTACTTTGTAGATACTCTTGAACAACGTAAAGAAGCAGTTGCGCATCATCTTCGCGGGATGTGTCAATTAGAGCAGCGCGTAGTTTTATAAAGAGCATGAACTTTTAGGGAGTATAACCACGTGCGCCCTCAAAATCCTAAATTTTGAAGGCGCAACTGTATGCCATTCGTATTTCAAAACTTGGCTCTTGGCTCATTTTAACAGATGTTCTAGGAGTTATATTGTTTTTTAACTTTTTTTAGAAGAGGGTCAAGGTGCTTCCGTTTGCTTCCTTTGATTCTGTCAAAGTATAAAACCCCGTTTAAATGATCATTTTCATGCAGACAGCATCTTGCTTGCAAACCGGAAAACTTTTCTTCAAAAATATTGCCGTTTATATCCTGAGCACGAATGACGATGCTTTTTGGTCTTAATACATCCCCATAGACCTTTGGAATAGATAAGCAGCCTTCTTGTTTTAATTCTTTTTCCTCGCTTACTGAAATGATTTCAGGATTAATGAATACTAAAAGCTCGCCCTTTTCCCATTTTCCATCCGGCAGTTCTTTGGGAACAGCTGTAATAAAAATTCGTAAATCTCTTTTCACCTGAGATGCGGCGAGTCCAATACCGTTGTGTTCAATCATTGTTTCAAGCATGTCTTCGACAAGTTTTCGTATTCCGTCGTTGATTTCATCAACAGGTAAACATTTTTTTCGAAGAATTGGATTTCCGTAATAGGCGAGCTCTAATATCATAATAACTTGATTATAATTGAGAGTAGAATAAAGATAAACTTCTGAATTTTTCCCTAAGAAATTTTTTGAATTAATAGATCTATTTCTGCTAAGCTGTTTTCTTACTCTTTGTAAGATGTTTTATGACAAAAAATTTTTTTTGTTCTTTATGTTCCAATGAATCAATCAAGCGGCCTATATATGATGACACCCATGTGTTTTGCTGTGTGGGTTGTCAAACGGTATTTAAAGTCTTGTCAGCAGCGAATAAACTGGATAATTTTGAAAATTCGCAAGTGTTCAAGCAGGCAGCAGCTTCCGGATTGATTTCAAATCCCGCATTGTTAGAACAAATTCGGGAAAAAAAAATTATTGTAAAAGATGATGAACGTGATCGAGCGCATTTTGAAATAGGAGATATGTGGTGTCCGTCTTGCGCTGAAGTTATCCGCTTGATGCTTATGCAGCAAAAAGGTGTTCTCAATTGCGTTATCGACTATACAACCGATTTAGCCTCGATCGAATTTTCTCCAAGGTATATCTCTAAAGATTCCATTCAAAAAACGATTAATCAATTAGGATATGAAGCATCTTCTCTTGAGGCAGCCGGAAAAAATCAAATTTCTCGATTTTTGTATCTTCGCTTGATTATCGCCGCCTTTTTCTCATTGAATGTCATGATGCTTTCCTATCCGGTATACGCTTCTTTTTTTTCTTTGGATGACGAGGGGATGAGCCGGATTTTTGTATGGCTATCCTTTGTTTCTTCAATTCCTGTTTTGGTTTTTTCCGGATGGCCTATTTTTCGCCGTTTCATCACAGCGTTGTCTATTGGGGTTGTAGGGATGGAGGCGTTAATTGTTCTAGGGGTTTTCTCTTCATTCAGCCTCTCTCTTTATGAAATGATCAATAATAGTAAACATATTTACTTCGATTCAATGTGCGTCATTATTACTTTTGTGTTATTGGGCAAGCTTATCGAATCTAAAGCTAAATTTTCTGCAAAAGATTCGCTTTTCCGCTTAGTCAAATCATTGCCTAAAAGGGCGCGAAAGGTGTTCCCCGGCGGCAAGAAAGAATTTGTGCCGCTTAAGGACATAAAAGCAGGCGATCATCTGGCAGTTCATACAGGCGAGAAAATCGTATTGGATGGAGAGATTGTTTCAGGAGAGTGTTCTTGCGATGAATCATTAATGACAGGCGAGTCCATGCCGGTACATAAGTATAAAACAGACTTTGTGCTTAGCGGCACTGTTGTTATTAATGGAACAGCTGTTTATCGCGTTGTAAACCCTCAGAAAGAAACTGCATTGGAAAAAATTATCTCTATAGTCGAGCAAGACATTGGACATAAAAGCGTATATACCAGAGCAGTGGATCCTATTGTTAGCCGGTTTATACCGGTGGTTATAGCAATTGCCCTTGGAACTGTTTTTGGGTGCCTGTTCCATGGCTGTGATTATAGAACAGCTTTTATGAGAGGGATTTCAGTGCTTTTGATTTCTTGCCCATGTGCGATTGGGATTGCAGCTCCTATGGCAGAGTCGCAAATTCTCAATGTTCTTTCCTGTGCCGGCGCGATTGTTAGAAATCGAGGGTGCCTGCCCGATATTGGAAGGGAAACCGTGTTTGTATTTGATAAGACGGGAACGATAACTCAAGGTTGTTTTTCTGTTTGCAGCGGATTGGAGGGGCTTTGTGTCCATGAGATAAAAGTATTAAAGGCTTTAACAAGCCATACCAATCATCCTGTTTCAAAAGCAATATCTCAACAATTGGCAACGGATCCGTTATCTCTTCAAAATATTCGAGAAGTGTCAGGAGCCGGCATGATAGGATTTGACCATGATGTCGAGTATCGGCTTGGCAACTGTGAATGGACCGGATGTCAACCGATCGATACAGATTTGACCCAAGTATTTTTCACTCGAGGAGGCAAACTGATTACAGTTTTGACCTTAGGAGATCAACTTCGCGATGAGGCAAAGGAAGTTGTTTCATCGCTGCATTCTGTGAAAACTCTGCTGTTATCCGGAGATAGACAAAATGTTGTTGTTAAAGTTGCAAAAGCCTGCGGTTTTGATGAATGGAAATCCAGGTGCAGTCCTTTTGAAAAAAGAGAAATTATAGAAAAGTTGCGAAAAAATGGTGAAATAGTGGCAATGATTGGAGACGGCATTAATGACGCGCCGGCATTGACTGCATCGAATATAGGAATATCAGTCGTTTCTGCAAGTGATTTATCTGTACAAGTATCCGATATACTTTTTACAACGGATCGGCTGGATATTCTTTCAAAACTCCGAACAGTAGCTATAAAGGGTCAAAAAATTATTAAACAGAATTTATTTTGGGCTTTTTTTTACAATATTATTGGGATTTTTTTAGCAGCATCAGGGTATTTGAGTCCTATTTTTTCAGCTGGAGCTATGGTATCCAGCAGCATCATCGTGCTGATGAATACGCGGAGAATTCGATAGCAAATTTTTCTCGATATTTATTATTGTGTAGATAATCCCGGCTTTGCAAAGTCGAGATTATACCGCCGCGGTATATACCGGTCGCGCCCTCAAAATTTGGTTTTTGGCAAAGAGAAATCTCTCTTGATTGGACGATCGCAAGCCGCTTAATATTAATCAATATTGAGTGGCTTGCGATCGTTCAATCAAGAGGTTTTCTCAAAGCCAAAATCCCAAATTTTGAGGGCGCGATCGGTATAGGTTACTAAAAAGGGAGGGGATCTTCAGCTTTTTCCCTTCAATTTCTACATTTATTTACAAGGGGTTGTTGAATGGCAATACAATTTACCGTTAAAGTAACAGATCAGCCCGAAGGCTTGCAGGGGTTGGCGCAGATTTTAGGCGACGAAGGAATCAATATCGATGCCATTATGGGACAAACTTATGCAAATTACGCGATTTTGAGTTTTTTAACGGGCGATCCCGGCCGTACCGAAACTATATTAAATCTTCATAAAATTCCTTTTGAACAAACAGATGTTGCGGTGGTAAAACTGAGAAATAAACCCGGTCAAACGGCAATATTTACAAAAGAGTTAAGAGATGCCGGGATTCATATTCGTAAATTTTATTTAACAATAAACGGAGAGGAAGTAATTGACACTGACGATTATTTAAAGACTCGCGAAGTGGCAAACAGGTTTGGAATTTATGTTCATTGTTAATAAGGCGTGAGCAGATGATTTGCTGTTTTAAATCCAATTTAGGATTACTTTACCGCAATTGCCGGATTTCATGGCTTCAAATCCCTTTTCGAAATCTTCTGCGGCAAATTCATGGGTGATAATCGGATTAAGATCGAGTCCGCTTGCAATAAGATTGACCATTTTAAACCATGTTGCAAAAATCTCTCTCCCATAAATACCTTTGATGGTCAGCATTTTAAAAATAACCAAGTCCCAATCAATAATGGTATCCGGAGGGAGAATACCTAATAAAGCGATTTTGGCGCCATGTCTTGCATTTTGCAATAAGGAATTAAAAGCAAGGGGATTTCCCGACATCTCCATGCAAACCGTAAAGCCATGTTGAATACCGAGCGATGCCATTGCTTCTTCCAGGGTTGTTTCTGCGACATTAACCGCGGCATCCGCTCCAAGCTGTTTGGCCAATTGCAAACGATAGGGGTTGATATCAGTAATCACAATATTGCGCGCTCCTGCTTTTTTGGCAATTGCAACGGCCATAGCCCCTATAGGACCTGCGCCTGTAATCAAAACCTTCTCTCCTGTGAGCTTAAAACTTAATGCAGTATGAACAGCATTTCCAAAAGGGTCGAAGATGGCTGCAATGCGGTCTTCGATAGAATCGGGAAGGATAAAAACATTTTCAGCCGGAAGCACAAAGTATTCGGCAAAGCAGCCCGGCTTATGATAGCCGATTCCTTGAGTATGAATACATAAATGCTTTAAACCTTTACGGCAATTAGGACAAAATCCGCAGGTGATATGTCCTTCTCCGCTCACTCGGCTGCCAATTTTTATTCCCTTGACTGCACGCCCAATCTCAACGATTTCTCCAACAAACTCATGCCCGACAATAAGAGGAACCGGAACATTTTTTTGCGCCCACTTATCCCATTTATAGATGTGCAAATCAGTTCCGCAGATCGAGGTTTTATGAATTTTGATCAAAACATCGTGATCACCGCATTTAGGGATTGGGGACTCTTCCAACCACAATCCAACTTCAGGTTTTTTCTTTATAATACTTTTCATAAATTTTTACATTTTTTAGTAAAATCGAATAATTTTTAATTATGACCCCACAATATTAAATGATTTTTAATTTTTTACCAACAACTTTAAATGCTGAAATCGCTTTATCTAAGTCATTTTGAGTATGAGCTGCTGACATTTGCGTACGAATCCGAGCCTTTCCTTGGGGAACAACCGGATAGCAAAATCCAATGACAAATATTCCCTCGTTTATCATTTCGTCTGCAAATTCCTGTGCAAGTTTAGCATCTCCAAGCATGACCGGAATAATGGGATGCTCTCCTGGAACTAATTCAAATCCAAGTTTTTCCATATGCGTGCGAAAGTAGAGGCTATTTTCTATTAATTTTTTTCTCAAATGGTCTGATGAAGACAAGCATTTGAAAAACTTTCAATGAAGCTGCAGCAATTGCAGGGCAAAGAGAATTAGAAAAAAGGTAGGGTCTTGATCTTTGACGAAGCCATTCAATAATTTCTTTTCTTCCTGATGTGTATCCTCCCGAAGCTCCTCCTAGAGCTTTTCCCAATGTGCCCGTTAAAATATCAACGCGGCCGATGACATCGCAATGTTCGTGAGTGCCTCTTCCATTTTTTCCAATAAATCCTGTTGCATGGCAGTCGTCAACCATTACCAAGGCTTGGTATTTATCAGCCAAATCGCAAATCTCTTTTAGATTGGCAATAATTCCGTCCATGGAGAAGACTCCATCTGTAGCAATGAGTTTAAATTTTGCTCCTTGCGAATCGGCTTCAATCAATTTATTTTCAAGATCGGCCATATCATTGTTCTTATATCGGAATCTCTTGGCTTTGCATAATCGAATTCCATCTATAATGCTTGCATGATTTAATGAATCGCTGATAATGGCGTCGTCTGTATCTAATAATGTTTCAAAAAGTCCTCCGTTAGCATCAAAACAAGAGGAGTACAGAATCGTATCTTCCGTCAGTAAAAACTGTGAAATTGCTTTTTCAAGCTGTTTATGAATACTTTGAGTTCCACAAATAAATCTCACTGATGCAAGCCCGAATCCCCATTTTGACAGTCCGTTTTGAGCTTCTGAAATAAGATCGGGATGGTTGGCTAAACCCAAATAATTATTTGCGCAAAAATTCAAGAGATGATGATTTCCTGAAACATCCAATAAAGGTTGTTGCGGAGAGGTAATCTCTCTTTCTGTTTTGTATAATCCGTGTTGTTTTAGTTCTTCTGTTTGGGATTTTATTTTTTCTAAAAATGATTTATTCATTTCTTACCTGCTTTGTAATTCCGGCTCTATACTATTATACCAAAATAACTTCAAGACTTGACTTTTGAAACACGACCGTTATATTTAACCATAAATGAGATTTTTTGATCTATTGTGGATTTTGACACCGGGTGCAAAAAGCACTTCTTCAGAGATTTTGAACGGGTTCTAATAATCCCGGACAAAAAAATTTATTCAAATTTTTGCCCGGGTTGTTCATTTTAAAAATCAGTAAATACAATTTCCAAGGGAATAATTATTCATATTTACATTGATTAGAATATTTTGATTGCTATATGAAAAAGCGCCGTCATTGATCCCAATGATAACGGTGTCGTTTGGCAGCCATTGAGAAATTATAGGTTGATCAAAAGGCGACATTTTCCAAATAGACCCGTCTTCAAGGTAAATTTCTCTATTCAAATAGTCAATAGCAGTAATCCAATGGGTATAGGCTCCGTTATAGATGGGGCCAAGATAAAGATTGACTTTTACATTAGCGCCGGTATTGATGTTGATCAGGCGATAGTAGTATGATGAAAAAATATCGTGGTTTGGAACGATGATAATAATATCGCTTGTTAGCCAGTTTAGAGTTTTATATGTATCTGAGAGGCTGACTGCCCACATAGAGCCGTCCTCGAGTTGGATTGAGTCTCCTAAATAAGACACAGATACAGGATAGTGAAAAGCGCCTTCATGAGTTGTTGTATAAGTGGATTTCCGGATTTTTTTGACAATTTTTGAATCTTCTCTATCTCCGATTTCCTCAGAAACCGTTTCATCATTTGCTTCCTTCATTTTTGTTAATTTTTCTTCGATCATCTTGACATACTCTGCGTGGCTGATCGAGCGCTCGCCAACCGGAATATGTTCTTCTGTCTCTTTTGCTTCTGCTGAAAGAGGAGCATGCAATAAAGCCAAACCAATAAAAGTATTGAAAAATGTTTTCATTTTCATAACGAACTCTCGTTTGTTGCGGGTTAAAAATAATTGGATTGTGGCACCAATAAATTAAGATTAAATTAAGGGTGGCCATTATACCGTTCGCGCTCTCAAAATTTGGTTTTTGGCAAAGAAAAAGCTCTCGTGGTTGAACGATCGCAAGCCGCTTAATATTAATCAATATTAAGCGGCTTGCGGTCGTCCGCAGGCATGTCCGAAAACCTGAATTTTGGAGGCGCGGCCGCTATATCTCTTTTTTCAAGAGGATGGAGTTGTAGAGCATCTCCTTCCACATTTTTCTTAACGTAAGCTGCTGGTCGGAATTTAAAGGGGAGATGATTAAAAAACAGTCGTCATTATTGGTGAAAGCCGCTTTAGTCCAGTTTGCCGATCCGTTTAGCAGTGTTTTATCATCAATGATTAAACATTTATGATGGAGAAGTTCTTGGCCTTGGTTCACTCTTACATTTATCCCGGCGTTTAGCAGTCTTTGAGCGATTTTTTTGCTGACGTTTGTAGAAGAATTGCGGTCCAAAACAACTTCTACATTCAAGCCGCGTTTGCGCGCTGCAATGATCGCATCCGCTAAATCAAACCGAGTCCATGTAAACATAGCAACCCGGACACTCTTTTTTGCTCCTTGAATCAGCTTTTTTATCCTTTTCTCTCCGCGGGGGTTATCCGGAAATGTCCACATTTCGATTTTTTGACCGGGAAGTGAAAATTCTGCTCGTTTTAGAGGTTTTACCAATCCTTCCCTGCTTAAATTTTTGATTTTTTTTACGAGGTGGCTTGCCAAAGACTTCGATCGAATGCCGGATACGAGATTAGCATGCATTTTTAAAGAAGCTGTCGTTAGATTGGCAGATCCGCAATAAGAGATCATGCGATCGACTACCAAAAGCTTCAAGTGCATGAGTCCTTTGCTTTTTCGGTAAGTTGTTTCTATTTGGCTTCCAAGCTTCTTTGCTGCGCCGGAAGAGGCTTCATGGTCGCAAACGATTTGAACTTTAACGCCTCTTTTGCCTGCCCTCCTAAGGGCTTTGATGATTTTTTTATCCTTAAGGCTGTATATGGCCAGGTGGATTGATTTTTTCGCTTCATCAATTGCTTGGGTAAAGGTGATTTGTAAATCTTGCTTTGCCTCGGTTGCATATAGGATTGCAGGGGAGGTTGGAGAAGGAAGCTCTGTGTGTGTGATTTTGTATCCGAGCCAAGAGTAGGCAAGAATTACGGAAAAAATAAGGGGGGTCCAAAATGTTTGCATCATTTAGATATGTACGGGGTTGTGCTTTTCAAGAAGAGCTGCAAAAAGTCCTGTGTATCGACTTTTGACTTCATCATTGTTAACAGCGATAGCAAGCGCCTTTTTAGCGCCCGCCAGAATAACCAGTTTTTTCCCTCGGGTAACTCCCGTGTATAGCAGGTTGCGGTGCAGGAGTTTAAAATGGGCTGTATGGACAGGCATGATAATACAAGGACATTCGCTTCCTTGATATTTATGCACGGAGACAGCATAAGCGAGTACGAGCTCGTCCAAATCGGCAAAATCATATTCAACAAGATTGCCGTCCATATTGACAAAAACTTTTTGTTCAACCTCATCGATTTTTTCTATTCTTCCCACATCCCCGTTGTAGACACTTTTATCGTAGTTATTGCGTATTTGCATCACTTTGTCGCCTTTGGCAAAGCGGCGGCCATACTTAAAGATATGGTTTTGATTCGGATTAAGGGTGTCTTGAAGGATTGTATTGAGGTTGTCTGTTCCTATTTGCCCTTTCTTCATTGGCGCAAGTACTTGTATTTCGCTAAAAGGATCAAAACGATATTTTTTAGGAATTCTTTGAGAAACCAGCGTGACGATAAGATTTAGCAGAGCATCTTTATCTTCTTGAGCAATAAAGAAAAAGTCGCTGTTTGTGCTGTTGTATAGTTCGGGAAAAACACCCCGGTTTATTCTGTGAGCATTGGTAACAATCTGAGAGCCTGCTGCCTGCCGGAAAATTTCAGTGAGCATTGTAACCGGAATTGTTCGAGATGCGATAATATCTTTAAGAACATTTCCCGGACCAACGCTTGGAAGCTGGTCGATATCTCCAACAAGAATAACTCTTGAGCGGCTCGGAATCGCTTTTAGCAGGCTATACATAAGGGGAGTGTCAATCATGCTCGCCTCATCAACAATTAGCAGATCGCAGTCTAAGGGATTTTCTTTGTTTCGTTTGAATCCACCTCTTTGGAAGTTGTATTCGAGCAGGCTGTGAATAGTTTGAGCTTTCTTGTTGGTAATTTCACTCATTCTTTTTGCAGCTCTTCCAGTGGGCGCTGCAAGCAGGATTTTACTCGTAAGTTTCGATGTGACGGTCAAAATGGCATTCGTAATTGTGCTTTTTCCTGTTCCCGGTCCTCCTGTTATGATCTGCACTTTTTCAGAGAAAGCGAGAGAGACTGCGATCTTTTGTTGTTCTCCTAAATCGATCTGCAATTTTTTTTGAACCCATTCAATGGCTTTGTCTTGGTCGATTGAGCGCAAGTTTGTTGTTTCGTTCATTAAACGAAATAGTTCTTTGGCAATTCCTTTTTCAGAAATATATAGAGGCTTTAGCCAGATAAAGTTTTGGATTTTTCCATGCAGGACTTGTTCTTGAATTTTAATTTGCTGTTGTTCTTCGAGAGAAGGAAACTGTTTTTGGATCAGATTGGTTTCAACATCGAGTATTTTGGCAGCTTCTTCTATAAAAATCTCTTCCGGGTAACAGACGTGCCCATTGTTTGAAAGCTCAGAGAGAACATATAAAATTCCGGCTTCTATTCTTTCGGAAGAATGCTTGTCAATGCCAATTTTTTCCGCAATTTTATCTGCAGTTTTAAATCCAATCCCGTGAATGTCGCGTGCAAGAGCAAAAGGGGTTTTGGATACGACATCTATGCATCTTTTCCCATAGACGCGGAAAATTTTTTGGGCGTAAACCGGGCTTACGCTGTGGGATTGCAAAAAAATCATGACTTCTCTTACAGACTTTTGCTCCTCCCAGCAAGACTGTATTTTTTCAACCCTTTTTTTCCCCAAACCCGCCACTTCCAGCAATCTTTTTGGATCTTGGTCAATGATATCCAATGTTTTGATACCAAATTTTTTGACTATGCGGCCTGCATAAGCAGGCCCTATTCCTTTAATCAACCCGGATCCTAAATATTTTTTTACGCCGTTAAGATCTGCGGGCGTTTCTGTTTGGTAGTTGTTAACTTCGAATTGCAAACCATGAACAGAGTGTCTTTTCCAATGGCCGCAGCATTTGATTGTCTCTCCCGGTTGAATCGTAGGCATAAAACCAACAACACATGTAAGGTCTGAGGCTCTCGGTTGCTTTAGTTTGGCAACTGTATAGCCGTTTTCGAGATTTTGAAAAGTGATTCTTTCGACGTATCCGGTGATTTGGTCCATGAATGATCAAATAAGGTTTTTGTAAAAAAACAATAATAATATATTGAACTGAATTCAACTCGATTTTGCAAAATTTTTGAACTCTTGGTCAGAAAGAGGTTTTATCTGGTTAAATGATTTTTTAGGAAGGGTAAAAAATACTCATCCTTCGAAATTCATCTGCGCCGGATTTTGTCTTTCTTTGCCGAAAACCGAATTTTGAGAGCGCGAGCTGTATAAAAGTTGTTTTTCAGCGATGCTCATAAACTGTATCAGAAGATTTAATTTTATGAAAATTATAACCTTCGGCTGCAGGTGTTCCTATGATAATGTTCACGCAGGGTAGCAGATATATTTGACAAGGTACTACTAGTACAATGTTAAGATTAAATTTTAATGTAAAGTCTGCGTAGTTTTAGAACCAAAAATATTTTGGTAGATAAGAATTAGGGCAAGGGATTCTGCTCACCTGCGTGAACATTTCTTAAGCTCGACTTTGCAAAATTTTTGGACGAAGATGTTCAGGGAGGTAAACTCCAGTGCAGGCGAGTTCAAAAATTTGCTAAAATTCGACCAACTTCAAACAACAAACAAACTATACCGCTCGTGTTTCAAAATTTGGGATTTTGGCTTTGAAAAAGCCTCGTGATTGAACGATCGCAAGCCACTCAATATTGATTAATATTAAGCGGCTTGCGATCGTTCAATCACGAGAGCTTTTTCTTTGCCAAAAACCAAATTTTGAATCACGAGCGGTATAGGATGGTGTCAACTGTATGAAAAGTTGAATAAGTAACTAATAGCCATGTGAAGCGCCGCATCCGCAAGCAGAGCGAACATTAGGATTTGCAACCTTAAAACCGGAATTTTGCAAACCGTCAATATAATCGATTTCAGAGCCCAAAAGACGTTTAACTAAAGTTTTTTTGATGTGAATTTCAATCTCTTGCGAAGTAAATACCTCATCATCCTCGCATGCCTTTTCTGAATAATCAAGTACATATTCAAAACCGTTGCATCCGGCCATTTTTTCCGTCAATCGAATTCCCCAGCCTTGTTTGTCTTCTTCGTCAAGAATCTCTAAATATTTTTGGGCAGCTCTTGATGTAAGGGTGATTGTCTCCGCATCTGTCTCTTCTTTCAGAATAGCATTGAGTTTTTCTAATAATTTCTTAATGGAAGCCTCAGAGAAGCCATGTCCTAACATTCCAACTTCCAAAGTCTCCCATGTAGCCGCTTGACAGCCGACGCAATGAAGCCCTGCATTGGTGAGCTCCTGCGCTAATTTTTGAGCTTTGTGCGGGTATTTTGTAAGGATCTCTTCAATCGTCATTTGAGAATGAATGATGTTTTCTTGTGCAGTCATTAGAATGAAATACTCACTTCGCCGTTTTTAATTTTGCATTGACAAGCTAAACGCTCTTCTTGTGTATCATCACCCAAAAAATCAATTTCTTCCTGGGTGGGCTCGGAAAGGTTTTCCATGCCTGCATTAACTTCAATCACACAGGTTCCGCAAACTCCTTCAGTACAGGCAAACGGAATTCCTGCTTCTTCACAAACTTCTTGAATAGGGGAACCGTCAGGAAGTTCAACTTCTTCATCTGTAGTTATAAATTTTAATTTTGCCATGACATTTACCTTAAGACTTTACCTACGAAATTATAGAATATGCTTTTGTTATTTTCAACAGGTTTTAAGACCATGCAAATACTGATTTTTTTGGAAATAACAAAAATGCCAAGCCAAGAATGATAAAAGGGATGCTGAGATATTGGCCTGTAAGCAAAAAGGACTCGTCAATCATAAAACCTTGCGGAATTTTTACAAATTCAATTAAAAATCGCGCGCCGAAAACCATGGTCATAAAAAGACCGATTAACGTGCCTTCTTTAAGCTGGCTTCCCCTTAATTTCCAAATTGAAAAAAGTGTAATAAAAGTGATGAGATAACAAAACGCTTCATATAGCTGAGTCGGATGACGGGGGAGGCCGCCTTGAGCTTCTAAAGGATTGGCAAAAACGACCGCCCAAGGCACCGTTGTAACAGGTCCTACGATTTCTTGATTCATAAAATTGCCTAAACGGATCCACACGGCAGTCATTGCCGTCGGGATTGAGAGGATGTCAAGCAGGCGAATAAAAGTAAATTCCGGAAATTGAGAGCGAATGCTTCTTTGATAAAAGTAAAGGGAAAGCATAACCCCGATCGTTCCGCCATGGCTTGCCAAGCCTCCTTCCCAAACTTTAAAAATATCTAATGGATTTTGTTGATAACGGTGCCAATCATAGAAAAATACATGGCCAAGCCTGGCTCCGACAACAGTGCCGATGACGATAAACCATGTTAATCGATCTGTTAGGAAAAGAGAGATTTCTTTCAGAGTGCGCAATCCATTTGGAAACAAAAATTGTAGTTTTTGACGGCTCAAAGACAGGTAATTGTCGTTTATTGCTTTCAGGACTTCAGACTTCAATTTTTCAGGAGGTTCTTGATTGCATTTTAGAACCGACAGCGTTTGTTGAGTTTTGTTCGAAAGTTTTTGATAAATGAAAGAAAGAGGGTGGCCCTTTTGATTTTCTGCTTGTCTAAGAGATTTGCACACCTGAGGCCAACTGGAAATATCCCGAGGTAAAATCTTGTTTACTTTCATTAGATATTCCCGAATGATGGGGAGTATAATAAAAAAGCCCAAGATAAATCCGAACGCAAAACAAACACCATACCAGGCTACTGGATGGTTGATAACCGGAAGCGTAAAAATAAATCGCGGAGGATCCCACTCAAACCATGCTAGGTACATAACAAAATAACTCCAGCAATTAACCTATTGGAGTAGAAATCGGAGTAGAGGGATTCGAACCCCCGACCTACTGCTCCCAAAGCAGCCGCGCTAGCCAAACTGCGCTATACTCCGTTTTATATGAAGTCTAAGGATAGCAAGCTGTTGAATTTCCTACAAGCCATATTTACCCCGATTTTGCAAAATTTTGACTTGTGAGGGAATTGCAAAACTTTGGCCGATCGCTTTTTCGGGCAGAATTTTGGTCAAGCAAGAGGCTTCGTTCCCCTGATCGAAAACTGCTTGAAAAAGTGAACAAGACCGAAAATTTAATAATGATACAGGTCGCCTTTATATGGACCTTCAATGGGAATGCCTAGGTAATTGGATTGATCTTCTGTCAAAGCCGTCAAGTGCACGCTCAATTGATCCAAGTGTAAGCGAGCCACTTTTTCATCTAAATTTCTTAGGAAGCCTGTGTACGCCAATCGGGTATTTCGACTTGTATTTCCATAGTTCAATTTGCGCTAGAATTTGATTGCAAAAAGAATTGGACATGACAAAAGATGGATGACCGTTGCGCAGCCTAAATTGACTAATCTTCCTTGTGCCAGTAAAAGAAGACTCTTGCCGCTTTCCTTCCAAACATATTGGTCAACTTGCGGTTTTATATTGATTCTTGAAAGATGGGGGTTTTTATTTAGCCAAGCGACATCAATTTCACAATCGAAATGGCCGATATTGCACAAAACAACACCGTCTTTCATCATTTCCATATGTGAAGATAAAATAATATCTTTGCATCCTGTTGCGGTGATGACAATATCTGCAACAGGCGCCGCCATCTCAACAGTTACGACAGGAAACCCGTTCATAGCTGCTTGATAAGCGCAGATCGGATCA
This sequence comes from Waddliaceae bacterium, assembly GCA_963749725.1. GTDB lineage: Bacteria > Chlamydiota > Chlamydiia > Chlamydiales > Waddliaceae > Waddlia. The sequence continues at coordinate 64,088 of CAVVNU010000021.1, forward strand.
ATTTCTGTGACTAAAACGCGGGCGCCAAGTCCGGTCATTGCCTCAGCGCATCCTTTTCCAACATCGCCATAGCCGCATACCAAGACGATTTTACCTGCAACCATTGTATCGGTTGCCCGTTTCATTCCATCAATTACAGATTCTTTGCAGCCATAATAATTGTCAAATTTTGATTTTGTTACAGAGTCGTTGACATTGATGGCCGGAACGCCTAAGTTTCCTTGTTTAAAGCGTTTTTCTAGATTTCGAACTCCTGTAGTTGTTTCTTCAGAAAGACCGGCAATATGTTTGAGGAGATCAGGAAATTTGTCATGAACAACATTTGTCAAATCTCCTCCATCATCAATGATCAGATTGAGAGTTTCATCGCCAAAAAACAGAGTTTGTTCAATGCACCAATAATAATCCTCTTCATTCATTCCTTTCCAGGCAAAAACCGGGACGCCGGAACCGGCTGCAGCCGCTGCAGCATGGTCTTGTGTTGAATAGATATTACAGGAGGACCAACGAACTTCTGCTCCAAGTAAACGCAGCGTTTTTATCAGAACTGCTGTTTCAATGGTCATATGCAGGCAACCGGCAATTCGAGCGCCTTTGAGCGGTTGTTCGTTCTGAAATTCATTTCTTAACGCGATTAATCCGGGCATTTGCTTTTCTGCAAGCGCAATTTCTCGCCGGCCCCATTCTGCCAACTCAAGCCCTTCGCCTTTAAAAGGATCTAAATGGTCTTTAATTCGATACAGTTCCATAATACTAATAAAAATATATCTTGATATTTTATGCAAGAAATGTCGATCTTTATACCGCTCGTGTTTCAAAATTTGGATTTTAGCTATGAGAAAACTTTCGTGATTGAACGATAGCAAGTCGCTTAATATTAATCAATATTGAACGACTTGCGATCGTTCAACCACGAGGTTTTCTCTTTGCCAAAAGGCAAATTTTGAAACACGAGCGGTATAAAATGGCAAAGGCGAAGCTATCTATGAAGAAGTTTAGAGATCCCGTGATGGGCTGAAAGAAGCTCTTTATCGTGGTTTTTCTTCAACTTTTCTATGCATTTAATGCTGGACATAATCGTTGAATGATCTCGTGAAAAAATATCGCCTATTTTCGTGTATGGCAGTTTAAGACGATAGCGGCAAAAATAAATAGCGAGTTGCCGCGGGAACGAAAATTCTCTTTTTTGATTTTTACTCAGCACATCGCGGGCTGTTATGCCAAAATATTCGGAGACAATCTGGACGATTTTCTCAGGAGAAAGAGCTTTTTGATTTTCTTGTTCGATAAGGTCTGATAAGAGGTGTCTTGCGAGTTCGACAGTAATAGGCGCAGAAGCTTTTTTCTGTTGCTGAAGCCTTAAAAGATGCCTCATAAGCAAAGATTCAAGCGCTTTGGTTAAAGAGTTAGTTGTTCTTGAAAATGACTGCACGAGAAACTCTTCTACTTTTGGATGAAGTTTTGTATCGAAAGCGCCTGCCTTTTTTTGAACTATTTTTTTTAAATCTTCTTGGGGAAGAGGATCGAGTGGAAGTACAATTCCCCATTCAAAGCGGCTGACTAGGCGTGGTTCGATGTGCTGCAGCTCTTGGGGCGCGCATTGAGCGGTTAAAATGATCTGTTTTCCTGCTAAATGCAGTGCGTTAAAGGTGTGAAACAACTCTTCTTGTGTTGCCCATTTGCGGGAAAATAGGTGGACATCGTCAATCAATAATACATCCACGCTTCGGTATGCTTCTCGAAACCGGCTCATCTCTCCGGCTCGAATAGCGGAAACCACGTGCTCTGTAAAGGTGTCGGAACGCACATATAATGGTTTTTGATTACTCGATTTTAATACATGAGCTGTTGCCATCAGCAAGTGTGTTTTTCCTGTACCTTTCGGTCCAAATAAATAAATGGGATTGAATGAGTTGAATTCACCGGAGCTTGAGATAACCTGTGAAGATATGGGGTCGAAATTTGTGATTTTAAATAAGAGCTTATGCGCAAGCAAATTTGCCTCTGAAGGAACAAAATGTTCATATATCATTAAAGGATCTAGTTCATTAAAGGAAAATTTGAACAAAGACGGGGATTGCTCTGTTTTCTTTTGTTCATTTTTTTCGTTGGATTGACCTTTAATGCTTAAATGAATCTGAATTTTTTTCTTATTGTTGTTAAAAAGCAGACGATCGGCTTTTTTTCTAATATGCTCTTCAAACCACATCGCTTGAAAAGCGTCTTTAGCTTCTAAGTATAGATTACAGGCATCATAATCTTTGATTTTTAGCGAATGGAGCCACTTTTTGACCGTATCGCCGCCCATTTCTTGTTCAAGAGAATTAAGAAAGTTATTCCATGCTTGCATAACAGTTCAATTGAGTTGTTCTCTATACCTAAATAATGTTAGGTATATTTCTTATTCTTGTTTTATACCGTTCGTGTTTATACCGCTCGTGTTTCAAAATTTGGGATTTTGGCTTTGAAAAAGCCTCGTGATTGAACGATCGCAAGCCACTCAATATTGATTAATATTAAGCGGCTTGCGATCGTTCAATCACGAGAGCTTTTTCTTTGCTAAAAACCAAATTTTGAATCACGAGCGGTATAAGAATGCTGAAGGGCAAAACAAATATCACGAAATCCAAAAGCATGTTATTAAAATAATTTATTTAATTTTTCAAGAAGTAAATAAATTTTTTTTAAAATATTTCAAAATTTGCGAATCCCGATTTTGAACAGGTTCTAAGATCTATTGAATGCCTGCCATTATCGTTTCTTCCTATGCTTTCCTTTTGAAGACGCAACAGTTTGGACCTCTATATTTTGAGGTTTAAATTTTTTTTGCGTCCACCATTGCTGCAGTATTCCAAGCAACATAGAAGAAAGCCAATAGATATTGAGTCCTGAAGGAAAATGGTAAAACATAACAGCAAAGACCACCGTCATTAAAGTTCCCATTGTTCTTTGCTGACGTTGCTGATCAGTCATGGCGCTTGGATCTTTAGGTGCGCTTGACATGAAGCGCTGCTGAATAAACATCACTGCGCCGAGTAAAATGGGAAGTAAATGAAATTGATTTCCAATAAAGAAAATGGGCGTTTGCCAGCTAAATAAAACATCCGGAGCAGCTAAGTTATTGATCCATCCGGGGATAAATGGAGCGCCTCTGAGCACAAATGTGGATTTTAGCAAATCGAACATTCCAATTAGAAAGGGGAGTTGTATGAGAAGCGGAAAACAGCCTGATACAGGATTGACTCCGCGCGACATATAGAGATTTGTCACTTCTAATTGAGCTTTTTTAGGGTCTTTCTTGTACTTTTCCTGAATGGCTTGAATTTCAGGCTGAAGTTGCTGCATCTTTAACATTGACTTTGTGGACCAGGCATTCAATGGGTAAAGCATCACTCTTAGCGCTACTGTAAGCAGAATAATAGAAATTCCCCACGATCCGGTGATGCTATGGAAAAAAGACATTAAGACAAAAAGGAATTTGGAAAAGGGAGCAGAAATAAAAGAAAACCATCCATGAAATGTTTGGGATCCTAAATAGTCCGGGTTATACCCTGTGGAGGGGTCTGTATAAATCGCATCGACAGCTTTTGAGAGTCTTATCTGCAAAAGGGCCGGCATAAATTCTAAAGTTCATCGTTCCGCCTTTAGAATTCAGCGGAAGCATCATAAGATAGCCGGGTAATTTAGAAGCATTAAAACGTTCATGTTCTTCATCGACTAGAACTAAGCGCGAGGGCATTACATTTCCTTCTACAGGCTGAATGCGAAGCCCTTCGTCAATTGAAGAAAGGGGGTCTAAAATGATCCCGAAAAATCCGTTGGAATTACAGATCCAATCCGGAGCTACAGTGCTCATGGTTAATGTTTCAGATGGAAGTTTGATGTTTTCGACTTTAGCTTTGCCTTGCGGGGAATACCGATACTTTAATGCGGGAGCCGGCGCATTTGAAATCCACTCAACTTCCGGCACGCCTGAAGTCAGCCATAGTCCGCGAGCATCTCCTTCAATGTTAACAGTAAGATTGACAACATAGGGTGCATTCTTTTCAGTATCAAAAGAGAATGTTTTTGTAATTCGGCGGTTGCTTTGAATAGCCTCGAATACAATTTTCGACTGATCAAAATAGGTGACTTTATAATGAAGTTCTGCAAGTTCCGGATATTTTGAAACGATATTAAGCCCATAATATTCGGGAAGAACCTTGATCGAAGTCTTGGGTTTTTTCTGAAGAAGGTCTCGTCTTAATAGCGGATAATATCCTCCAAGGTTTCCTTTTGAATGGATTTTAAATGGACCTTTGGAGGATGAACCGGGAGAATAATACGCTTCCAAGGGAAATCTGGCGTCGTAAGGATGGTCTTTTTCTATTTCCTTGTCGAATTCTATCTCTTTGACAACGCTCTTTTTATTTTTTTTAGATGTAAAAGGGAGGTTGATTCCTACAAGAGCTGCGCCTTTGGTTGAAAAAACCAGTTGCTGGTAGTCGTTTTCCAAAACAAAAAATTGTTCTTCTAGAGGCTGTTGAGTTTCTGAGACAAGAGGGTTTGTTTGTTTTTATTTTTAGCCCGTCGATTTGTTCAAGCTGGATCAGCGTGTCCGACTTTGAATTATAAATGCCTACAGGCAAGAACTTATCTTGCGTTTTCATTAATGCAAGAGAATATTTTGGAAGCGTTAACGGTTTTGCCTCTTCGCCGAATTCCTTTTGCAGTTTTGCCAGCTCAATTTCCGGAATGGTAAACGCGCCGTCTTGGTAGCTTCCAAGAATGACTTTTGGCAGTTGATCTTTATCTAAGGCGATTAATTGAATATCATAAGTTCCAAAGTAAGGAAGCTCTCCAATCAGCAGTTCTTCATTTGGATTTGATTGATAAACAACAGGGCCTTGCGATGATTGATAAAAGAGTTGATAGGAAGACTTGTTTGCTGTGATGGAATTCGGCGGCGTTGTTGTCCAAGGAGTTGTGAGAATAAAGTCATTAAATTGCAGGCCTTTGGTAAGAAGTTGGCCTTCGGAACTGTAAATGTCGGCAACAGGGAAGAGTTTAACCGATGCAGTCCGCTCTAAAATTTCTTTTTTGAGTTCTGCAATTTTTTGTTGTTTTTTAGATTTTTCCTGCGCATGCCACTCCTTTAGCTGGCCTTGATTCCTTTGTTCAAAGAACATATTAACGGCCAAAAGAGTTAATGAAAGGGATAAAACAAAAAATATAGTACGTCTGTCCATGATCTCTCAATTGATTAAGTAAAGAAAAGAAAGAAATGTACCACAGATATGCGGTTATCTAAAAGAGAAAAATCTTTCAGTCGAGTTAAACTCGGCTTTCACAAAAATTAGCTACATGGTATGTTTCATACTCGAGGTATTTAATATGAATGCAGTTTTAAAAGTTTTAGGCGATTACGAAATTGTCAAACAAATCGGCCAAGGCGCACTTGGCAAGGTGTTTCTTGCAGAACATCGTTTTATGAAAAAACCTTTTGCCTTAAAAGTTTTTCCGGAAGATCTTTGTAGAGAGAAGGATTTATTCAGCGGTTTGAAGAAGAAGTTGCGCATCTTGCAGTGTTAAACCATCCCCACATTGTGAAAATACACAATGTTTCTTATGATCAGGGTGTTTATTTTCTTGTCTCTGACTGTGTCGTAGATGAAAATGGAGAAAATACAAATCTCTACCACTATCTTCAAGAAATTGATGACAAATTATCCGAGGATGAGATTTTTGAATTGCTTAGTCAATTAGCATCCGCGTTAGACTATGCGCACCAAATTAAAGGCGGAGGGCAGGGAATCGCGCATCTTGGCATAAAGTTAAACAATATTCTTGTAGGCAGAGGCGATCAAACTCTAAAACTTTTTCTCTCGGATTACGGATTGTCAAAAGTTATGGGCGCCGGGACGTTTTTGACGAGAACCTACCAATCAATCGCTGAAACCCTAGGACTCTCATTGCAAAGCGGATCGATTGATGCCGGCCAGGCGGCTCCTCTTCATCGATCATTTTTGCAAAGTTATTCATTCCTTGCGCCGGAACAAAAATTTCCTTCTGCTAAAATTCATCATGAATATCTTTCTGATCAATATGCATTTGGAGTGTTGGCTTATTATTTGTTGATGGGCGCGTTGCCCGAAGGGTATTTTGAAATGCCTTCCGGTAGAAATCACTATCAGTACAACTGGGATTTGTTGATCTGCCAATGCATGGCAAATAACCCTCTTAAAAGACCGGAACGTTTGATGCCTGCTCTTGAAAGAATTCAAAAAATCGAAGCTGTTACTCATCGAAGTGTTGAAAAACTGATTGAAGCAAGCGTGAAGATGTCAACTTCTTCCGAAAAATTGAGGAAGTTTGAAGCCTGTACTGCATAATGGAAAACTTGAACGGCCCGTACACGACCCCGATCCGGCAGCTGTTTTTCAAGTGGATCCAACGGTTAAACAGTATACTCCTGAAGAGACCAAAGATATAGATATCGAGCCTCTGCACACTGAAATGATCGTTATTGAGGGGGGCTCTTTTACAAGAGGAAGCAACCAGGGAAATCGTGATGAAATGCCAAGACATGAAATTTCAGTAGGCGGTTTTGCAATTGATATTCATCCCGTGACCAACGAACAATATGTACGCTTCTTGGAGGTAATGGAAGGGGTAAAAGATAGCAATCACAACGACTTAATCAATTTAAAAGAATCTCGTATTAAACGCAGCGCGGATAGTTCACATCAGAATCGGGTTACATTAAACATCCAGTGGTAGGCGTGACTTGGTATGGGGCTGTCGCTTATGCCAAATGGCTGGGAAAACGCCTGCCTACAGAGGCTGAATGGGAAGCGGCCTGCCAATGCGATAACGAAAATACTGAGTATCCAACGAGGTCAGGATATTGAAAAATCTCAAGCAAATTTTTTCAGCTCTGATACGACTGCGGTGATGAGTTATCCTGCGAAATGATAACGGCATTTATGATATGGCAGGCAATGTTTACGAATGGTGCCAGGATTGGTACGGATACAATTATTATGAAGTTTCTGTTCAAGAACCTGTAAACCCAATTGGACCTTTGCAAGGTGTTTATAGAGTGCTGCGCGGGGGGTGCTGGAAAGGGTTGAAAGAAGATTTGCGCAGCGCGAAACGACACCGAAATAATCCGGGCACAGGCAACAGCACCTACGGATTTAGATGCGCTGCGGAAGTTGAGTAAAATGATATCAATTCTATTTGTTTGTTTAGGAAATATCTGCCGTTCTCCTTGTGCCGAAGGCGTACTTAAGCATTTTGCTAAAAATCGCGGTTTGAATATGCATATTGAAAGTTGCGGTCTTGGCGATTGGCATGAAGGGCAGCTGCCGGATAAAAGAATGCGGGAAACCTTCAAGCCAGAGGAATTATATTAAGCAGTCGGGTAAAAGCTTTTCAAAATAATTTTTTTGATAAATTCGATTGGATTTTAGTTGCAGACCGCAATATCTTTAACGAGCTTCATAAATGGGCTAAAATTCCTGAACACAAAGCAAAAATTCATTTGCTTACAAAGTTTAGCCCCAATTTCCGGGATCTGGAAATTCCTGATCCTTTTTATGAAGATATCGCACAGTTTGAACTAGTTATGGATATGATAGAAGATGCTGCAAGGGGTTTTTAGACCATCTTGAAAATTGTCAATGATAGTTGTTTTTTTCTTCCCCATTTACATATCAATCTGCTATAATGATTTTTCATTTTATCGGTAGGTTTAATGTCAAAACAACAAAAGAATGGGATATACAGAGGGCGCTACGAAAGAGCGTTAACTTCTCAACATTTGGGCTCGGTTCTATCCAAAGTCCTTACGAAAATCAATATACAGCAAAAAGCGCGTCCGGATCTGCTTCTAGCATTTTGGCCGCAGATTGTAGGACCTACAATTGCTTCTTTAACAAAGGCAGAGTCTTTTTATGAAGGTCTGTTAACTGTAAAAGTGAAAAATTCAACTCTTTACAGTTTGCTTGTTCGAAGATGAAAAACCTAAAATTCTTATTGCTATGAGAAAAAAATTTCCCAATGTAACCCTTTCCGATATCAAATTTAAGATCGGATAAACGTAAACAGGTTGATCATGACCAATGAAACATTAGAGACAAAGGATGCAGAACCTATGAGCAAGGAGTACAACGCCAGTTCGATTACTGTTTTAGAAGGATTGCAAGCAGTTCGAGAACGACCAGGGATGTACATTGGAGACACGGCGTCTTCCGGACTGCATCAACTAGTTTATGAAGTGATCGATAACTCGATCGATGAGGCTATGGCCGGCCACTGCTCGAAATTTATGTTGACCATCAATAAAGACGGTTCGATCACAATAGAAGATAATGGCCGTGGAATTCCGATTCAAAAGCATGAAAAAGAGTCTGATGAAACAAGGGCGGGATGTTACTGCGCTGGAAGTCGTTATGACAACTTTGCATGCCGGCGGAAAATTCGATAAAGATACTTATAAAGTTTCCGGCGGCCTTCACGGCGTGGGTGTTTCTTGCGTTTGCGCGCTTTCTAAAAAAATGGTTGTCCAAGGTATTTAAAGAAGGCAAAATTTACGAAATGCGAATTTTCGCAAGGGAAAGTGATTCAAACCTATAGCGATTGTAGGAGAATCACGAATAAGAGCAGGAACAAAGATAAATTTTTGGCCTGACGACAAGATCATGACCGTGGCGGAGTTTGATTATGATATTTTTGCCAAACGGCTTCGTGAATTGGCATTTCTTAATAAAGGGATCAGTATTTTCTTCCACGATGAGCGGCACGATGACAAAGAAGATGTCAATTTCCGTTATGACGGCGGCTTAAGGTCATTTGTTTCTTATCTTAATGAAAATAAAAACATTCTATTTCCATAAGCCGATTTATTTTCAGGAAGCGGAAAGGCGATGATGCGCCGATTGAAATCGAGGTGGCGCTTCAGTGGAATGACGGATATAATGAAACAATCTTATCTTACGTCAATAATATTGCACACGTCATGGCGGAACCCATCTTACCGGTTTTTCGACAGCGTTAACCCGCGTGCTTAACAGCTACATCAAAAGCCATAACCTTCTTAGACAGGATAAATTCAGCATTACGGCGAAGATATGCGCGAAGGGCTTACGGCTGTCATTTCCGCAAAAGTGGCAAATCCTCAGTTTGAAGGACAGACAAAACAGAGACTTGGAAACAGCGATGTAGGTTCTGTTGTTCAGCAAATCACAGGTGAAGAGTTAAGCATTTATTTAGATGAAAATCCGGCCATTGCGAAGAGATTCGCCGATAAGGCAATCCTTGCGGCAAAGGCGCGAGAAGCTGCAAGAAAAGCTCGCGAACTTACATTGCGAAAGTCGGCGCTTAGACAGCGCGCGACTTCCGGGAAAACTTACGGATTGTCAGGAAAGAAATCCTGAAAATTGCGAAATTTATATTGTTGAGGGAGATTCTGCCGGCGGTTCGGCAAAGTCTGGGAAGAGACCGACGTTTTCAGGCGATTTTGCCTATTCGAGGTAAGATCTTAAATGTTGAAAAGGCAGCGTCTGGAAAAAGTTCTGCAAAACACTGAAGTTGGGACGATGATCTCCGCTCTTGGGATGCGGAATTGGAACAGGAGGATTTGACATTGACAAGCTGCGTTACCACAAAATAATCATCATGACTGACGCCGACGTCGACGGCTCGCATATTCGAACACTTCTTCTTGACATTTTTCTATCGGCATATGCCGGCTCTTGTTGAAAATAATTATATTTATATTGCGCAACCGCCTCTATTTCGCATATCTCGCAAGAAAAAAAGCCAGTATATTCATTCTGAAAAGGAGATGGATGAGTATCTTCTGCAACTTGGGCTTGAGCGATATCAAGATTAATCTTAACAGAAGCGAAGAAGCTCTTGACTGAAAGAGAAATGAAGAAGCTTTTGTCAACCATGTTAGATGTGGAATCATTTATTGCTCGTATTGAGAGAAAAGGGATCTCGTTTAAAGAATTTTTGGCATGCTAAAAATGAACAGGGCAATTTGCCCCGCTTTCGAGTTGATTAACAGATGGAGTCAACAATTTGCTTATTCAGACAGACGAATTTGATGCTTTAAAAAAAGCAAGATGAGGAAGCCCAGAGAAAAAGCATGAGGAACAGATAGCTTCGATCCCTGAAAATGAAGTTACACCGAAGAGATGAGGATTTTTACGGCAAGCCGTCTGCACTTTATAGAGCTCTTTGAAGAGGAAACTTTAAACACTTCTGATCGAAAATCTTTCAACTAGTTTAATTTGTCAATATGAATAATTACTCTAAAGCCAATGGTACTGATATTGCAAATTGACGAGGAGAAGGGGCGATCAAACGGAATGCCATACCTTACGTGAAATGATCGATTTTATTCGTGAAAATGGAAGAAAAGGAATTGAAATCCAGCGTTATAAAGGTCTTGGTGAAATGAACGCCGACCAGCTTTGGGAAACGACAATGGATCCGGAAAAGCGAACATTATTCAAGTCACCCTGCCAGATGCAGTTGCTGCAGACCATATGTTTACAATGCTGATGGGTGAAGAAGTTCCTCCGCGGCGAGCTTTTATCGAACAGCATGCCTTATCAGTAAAAGACTTAGATATTTAAGTAGGAAAGACAACATGAGATATACGGAAAATGAATAATCATCCCACGCAATGTAGAAGATGAGATGAAGGATAGCTACCTGCGCTATTCGATGTCAGTAATTATTTCGGCTCTGCCCGATGTACGCGATGGTCTTGAAGCCTTCGCAGCGCCGCATTCTTTATGCAATGCGTCTTTTGAACTTGGGTCCAGGCGGCAAAACATCGAAAATGCGCGAAAATTTCAGGTGATACATCCGGGGACTTCCACCCTCACGGTGAGCAGGTGATCTATCCGACTCTTGTTCGAATGGCCCAGAACTGGATGATGCGCTATCGACTTATTGATGGTCAGGGAAACTTTGGATCTGTTGACGGCGACCCGCCGGCTGCCATGCGTTATACAGAAGCGCGGTTGACGCACGCATCGGTGCAGTTGATGGAAGATCTGGACAAAGAATACTGTCGATATGGTTCCCAACTATGATGAAACAAAAAAAGAGCCCACTGTATTTCCTGCAAAATTTCCGAACCTTCTCTGCAATGGATCATCCGGGATCGCGGTCGGAATGGCGACAAACATTCCTCCTCACAATCTTAAATGAATTGATTGACGCGACAATGTTTAGTGCTTGACAATCCTGCACACGACGATTGAAGAGATCATGCAAGTGATGCCTGGTCCGGATTTTCCGACAGGCGGGATAATTTGCGGCTACAGAGGAATCAAAGAAGCTTATCACACAGGACGCGGAAAACTTATTCTTCGTGGAATAATTCAGATTGAAGAAGACAAAACGATCCCGGAAAAGAGACGTTGGTTATCGATGAAATTCCCTACAACGTGAACAAATCTCGTTTAATCGAGCATATCGCTGATCTGATCAAACAATAAATCGATTACAGGGATTTCCGATCTCCGCGATGAATCCGATAAAGATGGAATGCGCATCGTCATTGAACTAAAGCGAGGAGAAATTCCTGAAGTGATCATCAATCAGCTTTATAAGTTTAGCGATCTCAGATTACTTTTGGCTGCAATATGCTGGCGCTCGATAAAGGACTGCCGCGCACGATGAACATTAAGCAATTGATCGAAGCCTGGGTTGATCATCGCATCGAAGTTGTGCGCCGCAGGACACGTTTTGAGCTTGAATAAAGCAGAAGCAAGAGTCCATATTCTCGAAGGGTATCTGAAAGCGATCGACCACTTAGATGAAGTTGTCAGAATGATTCGAGCCAGCGATAACCGCGATCGAAGCAAGAGAAGCTTTGATCGAACGATTTCGATTTTACCGTCAAGCAGGCAAATGCGGTTCTCGATCTCGACTTTATCAATTAACAGGACTTGAACATGATAAAATTCAAAATGAATATCGATGAGTTCATGAAAAAAATCGAATACTATCGAGCAGTTCTTGCTAATGAACCGATGGTAAGAGATCATCATCAAAGAAGAGCTCGAAGAGATCAAAACGGCACAAGGCAACAGCGAGCCAACTCAGATTGTCGCAGCTGAAGGCGAAATGGATATTGAAGATCTGATCGCCAATGAACCTGCAATCATCACAATTTCATAAGACGATTACATCAAAAGGATGCCTGTCGACACTTTTCGCGAGCAAAGAAGAGGAGGTACAGGCGTTTCGGTTTTAATCAGAAAAAAGAAGAGGATGTTTTAAAAGGGTTGTATGTCGCCAACACGCATGATTATTTGCTTATTTTTACAAATCTTGGACGATGCTACTGGTTGAAAGTGTGGCAGATTCCGGAAGGAAGCCGCCGCTCGAAAGGGAAACCGTTGATCAATTTGCTCGGTGATCTAAGGCCTGATGAGTCAATTGCAACAATTTTACAAACTTCAAATTTTGAAGGCGACCGTTATATTATCATGGCTACTTGCAACGGACATGTGAAAAAAACGCCTTTGAATGCATTTAGCAATCCGCGCAGAAATGGAATTTGGGCGATCGATGTTATCGAAGGCGATGAATTGCAAGCAGCAAGACTTGTACAAGCAAAACAACAAGTGATGCTTTTTACGCGCAATGGAATGGCTGTGCGCTTTGATCAAAGCAAAGTACGTCCTATGGGCCGCACAGCAAGAGGAGTAAAAGGTGTTAATCTTAAAGGTGAAGGCGACAGAGTTGTTGGATGTGAAGTTGTATCTGGAGATGAGTCTATTTTGATTGTTTGCGAACACGGATTCGGTAAACGGTCCATTGTATCGGATTTCCGACAAACAAATCGCGGAGGCGTCGGAGTGCGCTCGATCATCACAAGCGAACGAAACGGAAAAGTTGTCGGCGCATTATGCGTAACAGATGCTGACGGTCTGTTGATGATGTCTGCTTTTCGGTCAAACTGTTCGCATTAGCATGAAAGACCTTCGAGTCATGGGGCGCAATACTCAAGGTGGTAAAGCTTGCCAATTTAAGAGAAGATGATCTTTTAGTGGCTATTCAAAAAGTCGAGGCTGCTGACGACGATGAAGAGGAAGAAGAAGTATCTGAGGAAACTTCGGAATCATGTTCATCACAATAGAAGGGGGTGAGGGTTCCGGGAAATCCACTTTAATCAAGAGCCTTGCGATGCATTTGAAGTTAAAAGGCGCAGAAGTTTTTATCACACGAGAGCCGGGGGGCACACCTTTTGGCGAGGCGATTAGAGAGATATTATTAAACCCGGATGCGTCTTTTACATTTGGATCAAGAGCTGAAATGCTCTTATTTTTAGCAGCAAGAATCCAGCACATTGAACAAGTGATCAAACCGCGTTTAGAAAAAGGCATTACGGTCATATGCGATCGTTTTAATGATTCGACAATTGCTTATCAAGGAGGAGCCCGCGGCCTTGGCATAGACGAAGTTGAACGGATTTGCAAAGAGGCTTGTCAAGGATTTGAACCGGATTATACATTTATCCTTGATATATCGCCTGAAAAGGCGTTTCAAAGAATTAGACGCTCCAAAGATCGGCTTGAGCAAGAAGAAATGGATTTTCACCACGCTGTACGCAAGGCATTCCTTCAATTAAAAGATAAATATCCCAAACGCATACACATGATTAATGCGGATCAATCACCCGAAGAAGTTTTGCATTCAGTTTTGGAGAAGCTAAAATGAGCGCTTGGTTCGAATCAATTGCGGGATATTCATCTGTAAAGAAGAGACTTGCAAGGATGGTAGATACTGAAAGGGTTGCGCAAACGCTGCTTTTCTATGGAGAAGAAAAAGCTCCTAAAAAACAGTTTGCTCTTGCTTTTGCTCAAATGCTTCTAAAAAGCAAACGTCCAGAACACCCCGATCTGCATTTTTATTATCCTGAAGGCAAGATAGGACTGCATTCCATCGCTTCGATGCGCCAATTTTGCGATACTGTTTTTCTCGCTCCATTTGAGGCAAGTAAAAAGGTTTTTATTATTATGGAAGCCGACCGTATGCTTCCGACTAGCGCTAACGCGCTTTTAAAAACGTTTGAAGAACCGGCAAAAGATTCTGTGATTATTCTTGTAAGCGCGCGTCCATCGCAGATCATTCCAACAATCCTTTCCAGATGTCAGAAAGTTCAAATCGAACTGTCTCCGGAAGCTCGTCAAGAAAAGGATTCTTTATTGCAACTGCTCTTAAGTTCTCTTTCCGAGGCAATGCTCTCTTCTTATAGCTCAATTCTTCAAGTTGTCGATGATATAGCAAAATCTTTAGATGAAGAAGCTATAGTACTCGAAAACTCTCTTTCAGAAGAACTATTGAAAAAAAAATCAGTTCAACTTACAGCGCTTCAAAAAGAGTTGATAAAAAAAGAAATCGACGGAACAGTTGCTCTGCAAAAAAAAACACGTATTAAACATTTATTTATTGGATTGTTGTCGTGGTATCGAGATCTTTATTTACTTAAAGTTAACGGCAATTGCAAGTTTTTAATGAACCCGGCTTTTAAAGAACAGCTGCTTCAATCCTCAAAAGTAAAAAATCTCCCGTCATTATCCAAGATCGAAAGAGCTATTCAAGAAACATTAATAGCACTGGAGCGAACAACCTCTGCAAAGATTTGTTTTGAAAACCTTTTTTTACGTTTGATGGAGTATCATTGCGTTTAAGAGAAAGAGACGAATTTTTTAAATCAGGGGCGGTTATCTCGTTGGATAACGATCATGTGATGATTGGTTATGGAGAGCGAGCTGGCATGCAGAACCTCTTTTAAATGATAAACCTTCGTTTTATTTTCCTGATTTTTTTTTAGAAAATACATTTCCTTGGTTTCAACATCAATACACAAAAAAGATCTCGCTGCAAAACCTCATAAATCAATTGCCGCCGCCCGACGTTTGCACGCCTCATATTTGGAGTGTTCAAGGCGAGAGCTGTTTTGCAAAAAAGTTTGATGAATTAATGGAAATATTTAAGAGCGGATTACTTAAAAAGGCTGTCCCTTATCTTTTTTATGTTTCGCAAAATCCCATTTCATTTAAAAATTCCCTCCAAAATCTTTTACAGCATTCTTTAAACCAGCCCTCATTTATTTACGGGTTTTGGAATGAGTGCGAAGGAATACTGGGCAGTACTCCGGAACGATTTTTTCGTTTGGAGTCAAATGGCAGCTTTCGCACCGCAGCAGTTGCAGGAACCGTTTCCACTGATCAGGAAAAAGTGCTTCTAAGAGACAAAAAATTAAAAAATGAACATGATCTTGTCATTCAAGGGATACAAGAAACGCTATCATCATTCGGAAGAGTTTCCATTGGGCAAACCGAACTTCTTTCTCTTTCTCATCTGAGTCATTTGCACACTCCAATTGAAGCGAAGATAGACAAATCCGTAAATCTTGAAAACCTTATCAAAGCACTGCACCCAACACCTGCGCTTGGAGCGTTTCCAAAGGATAGAGGCTTTAAGTGGCTGAGAAATTTAAATCAATTGCTGCCAAGAGGGCGATATGGAGCCCCGGCCGGAATTAAAGAGAGAGATTTTTTTACTTCTTATGTGGCAATACGCAACGTGCAATGGAATGCGCAAGGATCAAAAATCGGAGTTGGCTGCGGAGTTTTGAATACTTCTGATTTTAAAAAAGAGAGAGAAGAATTATCATTAAAATATAAAGCGATTTGCTCAATGTTAAATTTGACATGAAGAAAGATGAATTCTCAACTTGCCAAACAAATTATCCGCCAGCTCGTACAAATATCTGTTCATGATGTTGTTTTATGTCCGGGAGCCAGAAATATCCCATTGATCTTGAATATTGAAGAAGTACAAAATTTTCGTTTATTTTACTGGTACGAGGAACGATCTGCTGCTTTTTTTGCTTTAGGAAGATGCAGGTTAACAGCATTTCCAACAGCAATCGTTACAACTTCAGGAACCGCTGCAGCTGAACTTTTGCCTGCTGCAATGGAAGCGTATTACACATCCGATCCATTTGTTATTGATTACTGCAGACCGTCCTAAAAGAATGAGGGGGTCCGGTGCGCCTCAAACCGTTGACCAAGTCGATTTATTTCACAAACATATCACTTTTTCAGCTGATATCGATTACAAAGAAAAAGTCTTATTAAAAGATTGGGATTTAAAAGGGCCTGCGCATTTAAACGTTTGCTTTGAGGAACCGTTGTGTTAGTTGATCAATTTTTTCAATCATCTAAAACTCCTATTGTGATCGTCAGCTCGCTTCCGAAAAATCAAAGAGAGATTATTGCTCAGTTTCTACTTAGTTTAAATGCCCCTGTTTATCTCGAAGCAACATCTGGATTGCGTGAAGATGCCAGGCTCCAAGCTTCGCGTTTTACTTATTTAGAAAATATATGGGATTTGCAAGTAGATGCTATATTTCGCATAGGCGGGGTGCCGACTGTTAAGTTTTGGCGAGAGCTTGAGTCGAAACAACATCAAGTTAATTTGCTTTCATTCAGCCATCTTAAATGGAGCGGAGTAAGTTGGGGGGAGGTGATTCAAGGCGACTATAGAGATTTATTGAAGACTTATTTTGCTTATTCCTCTTTGTGGTATAAAGAACCTCGAGAATTGCGCACAGAGGCAACCTCCTTATTATCTGAATTTAGTACGTCTGAACCAGGTATCATTTATCAATTATCGCAATTAATTCCTTCAAACAGTTTTATTTTCTTAGGGAATAGCCTCCCCGTCCGTGAATGGGATTTAGCCGCTGCAGATGATGTTCACCACTCAAGTGTGTATGCCTCTAGAGGAGTTAACGGTATTGATGGACAACTTTCAACATTTCTTGGAATGACGCAAATTGATAAACCTAATTGGTGTATTCTAGGAGATCTGACAACTTTATACGATCTTGCCGCTCCTTGGATCATCAATCAATTAGAACCAAGAGAAATCAATATTGTTGTCATGAATAATAAAGGCGGGATGATTTTTTCGCGCATGTGTAAAAATAAATCATTGCAAAATAGACACTCTATAGATTTTAGACATTTTGCAAATATGTGGAATCTTGATTATTACCAAGATCTGGATTTTGATGAATCTTCCTTAAGGCCTAAGCTCATTGAATTAGTTCCTGCCGAAAGTGAAACGAAATCTTTTTGGGACAAATATTCTCAACTTTCTTATTCCATGATTTGAATGTTTTTTCAAGTTTGTAAAATTTACGTGAGAAGAGTGAGAGAAATACGTTTCAAACATCTGTCAATACACAGCTAGAAGCCTCAAAATTTGGTTTTCTCTTGCACAAAACAAAATTTTGAGGCCTCATAAGTTTAATCGACTATATACCGCTCGTGTTTCAAAATTTGGTTTTTGGCAAAGAAAAAGCTCTCGTGGTTGAACGATCGCAAGCCGCTCAATATTAATCAATATTGAGCGGCTTGCGATCGTTCAACCACGAGGCTTTTTCAAAGCCAAAATCCCAAATTTTGAAACACGAGCGGTATATATGAGAAAATCAAATTTATAAACATATATTTAAATTTCTATAATTATAGGAAAGAGACGGTTTCCTTTTAACTTTTCTGCTTGATGAAATTTAGGATTTTTTAAAAAGAGGGATATTGATAATGCAAGTACTTTTATCCAATCATTGGCTAAAACTTTTCAGTTGCATAATTTTGACTTTGATTGTAGAGCTGAGTGCTGCCTATTTTACGCAAGAGTCAGTTAAAACCTGGTATCCTACTCTTGCAAAACCTTCATGGACTCCTCCTAATTGGGTCTTTCCGGTTGTTTGGACAATTCTTTACATCATTATGGCAATTTCACTTTGGCTTATATGGATGGAAAGAGGGTCAAAATTGTCTTATGTATTCTTTTTTTTTCAGCTATCTCTCAATTTCCTTTGGTCACCCATATTCTTTTATTTGCAAAATCCCTTTCTCGGACTCATCACTATTGGTGTACTTTGGATAGCCATTATTGCCACCATTTTCATCTTCTATCCTATTTCAAAAATAGCGGCTTATCTCCTTATTCCCTATCTTTTTTGGGTTGCATATGCAGCAGGCCTTAATTACAATATTTGGTTAAACAATTGATATGAAAGTACTTGTTACAGGAGCAAATGGTTATATTGGATCAAGGTTGATTCCTTTGTTGATAGAAAAAGGTTATAAGGTTGCCGCTCTTGTCAGAAGTTCGACAAAATCTTTTCTTCCCGAGCCTATAAAGAACCGGGTTGAAATTATCGTTGGAGATCTGGAAAAACCGGAAACTCTTATAATGATTCCGAAAGATATTTGCGCCGCCTATTATCTCATTCACTCTATGTCGAGTAGTACAAAAAATTTTTTTGAACTCGAACAGAAATGCATAGAAAATTTTCTTTCATCCTTGCAAGGAACACAAATAAAGCAAATCATTTATTTGAGCGGTTTGTTCAATACAGAAAATCCATCCCCTCATTTTGCTTCAAGAATAAACGTGGAAAACATCCTTAAAAAAAGTCATTTCAAATCAACGATTATACGTGCAAGCATCATAGTAGGCTCTGGAAGCGCATCATTTGAAATGATGCGTGATTTAGTTGAAAAATTGCCCATAATGGTCGCTCCGAAGTGGGTGCAAAACCGCTGTCAACCGATAGCTGTTCAAGATGTGATGTATTACCTTATGTCTGTTTTAGGCAATAAGGAATGTTTTGGAAAAATATTTGAAGTTGGAGGCCCCGAGATCCTGAGCTACCATAATATGTTGCTCAAGTTTGCAGAGTTCAGGCATTTAAAAAGAATAATTATTAATGTACCTGTTCTTACTCCTAAGCTATCATCTTATTGGCTCTATTTTGTTACTTCAACCACATTTTCTTTAGCTCAAGCTCTAGTTGAAAGTTTAAAGTGCGAGTCCATCTGCCGAGATGTATCTATTCAAAAAATTATTCCCCATAAATGTCTTGGTTTTCAGGAAGCTGTTTCCAGAGCTTTCAATCTTATCAACGAGAATATGGTTGTCTCAAGCGGGATGGATGCTATAAGGGCAAGTCGATTGAATCCAGATTTGTTTCAATATTTTGAAGTACCTAAATATGGCTGTTTAAAAGAAAAAATAGAAATTTCATTTAAAGGCGACTCAAAGTCAGTGGTTGACAAAATTTTTTCTATAGGAGGAAAAAATGGCTGGTATTATATGAATTGGGCTTGGAATTTAAGAGGATTTATTGACAAACTTATTGGAGGCATAGGTCTGCAGAGAGGTCGTAAAGACCCTGTAAATTTAAATACTGGAGATGTTTTAGATTTTTGGAGAGTGCTTTTAGCAGACAGAGAAAAGGGTAGGCTCTTGCTTTATGCAGAAATGAAAGTGCCAGGCGAGGCATGGCTGGAATTTCACGTTAAACAAAATTCCTATATTCAAATCGCTACATTCAGACCAAGGGGAGTTTTAGGACGCCTCTATTGGTATTTCTTATATCCCGTGCACCACATGATTTTTTTGGGTATGGCGCGTGTAATCACACAAATTTAAACAAATCTCTGAATCTCGACTTTGCAAAAAATTAGACCGCTAGCGCCAAGGTTTCCACCAACTAGTCCCTCCAAACCCCGTGTTCCTCCAGTTTAATTTCTCCGGAAGGTGTCGAATCCCCCTTCCTGAAAAATAAATTATCTCTCCACAGTCGAGTTCGAATCGCTTTGATTAAATCAGAGAACGAGATGGCCTCCAAATATTTTGATTGGATATAACTGGAAATTAGTCTGTTTTTATGCTATGAATATACCATGACTCGTTTTGTTATCGGATTATTAGATCGCCTTTTTATTGTATTGGGAACTTTAATATTTTCCCAAGCGCCGCAATTTTTTTCCCAGTACATGCACCGCCTTTCCGGCCACTTGGAAGAAGTCGGCATTCATGTTTCCTTCGTTCAGCAGACAAGCAATTCGCAGCGGTAAATCCATAAATGAATATCTTTTAAAGTTTAAAAACAGTATTGATCCCGACTTGCATTTTCAGGCTGAGATGATGCAAAACATGTTGACAAGATATCAAGAACACTCCCAGGCAATGCTTGCACTAACTGAAGCGTCGCCTTTTTCTCGTCCGTTTGTCTTCCTCAAATATGTCAATTTAGAAATATTTAAAGGAACCTTAGCACACTTTCAACCGGGTTTAATGTTCAATTGGGAAGGATTAATTTATGCGGTTGTCGGAATGGGGCTGGGATTTTTCTGTTTTTATTTGCTAAAAACTGCCTTCTCATTTTTTTCCTTTATTTTAAAAAAAATGATTACTGAAAAAAATCAGTTTAGCTAGACTCTTTTTCAAATCGTTTTCAAAAGGAGAATTCAATGACTGCAACCGAGACCTTGTTATGGGAAGAAATCAAAATTTATGAGGATATCCTTTTTCACAAAACTTCCGATGGAGTTGCCAAAATCGCCATCAACCGTCCTGAAGTGCGTAACGCTTTTCGGCCTGAAACTGTTTTGGAAATGCAAGACGCATTTCATTATTGCCGAAATGATGAAACAATAGGATGTGTTATTTTAACAGGGCAAGGAGAAGAAGCATTTTGCTCAGGAGGAGATCAAAGAGTTCGCGGCGATGAAGGGTATGTAGGGAAAGATGGAGTCCCGAGATTAAACGTTTTGGATTTACAAAAACAAATTCAACCGCTTCCCAAACCCGTCGTTGCCATGGTTGCAGGTTTTGCAATTGGAGGCGGTCATGTCCTGCACCTTGTCTGCGATTTGACTATTTCGGCAGATAATGCGATTTATGGGCAGGTAGGACCCAAGGTAGGATCATTTGACGGGGGGCTGGGCAGCAGCTATCTTGCGCGCATTGTCGGTCAGAAAAAAGCAAGGGAGATTTGGTTTCTATGCAGACAGTATAATGCGCGCGAGGCTCTTGAAATGGGTTTGGTAAACACTGTCGTTCCACTCGAATTTTTAGAAGAAGAGACTTTGAAATGGTGCCGGGAGATGATGCAGCATTCGCCGCTTGCTCTGCGCTGTCTAAAATCTGCAATGAATGCTGACTGCGATGGTCAAATCGGCTTATTAGATTTAGCAGGCAATGCTACGCTTCTTTATTATATGAGCGAAGAAGCTCAAGAAGGGCGGCAGGCTTTTCTTGAAAAGCGCAGCCCTGATTTTAATCAATTCCAAAGGCTTCCTTAATCATGTATCGACACATTCAACCATGGATTCTTGCTGCCAGACCCAAAACTCTGACAGCTGCTTTTGTTCCTGTATATATCGCGACAATGCTTGCATGGGATAATGGGGCTGTCATTAATTGGAGCCTTTCAGTTTATGCTTTATTAGCCGCCATATTTGTTCAGATCGGAACCAATCTTATCAACGATGCCCTAGACTATAAAAAAGGAGCGGATACTAAAAAAAGGTTGGGACCTGTTCGGGCCGCCCAATCGGGACTTATTTCAATTGAACGGGTTTTAGTTGGAGGGATGATGTGCTTTGCTCTCGCTTTGTTGTTTGGTATTCCGCTTATGACGGCAGGCGGGCTTCCTTTGACACTTATTTTATTTATTTCTGTTCTTTGTGGATATTTATATACAGGAGGGCCCTATCCGCTTGCGTATTCGGGGCTGGGAGATCTTTTTGTGCTCATTTTTTTTGGACTTGTCGCAACATGTTCTGTTTATTTTTTACAAATGAGAAGCATTACGCTTCAGGCATTCGTTGCAGGAGCGCAGGCGGGACTTCTTGCAACAGTATTGATTGCTGTGAATAATATTCGCGATGTCGAAGGCGATGCATTAGCAAACAAAAAGACAATTCCTGTAAGATTTGGAATCTATTTTGCCAAAATGGAAGTGACCATTCTTATTCTTTGCAATGTCTTGCTAAGCTTTTTCTGGATGGCGCATCGGCAATGGTGGGCAGCGCTGCTGCCATTTTTAACTCTTCCGGTCGTTGTTCAGCTTCTGCAGGGAATCTGGACTCATCCGCCGGGGAGAATTTACAATAATTTTCTAGGCAAAGCTGCATTTTTACATTTATCTTATGGCACACTTATTGGAATAGGACTGTTGATCAAATGAGAATACGATATGCTCCATACCGGTTAGAAGAGTCAACGCGTTCACTTAAACGAGAAGGCGCTCTTTTAGAGTTTACATTTGAAGATGATTCAGTTGGATACGCAGACTGTCATCCTTGGCCGGAGCTCGGAGATGAGCCTTTAGAACGGCAGCTTTCGTTGCTGCGTGAAGGGAGGTTGACTCCGTTATCGACTCGCTCATTAGATTTTGCAATTTTTGATGCTGCAGCACGTTCGCAGAAAAAAAATCTGTTTTCTGAAATTTCAATTCCTAAAAGCCATTACTTGTTGACGAATACACATATTCCTGAAAACTTTCGCTGCTTTAAATGCAAAGACCCGCAGCTTTGTTTGCAAATTCTTCCACTCCTAAAAGACGATCAAAAAATCCGCATGGATTTTAATTTCAAACTATCTTCCGGACAATTTATTGAATTTTTTTGTCGAATAAAATCCTATATTCATCATTTTGATTACATAGAAGACCCTTTTCCATACAATAGCTGCCAATGGAAACACTTTGAAAAACAATGTCTGGTTTCTTTTGCTTTAGATCGATTTAATGCTTTGGAAAATTATCCGATTCGGATAATAAAACCGGCTGTTGATTCCATTTTCTCTACTGATTCAAAGACAAGACGTATTTACACATCTTATCTTGACCATCCTTTTGGACAGGTATGCGCGGCATATACCGCATCAAAAAGCGGAACACAAGAAATTTGCGGTTTGGCCAGTCATCTTGTCTACAAAAAAAATGCTTTTAGTGAAAGACTTTCAATTCTTGATGAAACGTTATCTATACCTATTGAAGGGTATGGGTTTGGATTTGACGATCTGTTGTTCAATCAGCACTGGCGTTTATTATGATTCAATGGAACAGTCAATCTACAGAGATCTTGCTTAACCCCCGCTTGCCAAAAGCAGTTGCATATAAATTAAAAAAACAATTACAGTATTTTAATTTACCCGGGCATATTTGGCTAACAACATCGGGAACTACCGGAAAATACAAATGCGTTGCTCTTTCAAAAGAAGCTTTTTTTATTTCTGCTAATTCTGTAAATAAAAATTTCCATATAACAAGCAAAGATATTTGGGTTCTTGCATTACCTGAATTTCATGTAGGAGGAATAGGAGTTAGAGCCAGGTCGCAGGAATCTGGAGCAAAAGTCATTAAAATGGATTCTTGGTGTCCTCATAAGTTTTACTGTTGTACCTGCGATGAATCCGCCACAGTTTCCGCTTTAGTGCCCACACAGATGTATGATATTGTGGTCAATCAATATCGAGCGCCTTCGCATTACCGTTTTACCTTTATTGGGGGAGCCGTTATGACAAATACATTATTTGAAAAATCGTTAGCGTTAGGCTGGAACCCTATCCCTACCTACGGCATGACAGAAACCTGTTCGCAAATTGCTAATACAAAAATAGGAACGCTTAATGGATATTATCCGTTGGATCATATATCGTTGCGCATTGAAAAGGATCAAAAAATTGCGATAAAAAGCGATGCCCTATTTACAGCTTACGCAGAAAATGCAGCGTTGATCGATCCTAAAATCGACGGTTGGTATCTTTCTGAGGATCTCGGAAGCCTTCACAATGAAGAACTCTCAATACTTGGAAGAGGAGTTAATATAATCAAAATTCATGGAGAAACCGTCAATATTGCACATTTACAGGCTGTCATTGAAGATTGCGGGCAGTCTAGGCATTTGTTAAATGCATTTGCAATAGTTCCTGTTCCGGATCAACGTTCAGGATATCAGATTCATTTAGTTGTTGAGGGTTCTTTGCAAGATATTGAGAGTTTATTAGAACAATATAACCAACAAGTAATGCCATATGAAAAAATCCAAAAAGTACATTTTGTTGAGCGATTTCCTCGTTCTAACATAGGAAAAGTATTAGTTAGTAAACTATACCGTATAATTCCTTCCGAATTTTGAAGGTGCGGCCGGTAACCGGGCGCGCCCTCAAAATTCGAGTTTTTGGCAAAGAGAAATCTCTCTTGATTGAACGATCGCAAGCCGCTTAATATTGATTAATATTAAGCGGCTTGCGATCGTCCATTCAAGAGGTTTTCTCAAAGCCAAAAAACCGAATTTTGAGGGCGCGCCCGGTAATTACACGATTGACGGCACGTTGCCTTTCCATTGCCTATATATCTGGTTTATCTCATCCACTATCTTTCTGTTTTTCCAATAATACCCAATATAAACTGCATTAGATATTAAACTGGTAAGAAAGAGGGCAGGAATTAAATTAACACCTATGCCAACTGCTGTTAGGTAAACGGATAACGCCAAAAATGTAAAACGTGCAATTTTGATGATTGATAGCGCTGTCTCCATAATGTCAATGCTGTTTCTCTTCGCATTGAGTTTCTTGCTTAATTTCCAATCGTTAAGCTTTTGATTAGTTCCGGCTATTATTACTTTTGAAACTTTCTCGGCATCGCTCAAATGATTGGTAGCAATCGCTTTGTTAACAATTTCTAAAATTGTATTGTATTTTTTGATTCGTTTATTAAATATTTTTATCTGAGTTTGATAGTGCTCTAGATTTGCGTCTTCTCCATCAAATTGAAGACATTTTTGAGAGGAGGCAATTCTAAATTGTGCTTCAGAAATTTTTTCTTTCAGCCTTTCTTTTTCATCTAGCAATGCTTGATAACTTCCTTTTGCAATTCTATCGCAGCGTAAAAGTAATCGAATACGTTTTTTTTCAAGTTGCGCCATATTACCGTCGCAACGATTTTGATCTTCAATATTATTGAAATAATTTTCCCTGCGTCTAAAAATTGAAATAGTCGAAAGTATTGATTGACATCCTCCTTGTACAAGAGAGTGATGGAGATAATTCGGAGTGGATAGCATCTTCGTTTTTAAAATCGCAACCCCAATATGATCAATGGACCCGATTAAGACCGTATAGAGTTTTTCATTTTTCACCTTGCTAATCCATAAAAATTTAAAGTACTTTAAACCGGACATGGCTAAGTTTGAGGTTAATTTGATTACTGTGAATACAACTTTGCCTGTTATTTTGGTATATGCAAGACCAATCAATGAAATAATTTCAATAGCGATTGTTCCAACTGAAATTGCAATACCAATATAATTTTTTTTGATTTTGAATTTATTGTCATCAATTTCATTTTCGTAATAAGTTAATTTATTTTTACTTCTTATTTTTAGTTTATTTAGAAAAGATAAATTTGATTCTTTATTTCCTTCTAATGCAGAATCGATTTCTTCTAAGTATTCTAGCCAACGGATTTGTTTAATTTCTTTATTTTGAAGTTTATTTTGTGTGAAAGAAATTTTATCAATTTTTTTTATATACTTTTCTTTTAATGATAATAACGTTGTATCATCAAAAATTATTTTTTCTAAAAGTGCCGCAGTATTTTGATTCCATTTATCAAATTTTTTATTTATGCGAGTTTCTTTTTGATAACAGTTTCGTATTTTTGTTACGCGGCGAGATATGCCCCAACTTTCAAATATTGCTGATTTTACAGCTTTGAATATCTCAAAGAGGAAAAGAAATCGCTCTGGAATAATAGAAAGGATTTCCACAGTTGCCGTGAGGTATTCAGTTGTAGTTTTGAAAATTTTATAAGGACTATTTTTTCCTTGGAGAAATTTTTTCGAGGCGCCGGCAAACTTGTTTTCTGCGTTAAACTGACTGTACACATCGTTAATGTTGTTGAAGTTCATAACATGTTGTCTTTTAAGAAATATAACCCATCTATTGTAGTTATTAAGGTTTTATAAATCAAATATAAAAAATTGAATAATATAAAAAATCAAATTTTAAAAATAAGTAATGTGTCTTTGTCAAAAACCACATTTTGAGGTCGCTTACCGGTCTAAGAATCTGTTTAAAATCTTAGAAAATTGTGATTTTTAGCGAATTTTACCTTGTTTTTGCAACCTTTAAAACTTGCGCATACTTAGAAAAGTAGAGAAGTTTTAAAGGTTGCAAAAACAAAGGGAAAGGCGCAAAAAACACTTTTTCAGAGATTTTAAACAAGTTCTAAAGCTAATTCTTAGGTTTGTATGCTGTGATAATAGTTGCTGAGCCAAATGTTAGAGATGTAATCGAAGAGTGAATAAATCCGGCATCTTGCAGTAGCTGTTCAAGGTCTTTCGGAGAAATAAAGGAATGAATGCTGTTTGAAAGATATTGATAAGCCATTTGATTTGAAGCGGTTACTTTTCCAATAAGAGGAAGCAGCGTGCGGAGATAAATCTTGTGCCCTAAGCGAAAAAATAGGTTAGAGGGCTTTGTTAGCTCAAGAATAGCAAATCTACCCCCGGGTTTCAATACACGGTAAACGTCTTGTATGCAGGCTTCCGGAGATTTGACGTTTCTAATACCATAAGCAATCGTAACAATATCAATACTTTCGCTAGGAAGAGGAATATCTTGAGCGTCTGCATGCAAAAACCGGACTTGATGCTCTATAGCATTTTCAATTTTTCTGTGTTTTTCTTTTGCGCAATCGAGCATTTCTTTACAAAAATCTAAAAGAAATGCCTCGACAGGGCGACCTGCTTTTTCAAGTAAATTAAACGCTATTTCGCCTGTGCCCGAGCACAAATCCAAGTATTTCTTAGGACATTCCTTCGTACAAATGGTTTCAATCAATTTTTGATTCCATTTTTTATGCAAATTAAAGGAAAGTATTGCATTAGTTCGATCATACTGATCAGCAATGCTTCCAAACATGTGTTGAATACTTTCAGGTTGATTCTTTTGGTATGTCTGATTCATCTTTATTTCCACATAAAGGACAGGTCATTTCATTACCGCATTTATTAGATTTACTCTTTTTCTGTGTTGGAACCTTGCCGCACATTCCCAAACGCAGTTTTGTTTTTCCTGTAACAAACAATCCTATCCCCAACATAAAAATACAGATGACTATGATAATAAAAGTTACACCTATTACGGCCAGCAGAGTTGACATAATTTTTTCTCCTTGCTCAACTTTATTATACTAAATAATTTACTAGGTGTCTATTGGCGATACGATAATTTGTTAATTTACTCCTGTCTTAGCCTTTCCTTTTTTTCCTTGTTGATCTTTAAGCAAGTCTACCCAAATAGGAGAACTCCAAGCGATATGCCCATCTTCTTGTTTGACTCTTAAATAATAAAAAATAAAAGGAGAGGTTTTATCCTTATTATCTATACAAATTTCACTTAGGGGACTCATGTCGTCATAAGTATAATGGTAATGATAATCGTTTGGTTCAAATTTAGTGAGTATATCCCCATTTCTGATGATTTCTATAGATTCTAGTTTAGTTGTACCCGCAACATAGCCGGAAAGATGCCGATTATAAATCAAACCGGGTTTTTCAACAGTATTCACCTCGCTTCCCATGGGAATGCCGGCAACATAAATCCCTAAAATGATTCTTTTGCCTGTAGTGGCATAACAGCTTCGATTATATAAGCTTTCAAAAAGAGAGTTGCGCGTATGTTCTTTTGAAATAATTGCAGTTAAACCGGGGGAATACT
>CAVVNU010000022.1:0-43210 GCA_963749725.1 Waddliaceae bacterium
ATATAGATCTCGGACAATCTCGGGCTTGGCTCAAATGGGTTCTGCCAAGTAGATAGAACAGATCAAGTTAACTTTTTGAGAAGTTGCGAGAAAAATAGTTGATATATGACTATAATTACGAATAATCTTTATAAATGAGGTATAGACGAATTTAATCCTGTGGAAAGTGGAATGGATAAAATTCGTGTGTGGAGAAACGACAAAACGCGGAATTGAGAGAAAAGTGGTTTGTGGAGCAAACCTAAATTGGAGCAAGTTTGTGTTTTCTTATTGATTCGGTTACCAGCCTGGCACTGGCAATCATCACTTCGCTGCTTGAGTTATTTGAAATTAAATTGGCAAGTAAGTTTGCTTTAAGATCTCTAGTACAATTTGCCTATGCCGTAGAGAGTATCTTTGGCCAATACAACAATGCTATAAACCAAAGTTTTTAAATAATTAACCTCTTTACTTTCTCCTGGGAAATTGCGTGAAGGATTTTGGTTCATCAGGCAAACTAGTGTCTAATTGCATAAATTCATATACATTGGGCTGCGTCAAAGCTCCCGCAGATCGCCGATCGCAAAAGGGGTAGTATGAGACAATACAACCTCTTTTGCGATCGACGAACTCCGGGGCTTTGACGCAGCCCAATGTATATGAATTTATGCAATTAGACACTAGTACATTGTTAAGATTAAATTTTAGGGTAAAGCCTACGTAACTTTATTCTTGCATCATCAGTTGTAAATTGCTAATTTGCAGTTACTTTTTCATTATTTCTTGTTTTAGTCAGGCTTCCACTCCTGTTGCCATAACAGACCTTTCGTCAATTCTTCGATCTAAAACATGTCGATGCTCTGTAAGCGTAAAATGAACCCGTCTTGAAGAAAATTCAGAGATAAGATTTTTAAAATTTCAGGTTTTAACCATAATATATTTGTAGTTAGAGTATTAAGTTAAAGAAAGTGTTAATTCTATCTTCTTAAACTGACTATTTTGCATTAAAATGCTGAATAGTCTTGACTATTTTGCATTTCAGTGCATAATAGTCAATATGAAAAGATATCAGAAAGCTGTAATCTTAGCTGATTTGCAAAAGAAAATGGTTTTACTTGCTGGACCACGGCAAGCAGGGAAAACAACCTTGGCTAAAGAAATTGGAGAAGAATTTGATTCAACGATTTACCTTAATTATGATAGCACAGGAGATAGAAAGATCATTGAAGAGGAATCTTGGCTGCCCTCTAACGAGCTTATTATTCTTGATGAAATTCATAAAATGCCGAATTGGAAAACATACCTTAAAGGTGTTTATGATACAAAACTTCCGCATCAGAAAATTCTTGTGACAGGTAGTGCGCAGACTTGAGGTGTTTAACCAGGTCGGAGATTCTCTTGCAGGCAGATATTTTCTTCATAGACTGATGCCTCTTTCTCCTGCCGAATTAAGAAGAATCGGTGAAGAGGTTAATTTGGATAGATTTCTCGAAAGAGGAGGTTTTCCAGAACCATTTTTATTCGATGATCCCATTGATGCGAAAAGGTGGCGTCTACAATATGTTGATAGCTTGCTTCGAATAGATGTTCTCGATTTCGAAAATATTCACAATTTAAAAGCAATAAGACTAGTTTTTGATTTGTTAAGAGAGCGAGTGGGTTCACCGATTTCTTATAGCTCTATTGCCGAAGATATTTCTATTTCACCTAATACAGTAAAAAAATACATTTCAATTTTAGAGGCATTATACGTTGTTTTTCGAGTTGTACCTTTTTCAAATAATATTGCGAGAAGCCTTCTTAAAGAGCCAAAAATTTACTTTTTTGATACAGGTTTGGTTAAAGGAGATAATGGAAATAAGTTTGAAAATTTTGTTGGAGGGTGTTTGTTTAAGCACGTTCTTGGAAAGATCGATTACCAAGCTGAAAATTACTCACTTTGCTATCTGCGCACAAAGGATCAAAAAGAAGTTGATTTTGCCTTAGTTAAAGATGGTGAAATTGAAAGAATTATTGAAGTGAAATATGCCAACCATCATGTGAGTGCAGGTATTTCTTATTTTCATGAAAAATATAAGCTTCCATCAATTCAGATAGTTAAAGAATTGAAACGGGAGCATGTCGAACAGGATATCGAGATTGTTGATGGTTATAAATTTCTTAGACAACTCTACTTATAGAATGTTTATCAAAAAAATTATATTGCAAAAGGAGGTAATTCCCCCAAGACATCACCAAATTCTCCCCATGGAAAAGTTCGAAGACAGTCCCATGTCTCCCGTTTCAATATTGCAACTAATTAAAATAAATGATGTATATTGTTTTCTTTGGTTTCTAGAATCTGTTTAAAATCTCTGAAAATTGTGATTTTTAGCGAATTTTGCCTTGTTTTTGCAACCTTTAAAACTTGTGCATACTTGGAAAAGTAGAGAAGTTTTAAAGGTTGCAAAAACAAAGGGAAAGGCGCAAAAAGCACTTTTTCAGAGATTTTAAACAGGTTCTTAGCCCCGTATTTCAACATATAGAAAATAAGCGGCTCATAACTGCCTTGATCAGCCTTTTTTAATGCTTCGAGGTATTTCCTCCTGCACTTCCCATCATGATTGAAATCTGTTGGCCGAATACTAAGCATGTAATTTTTGTCCTATTTTGGTCTCTTGTAAGACCCTAAATGAATTTATTTCGCGGGTGCACCTGTCCTTCAGAATTCCTTCTTTTCATTAATCGTACAAATATTCTATAATGCAGATACATTTTATGCCGGGGAGCTTAAAAAAAGGGTCAATCCGAACCAGGTCAGGACAGGAATGTAGCAGCCTTAAGGATCAAGACTCTTGTCTTGAGTCTGTCTCCGGCTTTTTTTATCTATACTGCTCGTATTCCAAAATTTAGGATTTTGTCTTGCGATCGCTTAATTATAAGAGATTTCTCTTTGCCAAAACCAAATTTTGAGAGCGCGAGGTATAGTTATTGGTGACTTTTTAACATCCAAAGCGTCTTTTCTAGAGACCGTCCGATCTCAGTCAATAGGTCTAAGGTGACAACATCATTTTCTGCTTCAGACTGGTTGATTGCACTTTTAATATTCGCAATGTGCTTTACATAGGACACAATTAACGAATCCAACATTTGATCGGAAGTGAGATTATTTCCGATTTCTTTAATGGAGATTTTATTTGAAAATTCGCGTATTGAAGCATTGATTTTGCTGTCCAACTGTCGGATTCTCTCGGCAAGCAAATCATTTTGATTTGCGAGATCGAGATATTGTTCTTCAAACATTTTATGCAGGGAATAAAACCCGGGGTCTACAATATTCCAATGGCAGTTCAAAGTTTTCACGTATAACGCGAAATGGTCGGCTAGTAAAAACTCAAGCTTTTCGGATAGTTTGATTTCATTGTCTGAATAACTTTGCGACGTTTCCCTGGCGGGTGATTCCATGGTAAGCTCCTTTATTATTAAAATTAATTTTATTCTAGCATTTTCTGATATTCCGTTCAAATTTATACAATGCCTAAGCCGCCCTCCTCAAAATTCGGGATTTTGGCTTTGAGAAAACTCGCTTGTGGACGATCGCAAACCACTCAATATTGATTAATATTAAGCGGCTTGCGATCGTCCAGTCAAGAGAGATTTATCTTTGCCAAAAACCAAATTTTGAGGGAGCAAGTTGTATAAAAGTGAAATTTTTAATTAAAATCATGATAGGCATTTAAAAAACTTCTGCGGCAGCTATCACCTCAAAAGCAATGTTTTCCCCATCCAAAATTAAACGGACCTCAGAGTTGGAGGGAATTTCACCTTTCAGAATTGCAGTTGACAATTTGTTGATCACCTCATGCTGGATAAGGCGCTTAAGCGGTCTTGCTCCAAACGCAGGGTCGTAACCTTTTTCTGCCAAGTAATTTGTGACATGATCTGTCCAAGTCAATTCGCAATCCCTGTCTTTCATTCTCTTTGTCAGATATTCAAGTTGAATATTGACAATCTGTTTCATATCCTTTTGCTGAAGAGGCAGGAATGGCAGGATCTCATCTAATCTGTTAATAAATTCAGGGCGGAAATGAGTACGTATGACAGGTTCGAGAAGTTTGAGAATATACTCTTTAGTTAATGAAGTAGAATTTTTTTCCGTTTGCTGCAAAAGAAGGTCGGAGCCTAAGTTTGAAGTCATGATGAATAATGCATTTTTACAATTGACGACACGTCCTTTACTATCAGTCAATCGTCCATCATCAAATATTTGCAAAAGAATGTTAAAAACATCGTGGTGGGCCTTTTCAACCTCGTCTAATAAAACGACTGCATAAGGACGGCGGCGCAGCGACTCGGTTAATTGTCCTCCTTCTTCATAACCGACATACCCGGGAGGGGAGCCGATCAATTTGGAAACGGTATGCTTTTCCATATATTCAGACATATCTAAACGAATCATGGCATCTTCTTGATCAAAGAGCTGCTGCGCAAGAGCTTTAGCTAATTCTGTTTTTCCGACCCCTGTGGGTCCTAAAAATAAAAATGCGCCCATGGGACGATTGGGATCGCTTAGTCCTGATCTAGATCGTCTAATCGCTTCACAAACCGCTGTGACACCCATTTCTTGACCAACGACCCGTTTAGCGATTTCATTTTCTAAATGAAGGAGTTTTTCCGCTTCGCCTTCCATCATTTTGCTTACGGGAATGCCTGTCCATTTGGAAACAATTTGAGCAATTAAGTTTTCATCGACTTCTTCTTGAAGCAGGCGATTTGATTTTGCATTAAGCCTTTCCTGGTCTTTTTCGATCTCTTTTTGAAGTGCGGGGATTTTTTGATATCGGAACTCTGCAACTTTTTGGTAGTCGGCTTTTCGTTCCAAATCCTCCTCTTGAAACCGGATCCTTTCTAGTTCATTTTTCTTTTGTTTTAAGTCGTCAATCAATTTTTTTTCTTCTTCCCATTGTTCTTTAAGCGAGCCCAGTTCCTCTTTCAGAGAAGCGATTTTTTCTTCAAGCTTTTGAATCATAGGATTTTCAGGGTTCTCCCTTCTCACTTCTTCTTGTTCAACAATCAGTTTGGCAAGCTCTCTCTCCTTGGTGTCAATAGGTAGAGGCCTGCTGCCGATCTGCATGCGGATCATGCTTGCGGCCTCATCGATGAGATCGATAGCTTTATCAGGCAGTCTTCTGTCAGTAATATAGCGGTAAGAGAGAAATACGGCTGCATGAAGAGCGGATTCTGTTATCCGCACCCCATGAAAAATTTCATACCGCTCTTTCAATCCTCTGAGAATGGCGATTGAATCTTCCAAAGACGGTTCAGCAACCATTACAGGTTGAAAACGTCTTTCCAAAGCTTGATCTTTTTCAATGTGCTTTTGGTATTCGTTTAGAGTTGTCGCGCCGATGCAATGCAGAGCGCCCCTTGCAAGAGCCGGTTTTAATAAGTTGGCCGCATCCATTGAGCCTTCCACGGCGCCGGCGCCAATGAGAGTGTGCGCTTCATCGATAAATAGGATCACTTGACCTTCATTCGATTCCACTTCCTCAAGGATTCCTTTGAGCCTTTCTTCAAATTCGCCTCGATACTTTGTGCCTGCGACAAGCGATCCCATATCGAGAGCATAAATTTGCTTATCTTTTAGAGAGTCGGGAACATCGCCTTGAATGATACGAAGAGCCATTCCTTCGGCAATGGCCGTTTTTCCAACTCCCGGCTCTCCGATTAACATAGGGTTGTTTTTCGTACGGCGGCTAAGAACCTGCATGGTGCGACGAATCTCTTCGTCGCGACCAATGACGGGGTCCATTTTTCCGTTTTTTGCAAGCTTTGTTAAATTACGGCAATATTTATCCAATGCTTGAAGACTTTGCTCTGCAGCAGGGGAATCAATATGGCGATTGCCCCGCATTTTTTTGATGTGGTCTTCTAATTGTTGAAGCGAAATTCCTGTTTGAGACTTCCAGGCGGCAAACGGCTCTCCTCCATTTTTCCAGTAGGAAAGCAGGAAATGATCACTGCTGGTATAAGAGTCATTCCATTGTTTGGCAATTTGTCCGGCATCTGTAATGCGTCCTTGTAAATTTCTTGCAGCTTGAGGAGGCTGCGCGCTTGAGCCCTCAAATGCAGGCAAGCGTTGTAAAAAGTCTTGAACCTGCGTCTGCAAGTGAAAGGGATGAGTATTCAGGTTGTTCAATACGGATTGAAAATATCCTTTTGGATCATCTAGAAACGCTAAAAGAAGGTGATTTTCGGTAACCTCCGGATTATTGCGGCTTTGAGCGTTTGCAAACGCTTCTTGAATGACATTAGCGACTGCATCTGTAAAGTTTTGTGCCATGATCTCACTCCCTAATTTATACGAGATTAACGCTCTTTAACAGCTAGATGCTGCTCCCAGCGTGTTTCAGGAATATCAGTCAGATGGTTTACCCATCTGGATGCTATAAATAAGTAATCCGACAATCGATTCAAATAACAGATAATTTTATCGGAAACATCTTCGTTTTGTTTGAGTGGAATAACAAGTCTCTCAGCCCGCCGGCAAAAACTTCGCGCTAGGTGGAGCATTGCCCCGCATGGATGGCCTCCGGGCAAGATAAAATGATTAAGCTTGGGAAGGCCGGCGTCCATTTCATCTATCCATTGTTCAAGAAGAGAAATTTCTTCTTCATCAAACCGCGTTTTGTCAATTTTATCCCTTTCAGCGCGAGTTCGAGGTGTTGCAATCGCGGCTCCAAGATCAAATAATGCATGCTGAATGGTGATGAGCTGCTCTTTCGTTTGGCTAAATTTTTTGTCCGGCGGCAAATGAGCAATGCCAACTCCAATAGCGCTGTTGCATTCATCAATGCTTCCGAGAGCCTCTATCAAAGGGTCGTTTTTAGGAACTCTTTCACCGGAGAAAAGCGATGTTTCTCCTTTATCTCCGCTTCTAGTATAGATTCTTACCATTTTTTCTCCGTTGGCTAAAAGACTTCAACAATCGCTTAATTACAAGGCTTTCCCTTTGTCAGAAACAAAATTTTGGGGACGCGGGCGGTATAGGCTCGCTTCAGCCCAACAATTTTCTGTTTCTTGAATCACGACTTTGGTCGCCTGAACAAGAGTTCCTTCAAGAGTTGCGGGGGATACAACATTCAGCAGGTAGTCTGCCATATTTTCTGCAGTGGGATTAAATGGACAGATAAAAGGGGGTTTATGAGAAGGAATGTTGTTTAAAGCAGAAACCAATTCCACATCTTTTTCAAATACCAAAAAAGTATGATCCCAATATTTGTCGATCCAGCCGCCGATCTTTTCTTTAAGCATAGAAAAATCAATGATACTCCTATTTCATCCAGGCCTTCAGCCTGGGCTGTAATTAAAACATTGTAGTTATGCCCGTGAGGCGTAGCACACTTGTTTTGATGCCCCATTACTCGGTGGCCGGCGCAAAAATGGATTTTCCTGGTGCAGGACACGATACTTTTCACCATGTTTTATTCCTCGGAACCTCTTTGCATTGAATGTTATCAATAATAACAAGTTTAAGTCCAGCCGGGATTTTCATATTCTATAGAGGTTTTAATGGGAAAGTGTAATTTTAATTGTTTTCTCAGTTCGTTTAGCGCTTTGGGTCGGTGTTGATATTTTTGAAGCAGATTTTGACAGTTTAATAAATGTTTCCAAGCATTTTGATACTCAATACGTTGGGCAAATATTGCCGCTAAATAATATTCTACGGAAGGGTGCCCGGGATCAAGTCGATGAAAAGTTTTTAAAGCTTCTAAAGCTTCTTTTTCCCGGTGGAGCTGGAGCCGCGTAGCGGCCAATGCCAGCCAGCCGTCGCGGAATTTTGGATAATTTTGAAGATCTTTCTCCAGAGCTGCTTTTTTTTTCAAAATAGAAGCTTCTGTCTTCATCCACTCTTAAGAAGATGGTTTTAATTGCGTCCGGTCCGGTATCTCCGTTCAAATAATCTTCAACCATTGTGTTGCTTACTACAGAGAACCGAGGAACGACTCCTTTGGTTTTTTCAAGTATTTCACGCCCCTTTTGTTCTTCTCCGGTTAAAATATAAGCAAAAGCGAGCAGCTCATTCAGTTGAAGATAGGCGGGTAAATAAGGTTTGGCTCGAAGATAACTTTCAAGAGCTTTTTCATAATTTTGTTCGCTTAGATAAACTGAAGCCTGGTTAATATGGGCAAGACCGATCACTTCTTTGATGTTTTTGGTTTCAAGTTCTATTGTTTCAATACTTAAATATTCATCAGAGGATAGATGCACGCCTCTTGCTGTTGTCTCTATATTTCTTTCATAGCCGCCATTTTTCCATCGGATGTAAATATGCCCCGGAGGAATGACAGACTCAAGAGATAAATTCAATCGTTGAGCGATGCTTAAATAGAGAATCGAAACACCTAAACATACACCATGCCGCGAATCCAATACGGAAGGTAAAAATGTGTAGTGATCAATATCTTTAGCGTATAAAGAGTGGGGCGGGAATCTAAATCCCATTTCATGGAAAATAAATGTGTTTATCGCTTCAATTTTTTCAATAGGTGTTGATTCTAAAGAGACTTTAGTCAAAATTTGAAGCGCCATGAGGTCGATCATCGCCTCATAACTTCTTATTACCTGTTGGTTATCGGTTCCCATTTGTGTAAGAAATAGACTATGTGCAAGATCTATTTCCTCCGGAGGCAGATTAATGATTTCTTGCTCATTTTTGGCGTAGTACCCTTTTAACATACGGTTTGGAAGGTGGTTTGCAAGAGATTCAATCAGCTGCTGTTGCGCGTTGTCTAAAATAGGGGCGGGTTGATTAACGGGTTTATTCACAAGTCCGATCAGCGCATTCAGCGTGTCCGACGAGATTGAGTGAATAGGTAGATCTCCGCTCTTTTTTTTTCCTTTAGAAAGTAGGTCCCATGCATGATTGAGGGCAATTCTGCCCTCTTTTGAATCCGGGTATAGTTCGTAAAATGCAAGATGCTGCGGGATCGAAAAAGGGTCCAGACTATTATAGAGTGTTTTTGGGTTGCCGGCTGTTAACAAATTCATTGCAAAGGTGAGTGGCAATGCGATGACTACAAGTCTCTTAGGAATATTCATGATCAAATTGTCTACGATGATTTTCTTTTATGTCAATAACACTATGGGCGAATCGCTATTTCAGCGTGTGTTTGTTATAGTCAAGACATATATTCGACTTTGCAAAATTTATTGATATGCGTGGTAACTTAAATATTAAAAAATAATTTTAAACACAAAGACTCAAAGACACAAAGGAGAAAAATATACTCTGCGTTTTTGAGTCTTTGTGTTTCATTTGTTTAAATTTATCAAGAAAGGCTTAAACACCTCTTCCTGATAAATTAATTAAGCCCGCCCCGATGCTTAAATACCGCTCGTGTTTCAAAATTAGGTTTTCTCTTTGCTAAAATCCAGAATTTTGAAACACGATCGGTATATTTAGAGCAAGTTCTTAGCAAAGTTCGGGTTAACGGCTGCTGTCAATCACTTCATACTCGTGATTTTCTTTAAATGTTTCATTGAGCTGCCGGTTTACATGAATAAATGTTGTACATTTGGGGAGGTCTTTTAAACGCTTTGCACCTGCATATGTGCATGCTGAACGCAGTCCGCCCAGAAGCTCTGCAATGGTATTTTTAACTTTTCCGCGATAAGAGACATAAACAGTTTTCCCTTCGCTGGCTCGGTAATCTTCAACGCTTCCAAAATGCTTTTTCATAGCAGTTGAGCTTGACATCCCGTAAAACTGCATAAACTGCTTGCCATTGGATTCTATGACGGTTCCTTCGCATTCATCATGACCTGCGAGCATTCCTCCGAGCATTACAAAATCAGCCCCTGCGCCAAATGCCTTAGGGATATCTCCGGGAACAATGCAGCCGCCGTCAGAGATGATATGCCCTCCGATTCCGTGTGCGGCATCTGCGCACTCAATAATAGCTGATAATTGAGGATATCCTACACCGGTCATTCGTCTTGTCGTGCAGACGCTTCCCGGGCCAATTCCTACTTTCACTATATCTGCTCCGGCTAAGATGAGCTGCTCGGTCATTTCTGCTGTAACGACGTTTCCTGCTATAATGATTTTATTTGGATACTTTTTGCGCATCTGCTCGATAAATTCAACAAATCGTTCAGTGTATCCGTTGGCAATATCAATACAGATCCAATCGATTGCAGAATACTTTTCCAGGACTGTTTCAAAGGTGTTTTTAGATTCATCATCGTTAATTCCTGTAGTGGCCATCATATAAGGGAGTGGAAGGGAAGGATCCGACCACTGGTCCGGCTTTGTAAATTTATGGACGGCAGTTAACAATTTCATTTTGCCTAACACGGACGCCATGGAAAGAGTTCCTACCGTGTCCATGTTGGATGCTATGATTGGAATGCCTGACCAGGATTTTTTGGACCAGCGAAAGATAAAAGACCGTTCAATATCGACTTCTTTTCTTGTTCGCAAAGTGGATCGTTTAGGTTTAATCAATACATCCACAAAATCTAACTTAATATCTTGTTCAATTCTCATGATTATCTTCCGATTTTTAGATAGTTCTTAATTTGGCGGCTCTACGCTAAAGTTGGCGGGTGTCTTTGACGTCATCGCCTTCTTCAAGGAAGGTGGTTCTGAATTAACCGGGATCCCGCGACCGGCGAGTCTTTTGCTGCGATATCTGTACCGGGTTATACCGCTTGCATTCTCAAAATTCGGGATTTTGAGGGCGCAGTCGGTATAGCTTTACACGGAGAGTCTTCCCGGCTTTGAACGACAGAAGTAATTTAACAGGTATGGCAAATTCAATACAATCGACTTTCATCCACCACAGGGCAATAATTGCATTATACCGCTCTCGTCTTCAAAATTTGAGATTTTGAGAACGCGGGCAATATCAATAACTGCTGCCCTGCGTGAACATTTGCGTTTTCTTTACTATGAATTGGGCACCATTATTGGAGCGGCAAATGGACTTGGCCTTATTTCTTTAATGGAAATACAAGAAGGATCGTAAATAGCCCAGCCTTCTTCTAAACCATAATGATCAAGATCGTATTTAATTGCGCGATAACCATTTTGGTAAAATAATTCTCTAACTGCAGCCATGACCTTTTTATCTGAGAAGTCTTTATTTTTAGTAAATTCCTCAAGATCATCATCACTTAAATAGGCGATTTCCTCTTCTCTGAGATCAATTGAAACAATTAGTTGATCTTCACCATAAGAAGTAGAGACAGTATTACTGGCAGAAACATAAACAGCTTGTGCTATTTTAGCGCCGGAACCAGCTTTTGCGGGATTAAATCCCCATCGTAAAATACCAATTGCTGCAGCTTCATTTGTTCCATGGTATTTTTTATCGGCAGGTAGTGAACACGGGGTTAAATGTGGTAATTTCATACCACCAACAACAACCTCTGAAGGGGCGGCACGATTTTCTTTTGATATTGCATGGTAGTGAATGATTTGAATTAAACGACCAGTCAAAGCAGGAAGGGCAGTAATGGCTAGCGCTAAAATACCTGTAATTACCTTTAATGTTCTGACAGCGCATTCAGTAATTATGCTGCATTTTGTGTGTAAGGGATTGGCAACAGTCCTTATCCATTGATAGGATGCATTAAAAGGCTTTACTAAAGTCGTCCCATACAAGCGAGGATCGCTATATCTTTGAATCGGTGCTGCCATCGAGATTTCCCCCTTTAATTGAAGAAATAGTTATGATTGAAAATTAGATATATGTCAATGTATTTGTAAGGATGTAAGGCCATGTAAGGCCAAAGTAGAAATTTCCGGTTTTCTCCAAAGTAGAAATTTCAAATTTGGTTTAACAATATTGCAAATTCGAGTTGATAATAAAACAATAAATCTATTACGATGGTTAAATTAAAAATAAGATACTTTAATAAAAGAAGAGAGAATATTATGAGTCCATCATCATTTTTTTCTTATTTCAATCCGATCTCTACTGAACATCATGCAATAGAACGGTTTGGAAATTTGAAACATTGGCAAAAAGCAGTAACGGGAGCCGTAACAGGGTTGGCAATACTTGTAACACTTGTAACCATTCCGATATTTGGTTTCCCATTTATTCTTGGTGTTGCTGTTTTTAGGGCTTTAACAGAAAAATTTAGTATAACGCATATCAAACCTGTAGAAAGGTCGAGAACTTACCAAAATTCCGTAAAAAAAACTAATAATTTGTTTAATGCTTCTAAACCGATAAAACCTGTAGAAAGGTCGAGAACTTACCAAAATTCCGTAAAAAAAACTAATAATTTGTTTAATGCTTCTAAACCGATAAAACCTTCTGAAGAAGAGGTGCGTCAGGCAAAACGTGATGCTAAGGCTCATAATCGCCAAGAAAGCAGCTATTTAGGGATTCCAGAGAATGCCCACCAGCTTATTCTATCTCATTTGAGTGATTCTGAAGACCTAAAGAACGTTGCTCTTACGAGCGAGCAATTAAATCAGCAAGTCAAAAGTTCGATGGGAAATAGAGTGTCTCCGGCAAAAGAAACAATTGCTCAAATGATTGAATTTGCAATGCTTCTAAACGATGAGATTAAAAGAATTACTGAAAACAAAGAGAGCCTAATCGGGCTGCCAGAGAAAATAACTAAGGATTATAGTAAATTTAAGTTCGATGTTGAGAAGTGGCAAGCAATTTTAGAAAACATCGACAAAAAACCAGACTTGGCGGCTGAATTTGATGCTCTACAGAACGATTGCTGCTTAGATTTAGTTGAGGCATTAGCGGAATACAATATAAATCCAAATATAATAGATGACGTAATAGATGACGATGACGATTATAATGATAGCGTCACGATCGAAGAAGTCGAAAACCGCCTTATCTCACAAATTGATGTTGACAACATAGCAGCTAATCTTACTACTCAACAGGCGGAAACCTTGAAGCAAATCCTTGGTGAAGCCCGATGCACCCTAAAAGGAGATGTGCAAGTGACTAATATAACAAGCGCCTCTTTTTTCCGTCCCATGATACCTTTACCTAATCGAGTAACATATGAAAAAGGATACCGGGAAGGACCATTTGCATTTGTCCATCTATGTAATCCAGAAAGTGAAGATTGGATCAATCATGGTTACAAGAGATGTATAAAAGGCTATGCAATCCATATAGAGTGGCTAATTGGAAAAAAAGAAGGCGATCGTATTATAATTCCTCGAGGTAGGGAGGGGACAAGCGATAGGCAGGTTATCTTACGCATTCGCGGTGAATTTGAAAGAAAAATAGCTTTAGGCGTTCTTGTGATGTCTACACACGAGGAGGACCCTAAGATGATAAATCAGGCAGCTAAAGATAAAATTATAGAAAATATGGAAAATGCCTACGGAAAGGAATTTCTGGATAAAATCCGCAAGTCAATGAAGGAGTAAATATTTCGATTTGCGCTGGGTGATTGACAGGGTGCTTTAGTTGTGCTTGCTTGGTAGGGGTCTCATTCAGCCAAGTCAGAACACTGATGTGCTATATCATATTTCCAAATTCGGTTTCGTGTAGAACTTTTTACGTTTCTTTGTTTGGAACGGCCTTTGGGCATCTTATTTTTAGCTAAGGATAGCAAAAACTTGCCAACGGTCTTCTTTATGCCGGCTTATGTAGCATCTCCTTTTTCCTACATATTTGTTTTACTTGACTTTGCAAAATTTTTGAACTCACCTGCACAGAGAGACTTCCTCCAGCTAAATGAATTTCTCAAGAAGGGTAAATATACCCATCCTTCGAAGTTCATCTGCACTGGAGTTTGCCTCTCCATACCAATTGCAGCAGCTTCATTTGTTCCATGGTACTTTTTATCGGCAGGTAGTGAACACGGTGTTAAATGTGGTAATTTCATACCGCCAACAACAACCTCTGAAGGAACTGTACGATTTTCTTTTCCCATACAAACGGGGGTCGCTATACCTTTGAATCAGTGCTGTCATCTAGATCTCTTCTTTATTGAAGAAAAAATTATAGTTGAAACTTAAATATTTGGAGATTTTATTTGTTTATAAATAAATTTCTACTTTAGCCTTATATAAATAAATTTTTATATTAATTTTAATTAAATGTTTATTTTTGTTACTATTGAGTAGAAGGTTTATTTTTGTATAAATATTTATACCGCTCATGATTCAAAATTAGGTTTTTGGCAAAGAAAAAGCTTTCGTGATTGAACGATCGCAAGCCGCTTAATATTAATCAATATTGAGCGGCTTGCGATCGTTCAATCACGAGAGCTTTTCTTTGCCAAAAACCTAATTTTGAAACACGACCGGTATAACCACAGGTTTTTTTGAATATTCGACTAAGCCTTCCAATGCATGAGCGATGTCAATTGCGTTTTTATCGTTTGAGCATACGATATAAAAAGCGCCCCCGCCTCCGGCGCCGCTGAGTTTTCCTCCTATAGCTCCTAACCCGATTGCATTTTCTAACAGAAAATCAAGTTCCGGCGTTGATAAATTCAGCATTGATAAATGTTGCTGAGCTTGGTTTGCAAGCAAACCGAATAAAAACGGGTCTTCAAGGCTGTTTTGCGCCTCCTCAGAGATATTTCCCAGCTCGGACAGAGACGACCTTAAAGACGGATTTTCTTTTAGGCGGTTGTGAAGATCGGAAATCAGTTCTCCTGTATTTTTTGATCGAGGCAATGCACCTACAATTAAAGGTGTAGAAAAACTGGGGAGGGATTTAAACGATGGCAGCCCCATTTTTTGATTTGCAAAGTATCCGCACCTCTCCCATACAGCAAGACCTGTATCGACTCCTGAAGGTTTTTTGTGAAAATGAGCTTCTAGAAGATGGGCTCTTTGCCAGACTTCTTGGTTATTTGCGCTCCTATGCATAAGCCGGAAAATTGCACGCGTTATCGCTGTGCAAAGCGCACCGGATGATCCGAAGCCTATTCCAATGGGAGCTTCTGCATTAATCCGGATACAGAGCGGTTGACAGCCTAACTCAGGAAAAACTTGGTAAATTTTTGAAGTGAAAATATTGAGCTGTTGTTGATATTTTTTTTCTACATCCCAGGTAAAAGACTTGGCCTGCGCGACAGAAACTGCGATCTTCCAAGGCAAAGGGATGCCAAGGGCCGGATATCCATACACTGCGGCATGCTCTCCAAAGAGAAGAAGCTTTAAAGGAGCGGAAGCTAGGACAGGCATTGAACTCCCTGCGATGAAATTTGAAGAGGATGCAAAGAAAGGGATGGATCCAGAGTGATTCCTATTTCTCCCCCGGCGCCAAGCGCTTTAATCGAAGAAGATTTCCAAGACAGATTTTGCGATAGACGGGTATTCATCCGGATATTCAGTTTTGCAGCTAAGCTGAATAAGCGCAAAGACGTTGCAAGCTTGCCAACCAGTCTATTAGAAACAGATAGAAACTTTCTCAGTTCAGCGGGATTTTTCAAAGCGAAATTTTCAAGCTCCTGCAGAGAAGACTGTGTATTGCAAGAACCATTTCCTCTGATGAGATAAAAGTTGCTGTAGAGGTCTTGATTTAAGGGTTTCCAGGAAGGAAACGGCTTTTTTGTAAAAAGTCCGGCTCCTCCATGCACCGAGGTAAAGATATCATAACCGCTTCCTTTTCCTTTTTGAAAAGATTGATGCAGCCTAAGCGCGAGCTTAATCAGCTCCTCCTTTGAAAAGAGTTCTTCGTATTTAAGCGCATATGCCAGGCCGACAGTTGCGGCAGCGCTTGACCCGAAGCCTTTTTTAGTTCCATCAGGATAGTAGAACTCTGATGAATCGATATGGATATGCTGATTAGGAAAGGTATTTAATTGTTTCAAAATGTATTCTAAAAGAGGAGAAGGATAATTGCCGCTTCCTTGGATCCATTCATATTCATGATGTCCATAACGTCCTGTGAGTTTGAATTGAGCCGATGGAGTGATATTGACGGTTAATTTTTCCTTAGTCGCGACAGCAATGCCAAGACCTTCCGGGCAGGCGACTGCATATTCACCGAATAAAAGAAGGTTTCCCGGGACAATAATTCTCATCGTTTGGGAGCTCCCCCGGCTTTGATACGATAAAAGTCAACCGGGGAAACTTCTCATGCAATGTTTTCATTAACTTTTTAAGATCGTTTTCAAGGCAAATCATTTTCACTTGCGGTCCGGCATCCATGGTTTCCCATACTTCCACTCCCTTTTGACGTAGTTCCTCGCAAGTGCGGATTAATGAAATGCTTTGAGGCAGCCAGTAAAATGTTGGAGGAGAGCTTGTAAACATCGTTGAAAACATTGATAAATAACTTTGCCGTATTAAGGGCCCGAGCTTCTTGAGGTCTTTTTTGGCGGCAGCTTCCACGCTTTGAGAGAAATGCGATTCCGACTCCTCCAGCCATTTTGAATAAAAGGGAGACGTTGTTCGTGAAAGCTCCATTGCTTTACGTGAAGAAACCGGCTTTTGTTTATCCGATACAATTGCAATGACAATGCGAAGCTCCGGCCACTCTATGTTAAGAGGTTGTGCATGGGAGCCGTCTTTCTTTAAAATTGTAAATCCTCCGTAAATAGATCTCGCCGCGGATGCTGAACCTATTCGTGCATATTCTGAAATTTTTTGCAGCGGGGTAGAGGGGTCTGTAAGAAGCGCCAGGCCATATGCCAAGGCGGCAAAACCTGATGAAGAGCTGGCTACTCCTGCAGAAATGGGGAAATTGGCAGTGCTGTGCGCTAAAAAAAAGGCATTGGTATTTGTAGATTGTCTAAAGTGTTCAAAAAAAGAAGCATAACGCTTAGGATCGGCTTCGATGCGGTTGATAAAAACCTGATCGGA
Source organism: Waddliaceae bacterium (assembly GCA_963749725.1). Lineage (GTDB taxonomy): Bacteria > Chlamydiota > Chlamydiia > Chlamydiales > Waddliaceae > Waddlia. Next base: position 16,781 of record CAVVNU010000022.1, read on the forward strand.
ATTTGAGCGCTCCACAGTTGTCGTGGTTTCCAAGCCTTCTAAGGTGATCGCAAGCGACGATGTTGCAGGCAGGTTTTTTTCAGTGTCGCTTTTTCCCCAATATTTAATCAATGCAAGAGAAGGGGAAGCCGTTGCTGTCGCAGAATTCATGATACAGTTGTTTTTATTTTCTGTTTTTTTTCTTCCCATAATGTCTTGGCAATCTCTCTTACGGATCCGCCTCTTGCACCCGACTCATAAGCTATCCGGGCTGAGTGGAGTTTCATATGGCCGTTTTGTATCCCTTCGGTGACTAATGCAAATAGTGCAGCTAAGTTTTGCGCAAGGCCGAGAGCTGCGGCATAGCGGTTAAGTTCTTGAGAACTCGGATTTTGAAGAATCTTAAGAGTTGTCCGGCTGGCCGGCCAATGGCTGGTTGCGCCTCCAATGCTTCCTAAAGCTAACGGAAGAGCTATGGTGCCGATAAGACATTGATCTTCATAAGCATAATGCGATAATGGTTGATATTGTCCTGTGCGCTGCGCATAAAAATGCGCTGCAGACTCGACACTCTTGTATCGTTTCCTGTAGCGAGCGCAAGCGCTGTAATGCCGTTCATTATCCCTTTGTTATGTGTAACAGCTCTTTGGGGATATGAAGCTGCCGCTTCAAATGCTTCTACGATCCGCATGCACGCTTCTTCGCCGGAAAGATTCCCTTTGCGAAAATGTTTGGCAGGAACTTTAAAAGAGGCTCCGGCCATGCGTTTTGATGAAGCATTGGTAAGGATTGCCATAAGGATACGGCCGCCGCATAGAGAAGTAAGGAAATCTTTTAATCCTTCTGCAACTGTATTGATCACATTGGCTCCCATGGCATCTCTAACATCAACATCAATGGAAATAATTGTCGTGCGATCGATGCAGTCAACGGAAAGACCTCGGTATCCGCCTCCTCGTTTCACCATGCCGGGAATTAGCTCATTGACAATTTTTTTAATTTGAGCTTCTTGCGCAGCAATAAGCCTTGTTTTATCAGGCTCCACGCCCTTCATAAAAACTTGAGCGGTCATGATCGGGTCGTCAGCCCATGTTTTAAAGCCGCCCCCGGCTTTGACAATCCTCGCTGCATAGCTCGCTCCCGCAATGACCGAAGGCTCTTCTGTTGCCATAGGAAAAAATCGCAAACGATGGTCAATCAGAAACCCTGTGGCAATTCCTAAAGGAACGGGAAATGTCCCAACAGACGATTCTACAAGAACATCGGCCAAAACGGATAAATCACAAGTGTTTGCAAGCGAGTTTATCTCCTCTTCTTCTAAGTTTAAGTGCGCTTTAAGCGCTTGCCTCCTTTGCGAAGGGGGAAGTTTGCGGAAGGAAGGAGGAATCATGACGTTAACTCAAGGTCTGTTAATTGCTTTGCAAAATGATTGAATTCAGTGGATTTAATCAACGGCTGGTTTTGCAGCTCTTTTATGGTTTTAGAACCGGTAAGAAACATTGTGGATTTTAAGACTTTTTCTACCGTTTTTCCAAGAACAACGCACTCTTCTTCCCCGCCGTCGATTGCCGCCTGAATAAAGGGAAGAGCCATGCCGCCGGCTACAGCGCCAAGCGCAATTGATTTTGCCAGGTCCATTCCCGAGCGCAATCCTCCTGAACTTAAAATTTTCCCTTTAAAAGACTTAACAGCCTCAAGCAAGACGGCAGTCGGAGTGCCCCAATCCGTAAATGCGCTTCCGGAAAAATCATCGTCTTTGCGGGAATGCATTTCAACTGAAATCCAATTTGTCCCGCCTGCTCCTGCAAGATCGACATAATAGGCGCCTAAGTCAATAAGGGATTTGACTTCGCGCGGGCTGATGCCAAAACCTGTTTCTTTTACAATGACAGGATAAGAAAGTTTTTCAATGAGATGGCCGATTGACGGCAGAATTCCTTTAAAATTTCGATCGCCATTTTCTTGAAAGAGCTCTTGCCCGGGATTTAGATGGATGACTAATGCATCGGCTTCAAGGACCTTCAACTTTTCTTCGATCTCTATTGGAGAGATTTTTAAAAGCTGCGCCCCTCCCAAATTCGCTAAAATCGGCACATCAGGAGCCAGGGTGCGCAGTTGAAAATCTTCAACGCGGTTTGGATGGGAAAAGAGAACGCGGATCGAGCCAAGACCAAGGGGAATATTAAGAGTTTGCGCAGCTTTGGCAAGTTCTCTGTTTGCATGTTTTCCTTGTTCAGAGCCGCCTGTCATGCAAGAAATAAAGAGGGGAAAGCTGATTGTTTTTCCTAGAAACCGAGCGGAGGGATCAATTTCGGAAAGATTAAGTTCGGGAAGGGATTTGTGAATGAACATCACTTCTTCAAAAAATGCAGAGCCGCTCCCTTCTACAGGCCGACTCATACAGGTATTGAGATGGCTCTGTTTGCGGTTGGGGATGTTATTCTGTGTAGTCATATTCACGATAGCCGTCCTCTCGAATCCGATCTAGGAAAAACGTATTCGGATTGATAGAGAAACGTTTTAGACTCCAGACCGTCTGCATATTGTTTTGGTGTTTTGTCGCCGGAAGAGATCCATGCTTCATAGTCATCAATTGTTGAAGGCTGATGCTTCCAAATATCATCCAAATCCCAATTTTTGATCACTTTTGGCGCGTTAGGGGCCACTGTTGCCTGCATAAAAACCGTTGTGTTTCCCGATCCGTACGATCCCATAAGAATTTTCTTTCCAACAATCTCATTACCAAGAGATTCAAAGCGGTTTTTAAGAAGAAAAGCAAGAGACATAAACATAGAACCTGTATAGATATTGCCGCTTTTGGATGCAGGAGATGTCATTTCGTAAAATCCTTTTTCGCAAAGCAGTTGATCAATATCAAAGTCTCCGAGTTTGGTGTATTTATTGAGCAGGAATTTAATGGTATCGGTTGGAAGTTTCGGATAGGGGACATGGAGCGCATACATGTCGCTTGCTGTCAGGATTTCCTCTGGAGTTTTATTTAAACGGGAAGATAAGTCGACAAGAGCGGAATCCATTGCTTCCATATAGCAGCGGATGGAAAACCCTCCTTTGACTTTTGCAACTACAGAACCCAGGGGGCGAAAAAAGTCATCGACATCTTTAGAACTATAGCCGGCTGTTCGAAGATCAATTTCCAGAAGTTGAGGATTGGTTTCCGCAACCATAGCAATTGCACCGGCTCCTTGGGTCATTTCAGCTGAAGTGCATTTTCCGTAGCGCGCGATATCCGAACAAAGGACAATACCCGATTCGCCCGGTATATTTGCAAATCCCAAAAGAGCGGAAACGGCCATAAGCGCGACAGTGCCGCCCGCGCAAGCATGCTGCGTCTGGAATGAGGAGATCGCTTGGGGAATAGAAATACCGGCTTTCTTCAAGATGCCCATTACGTAAGAAGCCAGCGGTTTTGAGTGATCGACTGCAGTTTCTGTGCCGGATACAAGATAGCGCAGAGATTTAAGGTTAAGTTGTTTTCTGTTGATTAATTTTAATGCAGCTTGAGCTGCCATGGTGACGGAGTCTTCCCAAATTTCGGGAAAATGCATAGAAAAGAGGCCGGTTTTTTCAATTGTCCGTTTTAAAATTTTTTCTAATGTTTTTCCGTCAGCTTCATTGGCTCGTTTTTTGATGATTGCCTCAAGTTCGATTTTAAGACGAGGCAGATAAATAGCGATATCGCTAATGCCAACTTTAATTGATGCTGACATCCTTTTCTCCTGATTAGAATTTTCTCGGCTTTATAAAATTTTTGAATTTACACGTGTTAGAGGGGCTTTTTCAGGGCGGATGAACTTTGAAGGAAGATAAATGATACCCATTTTTCGAAATTCACCTGCGCGGAATTTTGTCCCTTTGCGCATTTTCATCCAAAAATTTTACAAATTCCGGATTGTGTCAAAAGTAATAGGTCAGATTAATTAATATAGGGTTAATAGTCAAGGCAATACAGCTTAGCTGTAAGCGCAATGCGGTAATGACGCGATAAACAAAGTTGAAATGTCTTTGGAATCAATCAAAATTCTCGCCAAATACTTCTCATAAATCAAAAAATCACCGGTTTCTAAACATTAATATCAAGTTTATCGAATCTTAACGTTTGCATGTTAAAATTCGAAGCAGGATTGAAGCTCGACTTTGCAAAATTTTTGGACGAAGATGCTCGTAGGGGCAAACTCCAGCGCGGGTGAGTTCAAAAATTTTGCAAAGTCGAGGTTTCAAAATCCCGATTTGAAAAATTGATAATACGTTTGAAGACTATAATTATTTATAATAAAAATTTGAAAACAAATAAAAATATTAAACAAACATTTATTATGATATTTTTTTAAACACAACAAACACAAGAAGATGATATGACGACAGCAATTCCCACTGAACAGCGAATAGAGTAGAGTTTGTGACTAATCAATTTTCAGATTATTTTTGGACGCAAGAGTCTCCATAGACCTTTCTTGAGTCCTATGATCAGGGATTATTTGAGAGTATGGGGATACTTTTGGAAATACGCTGAATGATCTGGAATACAGTTAGCTCTTAGGAAGTATCCATTATCAATGTCTTCTTTTTCAGTATGAGAGCGTATAAATTCTTCCAATTCCCGACTACCACCTCTTGAAACAAGGCGCGCATTGCTTCCCAAAGACGCCGGTATGTACCCTTTCTTTTTTTGCAGTCCTGAAAGACTGTGCAGCAGGCCTCTTGGATCTGATCGACTAAAAACGCCAACATCATCAAGAGGCAAAAAATAGTGGACAGATTCTGCTTGCCATGCCCGTAGTTATGTTCGAAATTGTATCCCAGATTTTTCAGCGTATTGAAGGTTTCATTTTCTACTTTCCATCTTGCCCTCCCAGCTTGAGCGATTTGTAACACATTGGATTCTTTTAACTTAAAATCTGTAATCCAAGAAAAGTTAATTTCTTTCCCATTCTTGTTTGTACAGCGGTACTCTAGCAGATTCACTTTGAGATCTGCACGGGACTTGTTTAGAGACGTGCTATTTAAAAAACGAAACTGATGATAACAATCGTCTTCGGTATTAATTTCGTGATAAACGGTCTGTTCGCTTTCCTCTAATTGCTCAAAAAGATGGCGGTGATCTCCGGGTTTGGCGATGAGAATAAAACGCAGGTTGCTTTCTTTAAGCATCTCAATGTTAGGTGCGTTAGAAGATAAACCATCGGCCAAAAAAATAGCTTTAAGATGGGGGTGCTCTCGGCGAAAATGCTTTAAAAACCGCTTGCAGGCACTGCGTTCGCAGTCATTTTTCTCTGATCCATCTTTTTTAAGGATAGGCTCTGGGCAAAAAGGAATGACGTTCTTTTTTTGGGGATGCACCATACACACTCCAAACATTTGATGGTAGTAGGAGACGGTTCCATCACGGGATTGTTTTTGGCAGCAGGAAGGGCAACTGATTTTGTTAGAGTGAAACTGCCCTGTACCATCTCCGGATAGCAGCACATGACCGTCCAAAAACTCATACTCTTCAAGACCTTTTCCCCGTTGGAAAACAGCAAACAGTTTTTTGAAGGCAGAGCGGAGGTGGCTAGGGGACACCGCATCAAGGCGTTTTCTGAGATAGGTGTCGCTAGGCGCTCGGTTAACATGATAAAGATCCCTGAGATTGTTTTCTGTAGGTGTTTCTTCTTTTTGTCTTTCAAAGTCAAGAAGAGAAGGGCATTTCAGTCCAAAGATAGCAAGTCCTGACATTAAGTGATCAGATAGAGTGATGGACGGCTTACGCTTAAAAGTAGCTTCGTCTGGGATTTTAACAAACTCTTTGTAAATTGTATTGATAAGACCTGGGGCACTGAGGTGTTTGCGGAAAGATAACGTCATCGCGAGATAAAGAAGGTAAAGGTTTTTAATGCCTCACAAGTTTACGAAACCTAATTTTAAATTACCTCTAAAAAATCACTCAGTGGGAATTGCTGATATGACGACATGTATGGATAATGTTTGTAAAAGCATAAAATTTTATGAAGGATTTAATCCAGTAGAAAAAGGATTTAAAAAAATTGTTAAGTGGAGAGACAATGCCCCTGGAATTGGAAGAAGAGTAGTTTTGGGAGCAGCCTTGGTTGGATTAAGTTTGGGTTTTCTTATTGATTCCGTTACTAGCCTGGCATTAGCGATCATCACTTCACCGCTTGAGTTATTTGGAATTAAGTTTGCGAGAAATTTTGCTGTAAGATCGTTCATAGGCTGTGCACATGCCGGATTTTGTTTATCTATTTTCCAACGCCTCAACATTGTAGAACAAAAATTTCTTTAAAGATTGACCTCTCTATTTTCCCGGAAAGCTGCAATAGAAATTATGGGTCTGAGAAATAATTGTCGATTCAATTTGACGACTCGGAAATAAAAAGAATAGCGGCTTGCGATCGCTTGCACGCGAGTTTTCTCAAAGCTAAAATCCCGAATTTTAAATAGTGAGCGGCATATGCCCGCTTGAACCCTCAAAATTTGGGATTTTAAGGGCGCGAGCGGTAGGGTTCTTCAAGCGCAAAATCTCTATTTTTATGGTAATTTTTTTTATAATGCCTTAGGGTAGCAATAGAGTAAAAAAATTGCAGGGGGTTCAATATGCAAGAAGTTTCGTTTAAAGGCGGCAAAGTTCATGTAGACGGCTCGCTGCCGGAAGCCGGTTCAAAAGCTGCCGATTTTGAACTTGTGGATCAGAATTTAAATCCGGTCTCGCTGAATTCTTTAGGAAGTCAAAAAAAGCTTCTCAATGTTTACGTGAGTTTAGACACTTCAGTCTGCGCTGCGTCTGTCCATTCTTTTGAACAAAAAAGGGGCGTTCAATTCCAAATCTATCTGTTCTTAACATCAGTATGGACCTTCCTTTCGCCGCTGCGCGCTTTTGCAAAAGCGAAGGTTTGGAAAATGCCATGACCCTTTCGGCATTTAGAAGCAGCTTTCCTGATGATTATGGGATCAGGATTGCCGACAGCCCCTTAAAAGGACTGTGCGCCAGAGCTGTTTTTGTTCTCGGCGAGGACAATACTGTTTTATATCGGGAGCTTGTTCCTGAAATCACCGACGAACCTGACTATGAAGCCGCATTGCATGCGCTATGAGAGAGTGATTATGCATTATAAGCGTATTGAAGATTATGGAATTATAGGGGATCTTGATACCGTCGCTCTTGTCGGCATTGATGGTTCCATTGATTATATGTGCTTTCCCTATTTCGACTCGCCGTCTGTTTTTGCATCCCTTCTTGATTATCAAAAAGGGGGTGTTTCAAATCGCCCCAATGATTGAAGATGTGATCAAAAAGCAGATGTATATTCCCGGATCTAATATTTTATTGACTCGAGCGCTTTGTTCTGAAGGGATAAGCGAAGTTTCCGATTACATGGTCATTGATGAGGCAAAAGAGCGCCACACCTTGATCCGCAGGGCAAAAGCTGTACGCGGAACAATTAAGTTTAAAATCGAATGCAGCCCCAGGTTTGATTACGCAAGATGCTCGCATAAAATACAACAGGACAAAAATCAAGTCGCTTTCATTCCGGACAATGATCAAGTTGCAGGATTTCGATTAAAATCTGAATTTCCATTAAACGTGCATCAAGGAGATATCGAAACAGAATTTACTCTAACGCAAGGGAAAACGGCGACTTTTGTTTTGGAAATGATAGAAGAGGGAAAACCATCTCCTTCATCCGATCCTTCCTATTCTGTTAGAAGCTTTAAAGATACAATCAATTATTGGCAGCGCTGGATTAGCCGCTCGACGTATAAGGGAAGATGGGAGGAAATGGTCGATCGTTCAGCTCTTACGTTAAAGCTTCTTACTTCGAGAAAATATGGCTCCATTGTCGCAGCTCCAACTTTTGGACTGCCTGAAGAACTCGGCGGCGAAAGAAACTGGGACTATCGCTATACATGGATTCGCGATGCATCTTTCACTTTGTATGGATTGATGAGGCTTGGTTTTGTGGAAGAAGCGGAAGTTTTTATGAAGTGGATTGAAGACCGCTGTGCTGATATGAATAAGGATGTCCCGCTGCAGATTATGTATGGGTTGGATGGCAGGAAAACTTTAACTGAGGAGAAGCTGACGCATTTTGAGGGATATTCCGGCTCTTATCCGGTCAGAATAGGAAATGGAGCCTATCGGCAGCTTCAGTTGGATATTTACGGCGAGTTGATGGACTCGGTTTACCTCTATGATAAATTCGGCAAAGGGATCTCGTTTTCTTTATGGGAAAGCCTCAAGCAGCTTATTGATTGGGTCTCAAAAAATTGGAAGCGAAAAGATGAAGGAATTTGGGAAGTGCGGGGAGGGCAGCACGAATTTTTATATTCCCGTGTCATGTGTTGGGTGGCAGTGGACCGCGCCATTAGGCTGGCCAATAAACGGTCCCTCTCTGCGCCTTTGGAAAGTTGGCATAAAGTCAGAAATCAAATTCACGATGATATTGTAAAGAATTTCTGGAACTCAAAATCTCAAACATTTGTTCAGCAAAAAAACGGCTCTACGCTGGATGCTTCCAATTTATTAATGCCGATGATCCGCTATATCAGCCCGGTGGATCCTCAATGGCTGTCAACGTTGAAAATGACGAAAGAGCATCTGGTAGAAGATTCTCTTGTATTTAGATATAGAACGGAAGCGGCAGCTTCTGACGGCCTCAAGGGGAGGGAAGGAACGTTTAATATGTGTTCGTTTTGGTATGTAGAGTGCCTCTCGCGTTCAGGAGATGTTTATCAAGCCAGGTTTTTATTTGAAAAGATGCTCAGTTATGCAAATCATTTGGGGCTGTATGCAGAAGAGCTGTCGATTGACGGCAGGCAGCTGGGCAACTTTCCTCAAGCTTTTACGCACTTGGCTTTAATTAGCGCAGCATTTGAATTAGATCGGAGTCTGGATCATTACCGCATATCTTGGTGAGTATGCCGGCCGCACCCTCAAAATTCGGGATTTTGAGGGCGCGGCCGGTATAAAAGGATGATGAAATTTTGAAACATGATCGGTATATTGGAGGCAAACTTTTCAATGCTTGATACACTCATTTTTATTTGGTTTTTTACACTGATACTCTCTCTCATTTATGTCATTTGGCACAATTTAACGAGCAATCCTGTCTCATGGGTGCAAAAGCTGGCATGGATTTTAGTAACGGCATATGCAGGGATTATTGGATTTTTAGCCTATTGGTTCAGCTGCAGAGCGCAAAAGGGAATGTCTCATGAGGAGTCGACAAAGATGGATTGGAAGCAGGGTGTAAATTCTGAAATGCATTGTCTTGCCGGAGATGCGACAGGAATTATTATTTCCGCAGTCATTGTGTATCATTTTGGCTTTCCTAACGGAGTCGACCTTATCATTGAATATCTGTCAGCATTTATTGTAGGGCTCTTTATTTTTCAGGCGCTCATGATGGTTGGGATGTTTCAAGGCGATTATGCGCTAGCCGTTAGAAAAACATTTTTTGTTGAAACAGTTTCGATGAATATGGTTATGCTTGGGATGATTCCTGTAATGGTTATTCTTATGCATTTTCTTCCGGAAGGCGACAATCCCTGGAAACCTTATTTTTGGTTTGTGATGGGGATAGCAACTATTGCCGGCGGTTTTACTGCCTATCCGATTAACTACTGGCTTGTAAAAAGAAAAATCAAACACGGATGTATGACAATACGCCCTGCCGGTTCAGCAATGGCAAATCATGGGCGCCATCAGATGGGATCTCGTCCATGGGCGTGCAGATATTTTGGATATTATTGACTTTTTTTATACTATTTTCAGCGGCCTATCTGACAACCTATATCGCGCCAATCCAATTTTCATAAATGAGGATGGATATACCGATCGTGCTCTCAAAATTTGGGATTTTGGCCAAAAACAGAACTTTGAGAGCGTGATCTAATGTATAAAAGGATTTGCATGTATATAACCGTAAATGATGGAACTGGGATCCATGTTGAAGAAAAAGGAGAGGGCCCGCCTATCATTTTTTTGGCAGGAGGCGGTTTTTCAAGCAAAATTTTCAAGTCTCAAATCGATTATTTTTCCCAAAGTTTTCAAGTGATTGCTGTAGATATGCGCGCTCACGGAAATTCAGAACGGGTTGCGCATGGACTTCGATTATCTCGACTGGCACACGATTTAAAAGAGGTCGTCGACGCGATGCAGCTCAGACGATTGACGCTTTTGGGTCATTCGCTGGGAAGTTCTGTTATTTATAGTTTTTTGGACCTGTTTGCAAGAGAGCGGGTAGAGCGGATCATTTTAGTTGACGAGGCGCCTGTTTTAACGGCGAATCCTTTATGGTCTAAAGAAGAATGTTAGCTTTTCGGGGCTGCATATGATCCTATTAAAAACTATGACCTTATCAATCAAATGATTTTGGGTGATTTTGAGGCAATAAGAAACCAAATCGTGGATGCCATGACCACAAAAGCTGCAACAAAAGCAGTAAAAAATTTATCAAAAGGTGTTTTGATATTGAACCGGAAGCTGCGGCTCTTCTGTATAAAGAAAACCTTAATCACGATTGGCGAGACCTTATCCCGAGAATTAGGGTGCCGGCCCTGGTTATTGGAGGAAAAGCAAGTTTAACTCCCTGGCAGTCGCAATTGTGGATCAGCCGGCAGATCCCGAAATCAAAACTGAAGATTTTCGAAGAGGAGGAAGGAGGCGGGCATTTTTCTTTTGTTGAAAATCCTGCGTTATTCAATCAAGTCGTTTCAGATTTTTTATGTTCATAATTATTGGGTTATACTGGCCGCGCTCTCAAAATCCCGAATTTTGAAATACGAGCGGTATAAATGCTTGAATCTATCTTTTTTATTGATTTATAAAAAATAATTTATTTCTAATTAGTTAATTTAAATTAAATTTTTGAAATTTTATTAAATTATGTTGTATAATAATAATTGTTAATAAAACAGAGGTTTTTATTATGAGTATAACTCATGAGATGAAACATTTTCAGGAGACAGGAATTCTAAATTATGGTTCAACAGAGACTGGCACTAAATCTCAAGAAACTACGCAGCAGGGAACTAATGAAACAACAAAAAAATTATCGGAAAAAATATTTGAGAACATAACTGAGTACGCAGAAAACGGTGCTGAAACAACAAAACTAGCCAATGCAATATCTGGAGGAAAAGTTAAGAAAATTCCCAAACCATTAATTTTAAAAAAATACAACATAATAGGAAAAATTATAAGATTAGTTTTAACTATTTTAGGAAAAAAAGAAAAAATTGAGAGTGCAGAACAATCATATAATAAAAAAATTGATGGTCAAAAACGGGCAGATCAAACTTTATGCAAAGAGTTTCTTGGAACTAACCTTGAAAATATGAAAGATCCAAATCATGATGGTCCGCTTGTTGTGGATAGCAAGTTTGTTAGCGATGCTAAAAATAGATTTAAATTAAAAAAGTCAATCAATAAGAAGGTTATGTGCCAAACCTATGTCCAATCGGGAATTGCTGAAAAGGGAGAATTTAAAGAAATTCCTTCGGGAGACGGCAACTCTTGGAAAGCGTTAAGAATTACTAGCAACAAAACCGGTGAGCTGAAAACTACTGAAAATGCCGTTTGCACAACAGCTGAACGCGCTGCTGGAACGTCAGGAGATTTGAATAATATTTATGTACACTACTCGGACACAGGCCACATAACAATTTCTTGCGGCGTGATTGATACGATTGATAAAGCGAATGAATTTATGGAAGCTGTTGGGCATGCAATTGCTGATCGTCCAGACAATGCACAGCCGCCAAAGATTCGCATCACAATGCACCAGTTAAATGCTTTTGGAAGTGAAAAAAAACTGATTCAAAACCAGCATCAAATGGCAAGCTATATTAATAGCAAGCTTTCTTCAAAACTTGAAGAATTTAAATCAAATATGCAGACAGATATAGAGAAAGAATTAAACGATGCTACTGACAAGTTTGAAGACGTTATAGGTTTACAAGAGATACAAGAGAAGACAGAAAAGAAGATTAATAATCTCCAAAAAGCAATCGATAGCATTGGAGATGGGCCCGTTGTGGCGCATACTAACCGTTGTTTTAACGGCTTTACCAGTGTTCCGGGAGAAACTCAAAAATCCAAAAATAATAATATGTCAGGTCTTGCCGCCCAGGCAACTTGGCTCTCTAAAGATCTTGATCTTGATAACAAGAAAAATATACCAGTGGGCATGCTTAAATATCAAGGTATCACATTACAGGGAACTGATATTAGTTTTTTTAATAGCCAACTAGCCAAAATTTCTGAGCAAAGAAAAGCAATAGATGCCACATCAGTGCAGATTTTTGAACTTGAACACGGGGTTTTAGAGGATGAGAAATACACTAGCTTAACCAACGAGCTGGCGGACACGCAAATGAAATTTAATGAATTATCAGAAGAAGACGAAAACGAAGTCGAATCGCTTCAAAAAAAATTAATTGACACTAGCAAAGAAATTCAACAGCTTAAAAAAAATTTGATTGGCGGGATGGGGAAAGATGATAAAGCCAAGTATAAAGAGCTTAAAAAGACACTTGCTAGCCAGGAAAAACAGCTTAAAAATGATATGCGCTCGCTAGCAAGGTATGCTAAAGCGTTTCAAGATCCACTTTCTAAGCATCTTGATGCCAACCAGAAAACAACCCTTAAGCTTTACACGCAAATCCTTGCTGAACAAACCGGAGTTAGAAAAGAGCTAGGATATCCTAAACTATCCACAGCTCAAAAGTTAGGGCTTGAATTACTGCTTGATCAGTCTTTGGGATGTGTGACAGAAATTAATTGTAAAAGCGGTCTGGACCGCACCGGATTTGCAAGAGCTATGCAAAACGCCCTTCAACAAGAGATGAAAAATGGCAAAAGCATTGAAGCATTGAGAGAATTTATCACGAATTTTGAATCGAATGTAAAAAAAATGGATCGCGGCGAATTGCAGGATCTCGATTTAGAGGAAGATATAATCCGGTTCCAAAATAATATCTTTAGAGAACTTGTAACTGTAGGGCTTCTCATTACAGCAAGAAGTACGGGAATGCCCGGGCTTAAGTGGCACCATGATAAAAAATCTTTAAAATCTCGTTTAAATCCTTTCGAAAAAAATATGCACCCGATGCCTTATCTTCCCAGGAGTATAATAGTTGATGGCAAAGAGGTTGCAATTATAAAGGTGTCAAAAAATGGAAAAAGGGAATTAACTGAAGAGTATGGACAGCCAATTTTAATGGGTCTATCTCAAAAAAGAGGGGCTTAGAACCTGTTAAAATATTGTTTTTTGACAATACTCTCGATTTTAAGCGGCGGCAGTTCTCGGTTTTCGTATGCGAAATACGCTCTGATTTCATTAGAGCCTGTTCAAAATCAGCAAAACCTTAGATTTTAAACAGGCTCTTTGTCAATATTTCATACGATTAAATTCTTTGAGTCCAGGTAGTTTTGTAAAATTATGACAGCGCAGATTTGATCAAGCTTCTTTGTGCGTTTTTTACGGCTAATAGAACTTTCCCTTAAAGCGCGTTCCGCCTGTACGCTTGTCAGCCGCTCATCCCATTTGATCACCGGAATGTCCAGATTTTTTACAAGCAGCTCGACAAAAAGGTTCACTTCATCTGTAATAAAACTCATATTTCCGCTCATTTTTAGGGGATAACCCACAATAATTTCTTTGAGCTCATACTTGTTGTTTTTTTGATGCGATTGAAGGAAATCAATTAGATCAGAAACTGTTTGTTCAAGCTTATGTGATGCTTGAAAGGTTTCAAGAGGCGTTGCAATTAAGTGTGTTTCATCGGATAGAGCCAGCCCTATCCGTTTCATTCCATAATCGATTCCGAGAATTCTTGAAGCCATTTATCGACCTTTGTGTTGAATCATTGCTTCGACAAATGATTTGAAAAGAGGGTGGGGATGAGTTGGCTTGGATTTGAATTCGGGATGGAATTGCACTCCAATCATCCAGGGGTGGTTTTGAAGTTCAACAATTTCACAAAGCCCTGTAGAGGCGTGTTCTCCGGAAATCGTTAAACCGGCTTTTTCCACTTCCTCTTTGTATTTGTTGTTAAATTCGTATCGATGCCGATGCCTTTCGGAAATGCGTTCGGACCGGTAAATTTCATGGGCTTTAGAGCCTTTTTTGATGATGCAGTCTTGTGCGCCAAGACGCATTGTGCCTCCCATATCCAGGAGCTTCTGCTGCTCGCTTAATAACGAGATGACAGGCCCGGTTGACCCGGGGTCGACTTCCGTTGAGTTGGCATCCTCTATCTTTGCTGCATTGCGGGCAAATTCTACAGACATCACCTGCATGCCTAAACAGATTCCAAAATAAGGGATTTGATTCTCTCGGCAATACTTGGCAGCCTGAATTTTTCCTTCCCACCCTCTTTCGCCAAAACCTCCCGGGATTAAATACCCGTCACACCCTCCAATGCTTTCTTCAATAGAGTGTTTTTGCAGGATTTTATCCGCCTCAAATCGTTTGATCTCAAGCGCGCAGCCTAAGGCAAGCGCGCCATGATCCAATGCTTCAAAAACAGATTTATAGGCATCTTGATGCTTGACATACTTTCCAACAATGCCAACAGTGATTTTTTCCTTCGGGTTTTTGATCGTTTCGACAATCGCCTTCCATTCGCTTAAGTCAATCGGTTTGTCTTCAAGATGCATCATCTCCATAATCATGCTATCCAGACCTTGTTTTTGAAGGTCAAGAGGAACTTCATAAATGCTGTGCTGGACATCGACTTCTTCGATGACTGCTTTGCGGTTGACGTTGCAAAATAGACTGATTTTTTCTTTTACGCTCTCAGGAAGAGTCATTTCGGAGCGGCAAAGAATGATGTCGGGATACAGTCCGATTTGACGCAGACTTTGTACAGAATGCTGCGTCGGCTTGGTTTTGACTTCTCCGGCAGCTTTAATGTATGGAACATAAGTCAGATGGATATTGATGCAGTGATTTTCATTTTCGTTGTGGAATTGTCGAATGGCTTCTACAAAGGGCAGCGATTCGATATCGCCGACGGTTCCTCCGATTTCTACAATTAATACATCAATATTTTCTTCTTGATTTGCGCATTCAACAATGCGGCGCTTGATTTCATCGGTAATATGCGGGATCACTTGAACAGTATTGCCGAGATAGTCTCCTCGCCGCTCCCGCCTAATCACTGAATTATAGATTTGACCGGAAGTTGCATTCGATGCTTTTGAAAGAGGGGAGTTGCAGTACCGGTAGTAATGGCCGAGATCAAGGTCTGTTTCCGCACCGTCGTCGGTCACATAAACCTCTCCGTGTTGAAAGGGATTCATCGTTCCGGGGTCTACGTTTAAATACGGGTCGAGCTTGAGCATGGCTACACGCAAACCTTTTTTTTCAAGAAGCAAAGCCGTGGAAGCGGCGGTTAATCCTTTTCCTAAAGAGGAGCAGACGCCCCCGGTAAAAAAAATGTATTTTGTCTTCATATCATCCGTTCTATTTTTTTTATGTCATCAGGGGTATCAACACCGATCGACCGGCTCTCGACAACTGAAACCTTGATTCTAAATCCATGCTCTAAAACTTTAAGCTGTTCAAGGTCTTCTGCAAGCTGCAAAGGAGTAGGCGAAAGTTCGGAATAGTGGAAAAGAAAATCTCTGCGATACCCGTAAATTCCTAAGTGTTTGTAATAATTAATATTCGGATCCCAACTGCCTGCATGCCCGGAAGGGATCAGAGAACGGCTGAAATATAGCGCATTTCCGTCCACGTCCATCACGCACTTATTGACAGATCTGTCAAGCGCTTCGTCTTTTGATCGAATGGGAACAACCGCCGTAGACATGACGGCGACAGGATCATCTTCCAGCGTTTTAATTACGCTTTCAATGACTTGAGTTTCAATGATCGGTTCATCGCCTTGTATATTGACAACAATTTCAACCTTGGAAAAGTTCTTGTGTATCGCTTCTGCAATACGCTCTGTTCCGGTCTTGCAGCAAGCAGAGGTCATCACGGCCCGGCCGCCGAATTCCTTGACATGATTGAAAATGCGCGCATCATCGGTTGCCACAATTACCTGGTCCAACAACCGGCATTTTAGGCTGTTTTCGTAAGTCCTTTGAATCAAACTTTTTCCGGAAATTAAGGAGAGCGGTTTTCCCGGAAATCGAGAACTGCCGAATCGAGCCGGAATCATTCCAATAATATGATGCGCCATAATGGGAATTAATTGTAGCATAAGCGCTTTAATTTTACTTGCAAAAAGTTTAAAAGAAAGCTATGGAAATTCCAATACTGCGCGATATTGTTGTTATTTTTGGGTTGTCGATTGTTGTTTTACTGGCTTGCCATCGGCTGAAAATTCCTTCCCTTGTCGGTTTTTTGATTACAGGAATTATCTGCGGACCGCAGGGATTCGGTCTTGTAGAAGCTGCCAATGAGGTAAAAGTTCTTGCAGAAATTGGAATTGTCGTTCTTCTTTTTACCGTCGGCTTAGAATTTTCAATTAAAAAAATATCGAACCATTTGAAGGCATTTTTAATTGCAGGTCCTCTTCAAGTCCTTTTGACTACAGTTCTTGGGGTGTTGGTAGGCAGGCTGTTGGGAAGACCTTTAGGAGAGTCGATTTTTCTAGGCTTTATTATTTCTCTTAGTTCAACGGCGATTGTGCTTCGCATTTTACAAGAAAGGGCGGAAACAAATTCTCCTCATGGACGTTTAGTTTTGGGAATCTTGATTTTTCAAGATATTATTGTGATTCCTATGATGATTTTTACCCCTATATTAGGTCCGGGCGGAGAAAATTTAGATCTGAACCTGCTTTGGCTTTTAGTAAAAGGGGGTATTATCTTAGGCCTTATATTCGTTAGCGCGGTTCAGTTTGTTCCTACCTTGCTATTTTATGTTGCTAAGACAAGAAGCCGGGAATTATTTCTTCTTACCGTTTTTGTCATCTGCTTTGGGGTGGCGTGGATCGCTTCCAGTATTGGATTATCATTGGCGCTTGGGGCTTTTCTTGCGGGTTTAATTATTTCTGAATCAGAATACAGCCAACATGTTATAGGGGACTTTCTTCCGTTTCAAGATATTTTTACCAGTTTCTTTTTTGTATCAATCGGAATGCTTTTAAATGTGAATTTTTTTATTGAACACATCTTAAGCATCCTTGTATTAACATTACTTATTTTATTTTTTAAAAGCATTCTCGTTGCGGTAATTGGACTGATTACAGGGTCTCCTTTAAGGACTTCTGTGCTTGCAGGGATTTCGCTGTCCCAGGTGGGGGAGTTCTCTTTTGTATTGGCATCATATGGGATGTTATATGGCATTGGAACAAATGACTTGCATGAGCTCTTTATTGCAGTTGCTATTTTGACAATGGGAGCGGCTCCCTACCTGATCAATTGCTCGCCATTGATTGCTCAGTCTGTTTTTCGCCTTCCGATTCCCGTCCATTTGAAAACAGGAATCGCTATTAAAAGTCAAAATGCGATCAAGGAAATTGACAATCATATCATGATTATCGGCTTTGGATTCAGCGGCCGCAATCTTGCAAGATCTGCAAAAGAAGCAGGCGTTCCTTATCTCGTTATCGATATGGATCCGGAAACTGTAAGAAAGGAAAGGCAAAAAGAAGAACCGATTACATTTGGAGACGCCGCTCGCGAAAAGGTGTTGAAGTATGCCAATATTCACAAAGCGAAAGTGGTCGCTATTGTGATCAACGATCCAATTGCTGCATTAAGAGTTGTGGAACTTTCAAGACGATTGAACCCAAATGTGTATATTATTGTGAGGACAAAATATTTGGAAGAAATGCACGCGTTGTTTCAGCTTGGCGCAAATGAGGTGATTCCAGATGAACTGGGAGCGGCTGTCGAGATCTTTTTTCGCGTTTTGCAGAGATATGATGTTTCTTCAGATAAACTTGAGCAGCTTATGGATCGGCTGCGCACCGAGGGATATGAAATGATACGCCCGCTGTGCGGAGAGCGCACGATTTTTTCTGATTTGCATGATCATCTTCAAGATGCCGGCGTGAAAACAATGTCTATAGAAAAAAACAGCCCTTTTGCAGGCCGCACGCTGAATGCGTGCCGTTTAAGAAAAAAATGGGGCTTGACAGTTCTTGTTATAAAAAGAGACAATGCTCCCATCTACCATATTGATGGAACAACAATGATCAAAGAAGGGGATCAGCTCATTTTGATCGGCACAAAAGAAAAATTGGCAGATGCTGATCAATTATTTAAATCAAGTGTTTAGCGATGACGACCCAATTTCCGGACTCTATTCCTTTATCAGAAAAAGTTTTTCAAGCAAGGCGGCAAAGAAGTTTGCATCTGGTACGCGCAGCCCGTTGGGGAGTGCTGATCCGCTTTGTCATTATTATTATCGAATTATTGGGTGTTGTTTTTTTAGGAAGCGCATCGCTTTTGCTCGATGCGATCTCAAGCTCGTTGGATATCATTACAAGTCTGGCGCTCCTCTTTTTTATTAAGCTTGCTGAGCGGCCTCCTGACCAAGATCATCCGTTCGGTCATGGACGTTATGAACCTTTAGCGGGATTGCAGCTGGGACTTTTGATGATTTTAATTGGAATGGGGACAGCTGTTCAGCAAATTTTTGAGTTAGTCGAGACTCCTACAGGGGTTATTGATCCGCGTGTTTGGATGATTCCTTTTATTGCCGCGCTTTTGCTGGAAGGATGTTACCGCTTGATTTCCTATGTTGCGAATATGCAGCATTGTCCTGCATTGAAAGCTGATGCCGTCCACTACCGTATGGACGCGTTGACAAGCTTGCTTGCAGCTTTTACCTTGCTTTTGGCAGCAAAATTTCCCGAATGGGGCATACGAATCGATCATTTTGGGGCGATTGCGATCGCTTTATTGATGATTGTTGCAGGGTTTTTTGCTTCCAGGACGAATATTCACCAACTGATGGATAAAGTTCCCGATGATGATTTCTTTGAAAAAGTGCGAAAAGCCTCTCTTTCCGTAGACGGAGTATTGGAAACGGAAAAAATTCGTATTCAATTGTACGGGCCGGATGCTCATGTTGATGTAGATATTGAAGTTTCGCCCGATTTATCGGTTGATGAAGCTCATCGGATCAGTCAGATTGTCAGAAGAAGCATTCAATGCGAATGGCCGGCAGTGCGAGATGTAACCGTTCACATAGAACCTTTTTATCCGGGCGACCATTGAATTTTTTCCATTAAAGAGCCCGGGGACTTGCCCCGAGCTTTTTTGAAATCAGGCTAATCATTGTTTTCTTCATTTTTAGAGAGAACAAGGGGTGTTACATAATCAAGCGAAGGTTTCCACCCCAAACCATACCATGTGCTGGTTATGTCGCGCGGTGGAACTCCTCCGTTATCCAACATCCAGTACCCCACTCTGTAAATTTCGTTAAATGTTAGATTTTTATTTCTAAGAGTGAGATTTTTTAGGATTTGTTCCCAGCTATTTTCTATCATTGTCTTAATTTCTTTTTTCTGTGTCTTCATGTCCTGAACTGTCTGCATTAGGTGCGCATTAACTCCTTTTTCTATGGTCTCATCATGAAGAGGGATTGACTCAACGATTTCCGTAAGCTCTTTGCCATTATTTTTGATTGACAAATCAAGCTTTGCAATCGCATCCCGCACACCTTGGGTTAAAGACCCGGCATCGTTCTTGCAGTCATTGAATCTTTTGATGACGGCTCGATAATTCTGTATGGGCAGGTCGACAAAACTCCTTGGAAGAAGCGCAAGCATGTTTGATATATCTTCTTTAGCGTCGGCAATCGTGCTCTTCGGGCTGCTCTGCAGGCGATGTAATAGAGTATTTTTCTTCTCTGGATCAGCAAACTCCGAATAGTTGTCTGCAAGAGACCTGATCTCTTCTTCGATAGAATCTATTGTTTTTGTTTGATCCCCCATAAATATAAGTTCAAATTTTGTCTTGATTCTATCAGTATCATCATAACTGTCCGATTTAAGCTGATTTTTAATCAACTCATTTAGATTATAAATGGCTCCTATTTCTTCTTGAAGCCTTCGCAATGGCTTATAAACACGGGTATAGATCTCACCGTAATCTAAAAGCCATTTACAACCTGCTTTTGCAATCAAAGTATTTGCTTTTTGCTGCCGCGTTGTTTCTACATGTTCATCAAGGATTTGAGTTTTTTCGGTTAATGGAGCAAAGATATCCTCCTGCTTTGTAGATAGCTCCGAAAATAATGAGGAATACTCATTGTAAGCGTCTTCTAATTGATCCTGGCTTAAAGGATTATCAGGATCTTGAGCTTGAGTCATTGCATCTTTAAGATTTCTGTGCAGATTAGAAAAATTTGTTGAAAGGTCTTGAATTTTCGGTAAAAAGTCAGGGTAAACAGAAATTCCTGGATTGTTGATTTCGGGAAATCCTCCCTGGGTGAGTTGGTTTAAGTCTTTTATCGCATTGAAGGCTTGTCTATTTTTTTTTGTTACTTTCTTGAAATAAGGGGCTGTTGCTTCCGAGACTGATTTTGCTTTATTGTATAATTCTTCGTAAGCTTGTGTGAGGAAGTTTACATCATTAACCAGTTCCCTTCCTGTTGAGCGGGCTTCCTCTAATGAACTTGTTTCCAATAGTAAAGTTTTGAGGCGCTCAATCCTTTCTATGATATCAGGAAGCTGCGCCGGAAGCTGTAGTTGTTCCTGCTGACTAGTTTTATTAGTTGCTGATTTTGTCTCGACTGTCATTAAAAACCTCCTTCGAGAGATTTGGTTAAAGAATTTAATTTTAATCTTTAACGCAAATGAATTATTTTTATCAACTAGATTTTTTGAAAAAATTATTTTTATATAAAAATCTGTCAAAATGTGCAAGCGGTTTTTATCTTGAAGCAAGGTAGCACATTCTGATCACAAGATATGTGCCCCAGACAATTCCGGCACTAATGACTGAGGCGATAAAACACCACAGAAGCTGCCGGGTATAGCCAAAAAAAAGAATAAATGTGAAAAAAAAGGCAAACAATCCAATCAGATACCCTTTTTTTTCAAATAATGGGAGTCGTTCTGTCATGACTTCCCTGATACTTGCTTTACATAATTCCGATCAAGAAAAATTTTCTTGTTAAATTGGATAAAGAACCGTTAAATTAACGGTTTTGTTAATTCGGATAACGTTGGAGACATTCATGAGTTTTCTTTACCGGAAAATTATCAACCTTGGAGAGTTTTTAAAATCTTATTTGCTTTTAGCAATGAGGCTTTACTGGGGAATTGCATTTTTTATGGCCGGATTGGGAAAAATTAATCATCCTGCTCCTGTAGTTGATTTTTTTACTTCTCTCAATATTATTTTTCCGCAATATTTAGTTCCTTTTGTTGCGTGGCTGGAAGTTGTCGGGGGAATTTGTTTAACTATAGGACTTGCTTCAAGGCTTGCCGCAATACCTTTGGCTATGAATATGATTGCCGCTTTTTTTCTTGCGCATAGCGAAGCTGTTTTTGCCGTGTTTGAGAATCCTCAACGATTGATCAGCCAAACACCTTTTAACTACTTGCTTGCGTCTTTAATTGTTTTGTGTTTTGGTCCGGGTAAATTTTCAATGGATTATGTTTTACAACGCGCTTTTTTTAAAAAATAAAACGCATAATGCCGATCGCGCCCTCAAAATTTGGTTTTTGGCAAAGAGAAACCCCTCTTGATTGGGCGATCGCAAGCCTCATAATATGGATTAATATTGGGGAGCCGTTTAGTGTGGTTTTGGAGGCCATTCATCGGGCATATATTTTTTACCCAAAATAGCTTCGATCCGCTTTTTTAATGGAGGGTGCGTAGCAAAAAGAGCTGAAAAACCTGAATGGTTATCCAGGTACATGTGGGAATATGCCATTCCCTGCTTGGGCATATCGGAAGTTTCATCCACAGCAATTTTTCTTAAGGCGTTGGCAATTCCGTCCGGGCTGCGCGTAAATTGTACCGAGCATGCATCCGCAAGATATTCTCTTTCCCTGCTTACCATAGCTTTAAGAATTGATCCGGCAAACCAGGTAATCATTCCGGCAGCCATTAAGAGCAGCGCGATTAAAATTATCGGGCTGCCTCCTTTTTGATTGTCCCTGCTCCTCGTTAAGGAAGCAAACTGAAAAATTCTAAGAGCAAAGTACAAGACAAAAAAGAATCCCATTATCATAGCGGCAAGTCGCAAGCTAATTGTCATATCCCCGTTGTAAATATGTCCGAACTCATGCGCAATTACTCCCTGGAGCTCATCTCTATTGAGTTTTTTCAAAGCACCTTCGGTAATAGCAATAGCAGATTGATCCGGCTTCAATCCGGCGGCAAATGCATTAATTTGATTTGCCGGAATGATATAAACAGAAGGGACAGGAAGCGAGGAGGCAATTGCAATCTCTTCAACGATATTTAGAAGCTGGCGTTCCAATGGGTTAGTCGTATTAGAATCAACTCTTCTAGCGCCCGCAGATTCAGCAACGTAGGATCCGCCAAGAGATCGATACATGCTATACTGAATTCCTGCTGCACAAAAGGTAATTCCCAGGAAAAGAAGGCCTGCAACAGGAAAGGATTCTTGATATTTCGGGTAGGCATTGCGCATAATCAGCTCAATTATTACTGCCATCCCAAGAGTAATGACAATAAATGCAAGAAGATAAATTTTTGTCTTGCTGCGAGCTCGTTTTTGCGCTGCCCAAAAATCCATTAGAACTTCACTTTGACTGCTTGTTTAGCTTCCGGGCTTTCTGTTTCGTACAGGTCTGCCGGCGAATGTCCAAAAGAGCCGGCAAAGAGCATAGCAGGAAATTGCTGCTGTGCATTATTATAGCTGAGAACCTGGTCGTTATATGCCTGTCTTGAAAATGCAACTTTGTTTTCTGTTGAGCTTAGCTCTTCCTGCAAATTCTGCATCGTAGTGTTCGCTTTTAAGTCCGGGTAGTTTTCTGCTAAGGCAAAAATATTTCCTAAAGCGCCTTTGAGCGCTGTTTCTGCGCCGATTAAGTCTTTTAAGGAACCTTCTTTAGGCACTCCGCCTTTTTCAACCTCTTGTCTTGCTTGAGAAGCTTGGTTTCTGGCATTAATTACAGCCTCAAGAGTGCCTTTTTCATATTTCATGTATTCTTTAACAGTTTCAACTAAGTTGGGAATAAGATCATAACGCCTTTGGAGTTGGACATCGATTTGCGCCCATGCATTTTTTACCTGGTTGCGGAGTCTGATTAGATGGTTAAAAATTCCGATTGCCCAAAGAATCAAGAGGACAATAATTCCTAAAATAATCCATAAAGCGGCCATAATTTTCTCCTTGTGTTATTCTTTAATTAAATCATCGTCTATTTTCTGTAAATAGGCGTTATTTATGCTGATCGCGCCCTCAAAATTTGGTTTTTGGCAAAGAGAAAACGTACTTGCGGACGATCGCAAGCCACTCAATATTGATTAATATTAAGGGTTTGCGATCGTTCAATCAAGAGGGATTTTTCTTTGCCCAAAACCAAATTTTGAGGGCGCAATCGGTATAAAAATCGGAACAAGGAATAAGCAATGGCTGAAAAGGTTACAAAAAAATTATCATTTCTATCAAGATTTTTAACCCTATGGATTTTTCTTGCTATGGCCATAGGTGTTTTGTTTGGATTTTTCTATCCGGGTATCGCTGCTTTTTGGGATAAATTCCAGATTGGAACTACAAATATTCCCATTGCTGTTGGTCTTATTCTGATGATGTATCCACCTTTGGCAAAAGTAAAATACGAAGAGATGAAAGACGTGTTCAGCGATTATAAGATTCTTGGGATTTCTCTTTTGCAGAACTGGATATTAGGACCGATATTAATGTTTATCTTAGCAATTCTTCTGCTAGGGGGATATCCGAAATACATGGTGGGGCTCATCATGATAGGTCTTGCCCGCTGTATTGCTATGGTTATTGTATGGAACGATCTTGCTGAAGGAGATAGTGAATATTGCGCAGGTTTGGTAGCTTTTAATTCCATATTCCAGGTATTGTTTTATTCAATTTACGCCTGGGTATTCGTTACTATCCTGCCAACTTGGTTTGGGTTCCATGGGACCGCGGTCAATGTCACTATCTCACAGATTGCAAAAAGTGTATTTATATACCTGGGCATTCCTTTTTTCGCAGGTATTATTACCAGGTTCTTTCTTATTAAATTGAAGAGCAAGGAATGGTATGAGAAAGAGTTCATTCATCGCATCTCTCCGATAACCCTATTTGCTCTGTTATTTACAATAATTGTAATGTTTTCTTTAAAAGGGGAGTATATTGTCCGTATTCCTATGGATGTGGTAAGGATAGCAATTCCTCTTCTTATTTATTTTGCCGCAATGTTTTTACTGTCTTTTTATTTGGGTAGAAAGTTCAATGCCGGGTATGCCAAAACAGCGACGCTTTCCTTTACCGCAGCCAGCAATAATTTTGAATTAGCTATTGCGGTAGCGGTATCTGTGTTTGGTATAAACTCCGGAGCAGCATTTGCAGCAGTTATCGGGCCTTTGGTCGAAGTTCCGGTTCTCATAAGCCTTGTAAACGTTTCGCTTTATTTTAAAAGTAGATATTTTAATGAATAATTTCTACCGGATCAAAAGTTGGCCCGGATATTTCGTGCGTCTTGCAGCGCATGAAATATCCGGGCTAGTGCTTTGTCAAGCTTAAAATCGCGGGTTGGGCTAGCGCGAAATCTCCCGCGGTCAAGCGATCGTAAAAGAGATTGTATGCCTCATACTACCTCTTTTACGATCGCTTGACCACGGGGATTTGGCGCCGCTCAACCCGCAATTTTAAGCTTGACAAAGCACTAGGATGATAAAACACGTGAAACGCCCAGTCCGTCGAGGTCTCCTCCGGCATATCCTGCTAATGTCGGGATAATCACCGATTCTAATTGAGGATGGCGCGCGATTTGTTGATTAAAGGCAGCTAAAGCTTTAGCTTGCTCATCGGTTAAAGAAGGAGTGATCACTTTCCCTCTTCTCACAAGGTTGTCTGCGATAATCAAACTTCCCTCTTGGGCCAGCTTGATCATAGGATTGATGTAGAGGGGATAAGAGGGCTTGTCTCCGTCTAAGAAAATTAAATCGAATGGTTCTTCAGAGTTTGCTATCATTTTTTCCATCAGTTTAAGAGCGTTTCCAATGCGAATTTCAATCTTGTTGTTTAAACCGGCAAGCCGGATATTTTCTTTGGCAATGGCAGCATTTTCTGCGTTCAATTCAAGAGAGATAAGCTTTCCCGTTTCAGGGAGCGCTCGAGCAAGCCAGATTGCGCTGTATCCTCCCAGAGTTCCAATTTCTAGGATACGTTCGGCATTGCTAAGTCGAGCGAGAAACTTCAGTAGTTTCCCTATAAGCGGGGTGATAGAAATAGGAGGCATCCGATGTTGCTCCATTCGTTTTTTGACAGTTTTTAATACTTCATCTTCTTCAGCTGTGAGTTGTTCGAGATAGTGTTGGATCTCTTTGGCCTTTTTATGATAGCGATTCATCATTTTTAAAATTTTGGTATTCTGAAATGGCAATAAGAGGTTTTGCCTGTCTTTTCATAATAACGTTGGTGATACTCTTCTGCCCTATAAAATGGGCTTGCAGGCGTTAAGCGCGTTGCAATATCAAAACCTTTTTGTTTAAGTTTATCGATGAGATTTTCAGCAATGGTTTTTTGTTCTGCGGTCAAATAAAAAATTTCAGATCTGTATTGTGATCCAACATCAGGGCCTTGCCTGTCCACTTGAGAGGGGTCGTGAATTTCAAAAAAACATCGTGTAAGCTCAGCAAATGATGTTTTGTCCGGGTCGAAAACAACTTCTACAGCTTCTGCATGGCCTGTAAGGCTTGTGCATACTTCTTTGTAGGCAGGGTTCACAACGGTTCCGCCGATATATCCGGCTTTGGTTGCAATCACTCCGGGCTCGTTTTTAAATAACTCTTCAACTCCCCAAAAACAGCCTGCTGCATAAATGGCTTTTTCATAACCTTGGTCTGTTAAAGCAGGAATAAAATGCACAGAAACAGAATTGATACAATGACGTGTATTTTTAGGTGTTAGGCCTTCATTATAGAAAACATGTCCAAGATGACCTTTGCATCTTTCACAAAGGATCTCAATACGGTGTCCATCAGGATCCGGTCTTTGCAAGATTGCGTGAGGAATGGCCGCATCAAAGCTGGGCCATCCGCATCCTGAGGCAAATTTGTCCGTTGAGAGAAAGAGCGGCAAATCGCATTGGCGGCAAACAAAGACGCCCGGCTGCCCGGTAGATTCATATTGACCGGATCCGGGGGGTTCTGTCCCTTTTTCTATAATGACAAATTCTTCTATAGAGTTAAGTTTATGGTAACGCTTCATGGGTTTGCAAACTGCAGGATAATTCGATAATAGAGTGCATGTTAGAGCGTTTTTATTCAAGCCCGGCATCTTGCCGGATTGGATTCATGTC
>CAVVNU010000023.1:0-35414 GCA_963749725.1 Waddliaceae bacterium
ATAATTCATCGCTTCTTCACAATTGCCCGAAAAAGTAATAAATGGTTTAACTCCTAACATAGTTGCTCCTTCTATAAAATAATTTTTGCATTGCGATCCGATGACCGCCTAATAATTGTAAAATCTCTGAAAATTGTGATTTTTAGAGATTTTGAACAGATTCTAAGCACATATACCGGGCGCGGCCGTTATACCGATCGCGCCCTCAAAATTCGGGATTTTGGCTTTGAGAAAACGTGCTTGTGGACGATCGCAAGCCGCTTAATATTAATCAATATTGAGTGGCTTGCGATCGTCCAATCAAGAGAGATTTCTCTTTGCCAAAAACCAAATTTTGAGGGCGCGATCGGTATATATAGCATAAATATCAACTGCTTGATCAACAATGATAGCGCTCTATCGCTTCCTGAATCAAATCATACGAGTATCCTTTTCTAGCTAATGCAGCTACTACTTTTTGCCGTTTTTGATAATCATCAAAATCACGAGATCGATAACGCACCTCGATCAACCTGAAAATACTGCTTAATTGCTGTTCTTTAGATAACCGACTTTCTAAATAAGATGAAAAAAACGACTCCGGAACACCTTTTTGAATAAGCTTGAAAGCAATAGATTTAGGCCCGATTTTTTTCAGTTTTTGCGCATCAATAAATTGCTCCACCCACTGATGATCGTCAAGATACCCTAAACGCAGACAATCGGAAACCACACAATCAATGGCTTTATCGGATACAAAACGCTCTTTTAACTGCTTCCGTATTTCATAGGTGCTGTAGCTTCTCTTAGATAATCGACGTAAAACAAATAACTTTGCGCGTTCAACCTCCTTATCAAAAAATTGCTTCTCAATATTGCTATCCCCAAAAAATGAGAATTTAGGACGCTTGCCAAAAATTGAAACATGGATTTCTCGAAAAAACACATCGTTTACCGAGAGATGATAAACATCTTTTCTAAATTCATGAGGATATAGCTCTATCTTCATTCTACCCATTTATACCGCGCGCGCCCTCAAAATTTCTGAAAGAGTGCTTTTTGCACCTTTTACTTTGTTTTTGCAGCCTTTAAAACTTGCGCATACTTGAAAAAGTAGAGGAATTTTTAAAGGCTGCAAAATCAAAGCAAAATTCGCTAAAAATCACAATTTCCAAAGATTTTGAACAGGTTCTAAGATTTTGCAGGTTTTACTTTTTTTACGCCGCGGCTTGAAATTTTCTTTCCCTTTGCAGAAACTCCTTTAATCAAAACATCTGAAAAAGGAAAAGTCATTTTGGAAAGCTTTTGTTTGATCTTAGGGATAAACTGTACCTCAAGCTCAATCTTCGGCAAAGTAGAAAGATGAGCTAAACTCATCCCCTCGTCAAAATAACGGTACTCTTTATCTAAAATAAATTGTTTAACAACAAATCGCTTTGCAAAATAAATATGCGACTTAGGATCTTCATAGGCAACGTTAAATACGGTTTTTTTATCTGCCAGCCCGATATAAACAGCTTTATTGCCATTGGAATGGACATAATCTTTTTCCGGAATATTCATCACGCGATAAGATCCGTCTTGATACATCACGAGAAGCTTATCAAAATTTGTCCCCTCAATAACAGTTTTACCTGCAACTTTTGTCCCGACAAAGCCGGTATGCAAATCAATTCCGATTTTTAGGTTTTCAACGGCAATAGCCTTTTTATCAAGTTCTTGAATTTCTCCAAGTTTCGTGCGTCTTGGAAAGCTGTCTCTATATTGTTTAATCAGTTGTTTAAGGTAATTAATAGTAAACTGTTTGATGTTTTTTAAATCTTTTTCAACCTTTGCTAATTCTTTTCCAAGGCCTGCAATTTCTTCTTGATTCTTATCAATGTCGAAACGGGAAATTCTTCTAATAGGAATTTGCAACAACTTTTCAATATCTTCTTTTGTCGGAATTCTTGAAAGCTCCTTATGAAAAGGAGTAAGGCTCTCGGCAACCGTTGTGCGTAGTTTATCCGAGGATTTAACCGTCTCAAGCTTTTTGTACAATCGATTTTCAATAAAGATCTGCTCTAAAGTTTTATCAAAAATCTTTTCAAGCAAGCGGTCTCTTTCAATTTCAAGTTCTCGTTTAAGATACCCTTTTAAAAGCTGTGTATGCAGCTTCAAAATTTCATCAACGTCCGTTTCCCAGGGCAAGTCATCTTTAATCACCATGCAAAGACAGTTAATGGACACTTCGCATTCGGTAAATGCATATAAGCAATCGATCAAATCTTGTGCATAATGCCCTCTCGGAAGCTTTATCTCAATTTCAACTTTTCCTGCCGTATAATCGCTAATGGAATCGATCTTGATCTTTCCTTTTTTCGCCGCCTCATCAATGGATCGAATCAAAGATTCGGTTGTTGTTCCATGGCAAATTTCCGTGATAACAAGTGTTTTGGGATCCCGTTCCTCAATTTTCGCTCGCAGCTTGATTTTTCCTCTGCCTTTATCATACTCGGAAACATCCATAATCCCGCCGGTGATAAAGTCCGGTATAATTTCAAATTCTTTGCCTTCAAGAATGGCAATTTCAGCTTCTAAAAGTTCAATAAAATTATGAGATAAAACGTTTGTAGACATTCCAACGGCAATTCCGCTTGCTCCCTGCATAAGAACAACAGGAATTTTTGCGGGCAGACAAACAGGTTCTTGATTTCTCCCATCATAAGAAGGAATAAATTCGGTTAGATCGGGATTGAACATCGTCTCTTTTGCAAGAGGAGAAAGCCTTGTTTCAATATATCTGGCAGCTGCTGCGGGATCGCCTGTGTAAATATTTCCAAAATTCCCTTGCTGGTCAAGGAAATACCCTTTGTTGGACATATTGACAAGAGCATCGATAATCGCTGCATCGCCATGCGGATGAAAAGCCATGGTTTGGCCCGCAACATTAGCCACCTTGTGCAATTTGCCGTCATGCATTCGATACAAAGTATGTAAAATACGCCTTTGAACGGGTTTTAATCCATCAACGACGTTTGGGATCGCGCGATCTAAGATGACATAGGAGGCATACTTAATATAGTTGTCTTTAAATAAATATTTAATATCATCCATTTGGCATCAAATTCCTGTTCTTCATTGACCAGATTCTGCATAATGAATTTTTTTCGCTCAGGAGTATTTTTTCCCATATAAAACTGCAAAGTGGGTTTAATATCTGAAAAAGCGTTTACAGTGACGGAACCAATCGAATATCTTTTCCGATAAATTGCTTAAATTCCTGCGGGGAGATCTCTCCCAACCCTTTAAATCGGGTGACTTCCACTCCTTTTTTCAACTCTTTAACAGCTTTTTCTTTTTCCTTTTCGGAGTAGCAGTAGAGCGTTTTTTCTTTATTGCGCACTTTAAAAAGAGGAGTCTCTAAAATAAAAAGATGCCCGTTGAGTACAAGTCCTTCAAAATAAGTTAAGAAAAAACGTAATCAGCAAATTGCGGATATGCATTCCATCAACATCGGCATCTGTTGCCAGGATCACTTTTTCATAGCGCAGGTTTGCGATATCATCTTCAATGTTCAAAGCACTCATCACATTGAACATTTCTTCATTTTTATAAAGCTGATCCATTTTCATTCCGAAGACATTAAGAGGTTTTCCTCGTAATGAAAAAACAGCTTGCGTCAAAGGATCTCGAGAAGAGACGATGGAGGCGCTGGCAGAATCCCCCTCTGTCAGAAAAATCATGGTTTCTTCGTCGTGCTGGAGAACCGTCGCCTAAGTGATATTTACAGTCGCTAAGTTTTGGAATTTTAAAGGAGATTTTTTTCTGTTTTTCTTTTGCTTCTTTTTTAACTGCCGAAAGCTCTTTACGCACTTTTTCATTAAAAGCAATCCTTTCAATGATCCTTTTTGCGGTATTTGGATTTTTAAAAAGCAGATTGACAACAGCTTCTTTCACTTCTTGCACAAGAGGAGCGCGTATTTCGGTATTTCCTAATTTATTTTTTGTTTGAGATTCAAAGACAGGCTCTTTAATGCGCACGGAAACTGTTCCAAAAATACCTTCGCGCACATCCACACCTTGAAAGTTTTTTTTCGCGTATTCGTTGACCCCTTTTAAAAGCCCTTCTCGAAAAGCGGAAAGATGGGTTCCCCCATCGGAAGTATATTGTCCATTTACAAAGGAAAAATAGCTCTCTCCATAGACTTGCGTATGCAGAAATGCAAATTCCAGCTGTTTGCCTTTGTAATGAAGAGGCTCATACAGCCTATCATTGGTCACTTCTTCATTGAGCAGATCAAGAAGTCCATTTTTCGAAGAGATATTCTCTCCATTAAAATCTATTGTCAATCCCGTATTTAAATATGCGTAATTCCAAAGCCGTTTTAGAATGTACTCATCATCGAATTGATATGTTTTGAAAATTTCAGAATCGGGAGTAAATTCGACATAAGTGCCGTTTTTTTCTTTTGTTTTCCCCTTTTTATCCTTTTGAAGCCTTCCTTTGGAAAATTCGGCTTCTACAAATTTGCCTTCCCGATGGCTTCTCACAAGAAAATGACTCGGAAAGAGCATTGACAGCTTTCGTTCCAACCCCATTCAATCCAACAGAAAACTGAAAAACATCGTCATTGTATTTAGCCCCGGTGTTGATTTGAGACACGCAATCGACCACTTTTCCCAACGGAATGCCCCGCCCAAAATCCCTTACTGTAATTCTGCCTGATTGCAGAATCTTTAGTAATCAGTATTTTACTTCCATTTCCCATGATAAATTCATCAATACTAGTTATCGATCACTTCCTTGATCAAAATATAGATTCCGTCATCATAATGTGAACCATCGCCTAGCCGGCCAATATACATTCCCGTCCGCTTTCGGATATGCTCAAGAGCGTCTAGAGTTTGAATGGTACTTTCATCGTATTTTTTAGCCATAGAAAACTGCTGTGTAAAATGCGCAATAAGAATATAAATAAACTAAACAATAAATCATTTTCAATTACGGTTCAAGTGGTATATGGAAGCATTTAACAATAAAACAGTACTGATTACAGGCGGAACAGGAAGTTTTGGGCGTCTTTTTGCTAAAACCTCATCACCAAAAGCCGAGTGCCATAAGGTGATCATTTTTAGCCGGGATGAATGGAAGCAGTGGGAAATGAGAAAATCAGACCCTGTTTTTGAAGATCCGCGTATGCGATTTTTCTTAGGAGACATCAGAGACCAAATACGGCTGCATCGCGCATTTAATGAAGTTGATATCGTCATCCATGCGGCTGCATTAAAACAAGTTCCGGCCGCTGAATACAACCCCACAGAGTTTGTGCAGACAAACGTCATCGGAGCAATGAACATCATCAATGCCGCCATCGACTGCAAAGTTCAAACAAGTGATTGCTCTTTCAACCGACAAAGCGGTCAACCCGATCAATCTCTATGGAGCGACCAAACTCTGCTCCGATAAACTATTTGTCTCCGGAAATGCCTATGTAGGATCCCGCCTCCAACCCACTTTTTCCGTTGTGCGGTATGGCAATGTACTTGCTAGTCGAGGAAGCATTATTCCTCTTTGGCAAAAACTCATTAAAGAGGGAGCTAAATCTCTTCCTATTACAGACCTCAGAATGACCCGCTTTTGGATCACGCTCAACCAGGCAGTTGAGTTTGTCATTCAATGCTGCCAGCTTGCAAAAGGAGGGAGATCTTCGTCCCCAAAATACCCAGCATGAAAATTACAGACCTGGCAAACGCCCTTGCCCCCGGCCTTTCTCTGAAGGTAATTGGAATACGGGAAGGCGAAAAACTCCATGAGTTGATGATCAACGAAGAAATATCCCGGCACACGCTGGAGTTTGATAATCATTATTTAGTTATTCCCGAAATTTTTATGAATCACCCTGAACAATTGAGCAAATTTTTATCCGGAAGAAAAGGAAAACCTGTTCCTGAAGGATTCGCATATAGATCCGATACCAACACCGAATGGATTAAACTTGAAGAATTGCGCTCCCTCTTGTCCACAATCCATTAATTCGCTATACATTATTTTTATATCGCTCGTGTTTTAAAATTCGGTTTTCTCAAAGCCGAAAACCAAATTTTGAAACACGACCGGTATAAACTCAAAACAGCCTAGAGAGCATATCAAATGAGGTAACTGAATGCAGATTGGAGTTCTTGGAGTCAACCATAAACTTGCAGACCTGAAACTAAGAGAATATTTTGCCAAAATTTGCCATACTCATTTTAACATCGGCAATACCCAACATAAAAACCACAGCACCTTGCTTCTCTCAACCTGCAATCGCACAGAGGTTTATTTTTCTTCCAAGGAACTTGCCTCCTCTCATAGTTATATCCTCAATATCCTTAGAGAAAACCTCCCCTATTCAGATGAATCATTCGACCAAAAGCTATATTCCTACTTTGGACATGACTGTTTTACACACCTTGCCCGTGTAACCGCAGGCCTGGATAGCGCAATCATCGCAGAAACTGAAATTCAAGGGCAGGTTAAAGCCGCATATGAAAATGCTGCCCGCAAGGCATTATTTCCAAGCGAAATGCACTATTTATTTCAAAAATCACTTAAAATCGGCAAAACAATCCGTTCGGAATTAGGTCTCGGCAGAGGAGTTCCCAATATTGAGCACGCCATTTTAAATGCCGGCTTCCATTTTTTCGACAGGCCTGAAGATGCCAATATTTTATTTGTCGGAGCTTCTGATATTAACTTTAAAATCTTAAGATTTCTTCAATCAAAGGGATGCCAAAATCTTACCATCTGCAATCGAACACTTGTCGAAAGCATTAGAAGCGAAGAAAAAATACGCAATCGATGTATTAGACTGGAAACAAAAAAATATATGGACAGCTTATGACTGGGTAATTTTTGGAACCAAAGCCGGCGAGCATATTGTCAAAAAACAGAACCTCATCCAAAAACCCGCCTCTAGCATCCTTCTTATCGACCTTTGCGTCCCCAGAAATGTTGACCCTAAACTCGGTAAAGAAGAAACAATTACGCTACTGAATATCGACCAAATTAACAGAACGCTAAAATTTCGAAAAAAAAGGCTCAATTCCCACCTTTCCAAAGCTGAAGAAATTGTTATCCACTCAACGAAGCGATATATAAAACTTTTTCATTCCAGGGAAGAAAAAAAGCAGCTTAATCTTTTGCAAATTGCTTAAAACCTGTTGAAAATCTCTGAAAAAGTGCTCATACCGGGTGCGGCCGGTATATACCCGCACTGCGTACATTGGAATCCAATCATGGAGGTTATTTCTTTAACGGGCCCTAAAATTCTGCTTTTCCCGGATAACGAGGAAATGCAATCACATCTCGTATGTTTTCGATTCCTGTCACAAACTGTACCATGCGCTCAAATCCTAATCCATATCCTGCATGAGGTACGGATCCATATTCCCTCAGCTCAACATACCACCAATAATCATTTACATCCATCCCCCCCTCATGCATCCGTTCTTTCAAATAATCGGGGCGTTCTTCCCGCTGGCTGCCTCCGATAATTTCACCTATTTTTGGAAATAACAGATCCAAGTTAGCAACTGTTTTATCGTCATCATTCAATCTCATATAAAAAGGTTTAATGTCTTTTGGGTAATCAGTGATAAAAACCGGCTTGCTAAAATATTTTTCCGATAAATACCTCTCATGTTCAGACTGTAAGTCGCTTCCCCATTTCACAGGAAATTCAAATTTTTCACTGGATTTTTCAAGAATTCGCATAGCATATGTATAACTTGCCCGCTCAAAGGGGGTATCCAATATCGTTTGCAATCTTTCAACAAGCCCTTTGGAAATGAACCTATTAAAAAACTCCAAATCTTCTTGACAATTCTCCATTAAATATTTCAATAGATACTTCACATATTCTTCAGCATTGTCCATATTCATTGAGAGATCGCAAAAAGCCATTTCAGGTTCGACCATCCAAAACTCGGCAAGATGCCTGGAAGTAAAAGACTTTTCCGCACGAAATGTAGGGCCGAAAGTATAAATGTCCGAGTGGGAACAAGCAAAAATTTCTCCATTTAACTGTCCTGAAACTGTTAGATATGCAGGCCTTTCAAAGAAATCTTTGGAATAATCAACAGAGCCTTGATTGTCTTTGGGCGCTTCATTGAGATCAAGAGTAGAAACACGAAAAAGCTCGCCCGCCCCCTCGCAGTCAGAAGCTGTAATGACTGGAGTTTGCACATAGATGAAACCCTTTTCCTGAAAAAATTTGTGGGTAGCATAAGCCAAAGCGCTGCGAACGCGGGCGACTGCTCCCAATGTATTTGTTCGAGGACGCAAATGAGCAATTGAGCGCAAAAATTCAAATGAATGACGTTTTTTTTGCAAAGGGTAGTCCTCTGCGCTACATTTGCCGATGATTTCAATCGTTTTTGCCTGCATTTCAACAGCCTGTCCCTTTCCGGGACTTTCGACAATTGTTCCAATGACAGACACAGAAGCCCCTGTTGTCAGTTCAGCCGATAAATAATCATAACGAGGGATGTCAGGATCTGCAATGACCTGAAAATTCGATAAAGTGGAGCCGTCGTTTACTTCAATAAATGTAAATGTCTTCTGATTACGCACCGTCCGCACCCATCCTTTGATATTCACTTCGGTTCCAATAATCTCTTGAAATCCCTTCTCAGGCTGTTTTAAGCTTTTAATTTTTGTACGCATCATTTTGTTTTACCTACCATTGCAAATTCTTTTAATTTTCGAATTTCATGAACCCAGGCATCGGGACCTCCCGGAGTTTCCAAATATTTCGGAATCTCCCTCAAACGCAAGTCTTGCATCATCGCTTTAAAACATTCCATACCGATTTTTCCCTTACCTAGAGGCTCATGACGATCGACTCTGCTTCCCAAATCTTTCATCGAATCGTTAACATGCAAAGCTCTTAAATAGGGAAGCCCGATCCGTTGATCAAATTCTCTTAAGGTATTATCCCAGCCATCCCTATCACGGATATCGTAGCCTGCAGCGAAAATATGGCAGGTGTCAATACAAACTCCAATTGGAATCTTATTTTTAACTTTTTTTACAATATATCCTAATTGATCAAACTGCCACCCCACTGTCGATCCTTGGCCGGCTGTTGTTTCAAGCAATAGTGTTGTGGGAGAGTTTTCCACCATAGGTTCCAACATAAGAAGACTTTCGACAATACGATCTAGACACTGCTCCGGATCTGTCTTTAGCGCAGCGCCCGGGTGAAAATTCAAATAGGAAATTCCAAGCGCCATACAACGCTCAAGCTCTTCTTTAAAAGCTTTGCGGCTTTTCCGAAGAACATCCGGGTCAGGGGCTCCTAAATTAATGAGGTAGCTATCATGGCTCATAATCTGCTGAAGCCCTGTTTCTTCTAAAGTTTCATTCCACTTTTCTATAACATCTGCTGTCAGCTGCTTCCCTTGCCATCTTTTTTGATTGCTCGTAAATAATTGGATTGTTGCCGCCCCGATTCTTTTTCCCTCCAACAAAGCATTGAACACTCCGCCGGCCGCTGATGTGTGAGCGCCTATTAACATTTCGAAAAAACCTTCACGTACTTAATATATAGAAAATATCATACCTGATCTCAGAGATTTTGAACAGATCCCAACCCGCATTTCTCATAGCAATGGGATTATCGCGGGAAAATCCTTTCGCTCCGTGAAAAAATTCATGGCGTTAAAGTTTGAATGGTATAAAATTTAGTCGTTGCCTCCGCTTTACAAATTTTTTCAGAGATTTTGAACAGGTTCTCAGGCAAACCCGGAATATTCCCAATCCACTTTAAGATTCGGGATTTCGGCAAAGAGATGCACACGCCTGCACAAGGGTATTCTCTTTGCAAAAAACCTAATTTTGAGGCCGCAATCGGTATAATGCAGGCCTTGCATACATGGTAATCAATATGGATAGCAAAAAAAGTATTCTCCGCTCTGCCCGCCATTTTTTCAGCGGAACGCTGTTTAGCCGTTTTTCAGGAGCGCTTCGAGACATCGTCATGGCCTTTACTTTTGGAACAAAAGAGACAGTTGCCGCTTTTTTTGTTGCATTTAGACTTGCCCATCTTTTACGAAGATTGTTTGGGGAAGGCGCGCTGCAAACTGCCTTTGTTCCCAAATTTGAGGCGGTTCGAAAAAAATCTCCGGAAAGGGCTGCTCTGTTTTTTACCAGTTTGTACGCTGTGCTCTTTCTTTTTTTAATTAGCGTGTTGATCCTTGGATATTTTTTGCTTAATGCTTGTTTGAATTTATTCGACAGTGAAAACAGGGAAGTGATCCGTTTAATCATTTTCATGCTTCCCAGCCTCTTATTTATTTGTCTTTGGGGATTGAATTGCGGCCTGCTTCAATGCGAGAAAAAGTATTTTCTTCCAAGCTCATCTCCTGCCGCCTTTAACAGTATTTGGATATCGGGAGCTTTTTTGATCCGGTTTTTCCAAACAACTTCTCCAATGAATTGGCTAGCTATTACCATTGTTTTAGCAAGCATCGCGCAGTGGTTGATCACAGTCCCTCAAACAATTCGAATTTTGAAAAATTGGGGATTGCCAAAACCTAAACTTTTCAACCAAGATATTCTCCATTTAGCCAAACCTCTTATTCTGGGAATTTTAGGAGTTGCGGCGGTCCAAATAAACAGCGCTTTGGACCCTCTGTTTGCGAAAATATCCGACAGCAGAGGTCCCGCTTACTTATGGTATGCCATACGCATCCAGCAAGTTCCATTAGCTCTTTTTGGCATTGCTCTATCTTCAGCTCTTCTTCCTCCTCTTGCAAGAGCGATTGAAAACGGAGAGAAAGACAAATACCAGTCATTTTTAAAATTTGGCTTCATTAGAAGTCTTTTGGTTATGACGCCTTGCACCCTGGGATTAATTTTATTTGGAGAGTGGGGAATTTCTCTAGTGTACGGGCATGGCCAATTTACCGAAGAATCTATTCATGGAACAACACTTTGCCTAAACGGATATGCTTTGGGGTTGATTCCGATGGCTTTGGTTCTTCTTTATTCTCCGGCTTTTTATGCAAAAGGCAACTATTTTATCCCTTCAGCAGCATCGGCAATTTCTGTTTTCGTCAATATTGTGTGCAATGCTTTCTTTGTTCTATTCTTAGGATATGGACCACAAAGCGTAGCTGTTGCAACAAGCATCAGCGCATGGGCAAATTTTGTCATCATCGCGTTTTTTTTCCACACAAGCGAAAGCTTAAAAACACACAGCCGAGTCAATCCTGCAACACTCGATATTCGTCAACATTAACCGACTTTTCTCAGAGGTTCTCAAAGCTAAAAACAAAATTTTAAAATTTCTACTTTGGAGAAAACCGGAAATTTCAAATTTGGTTTATACCTCTCTTGATTCAAGAGCCGGGATTTCCACTGGCAGGATAGAGATGTTTTTCTGAAAATCCTTTTCCAAAATTCATTCATACGTAATAATTCTTTTCATGAGAAATTTCCTTACTGTTTACGAACGAAGCGATTTGGTGGCCCAACATAAAAAAGAGAGGGATAAACGAATTTGTGATCGCATCAAAGCTGTTCTGCTTTACGACAAGGGGTGGACTCTTATGCAAATCGCAGAAGCCCTTTTACTTTCTGATGACGCTATTCGCCAACACATTCGAGATTATAAAGAGTCAAAAAAGTTGAAACCGGAAAATGGTGGCTCTGTAGAAAAGCTCTCTTTAGATCAATCAGAACAGCTTGAAAAGCATTTACAAGAGCATACCTATCTCTATATTAAAGATATTTTGTTGTATGTAAAAACAGTGTTCAAAATTGATTATACCGTGCCAGGACTGTGCAATTGGATGCATCGACATGGATTTTCCTATAAAAAACCAGCCCTCGTTCCAGGTAAAGCAGATAAGGAGCGTCAAGAGAAATGGATTGAGGAATACGAACAACTAAAAAGGTCTTTGACAGATGGAGAAACGATTTGTTTTATGGATGGAGTGCATCCTACTCACAATACTCAAGTGACCTATGGCTGGATCAAGACAGGATTACGCAAGGAAATTGCTGCAAATAGCGGAAGATCTCGACTAAATCTTTCTGGTGCTGTTGATTTACTTTCATCGAAATTGCATGTTCAGGAAGATAAGACGCTGAATGCCGAATCTACTATCTCTTTCCTTAAGAAGATTGAGGACGCCTATCCAACTAAGGATAAAATACATGTGTTTTGTGATAATGCTCGCTATTACCGAAATAAGAGTGTAACTTCACATCTCCAAAATTCTAAAATCAACTTACATTTTCTTCCTCCTTACAGTCCAAATTTAAACCCGATTGAGCGGGTTTGGAAATGGATGAAAGAACGAGTGCTGTACAACACGTATTACGAAGATTTTCACGAATTTAAACAGGCTATAATGAGCTTTTTGGAAAATATATCGGGGCTGGATCCAACGTCTGTTTTTGGGCAAGAGTTTGCTGGCAGAATACGTGATAGATTCAGAGCCATCGGCGCTCCAACTTAGGCAGCTTTTTTGATTTTTACCACAGAGCTCACCGAGATCACAGAGAGAATTCAATTTCTCATTCTTCGAATACCATCCTTCAGCATTTTCACATTGAAGTTGATTAGCAAGCCCTTATGGTAATCAGACATTTTGATATAGGAAAGCAATTGGGCCTCATATAAGGGCGTCAATGCCTTAACAGACTTAACCTCTATAATTACTTGATCATCCACGACTAAATCTAACCGGTATCCACAATCGAGCATAACGTCCTTATAGAAAATTGGTAATGGTACTTCTTGTTCCACTTTTAATTTTCTTAAACGGAGCTCATAGGCTAGACA
Organism: Waddliaceae bacterium; assembly: GCA_963749725.1. Lineage (GTDB taxonomy): Bacteria > Chlamydiota > Chlamydiia > Chlamydiales > Waddliaceae > Waddlia. Next base: position 12,798 of record CAVVNU010000023.1, read on the forward strand.
TGCAACATATGCAGACTCAAGAAGTCCAGGCCCTAAACTTCGATGAACTTCTATGGCTGCACCTATAATTTCACCAGTTAAAGTGTCATTCTCTCTTCTCTCTGTGGGCTCGGTGAGCTCTGTGGTAAAAAAATCCATCGTAGCAAGCATAAATTGAAAGGAGACATTGTAGCCTACTGGGTCTTTTAGGTACACAGCCAAGCAGCCTGTTATTTGGGAGGAAACAGCTTATTTTTTACAGGATTATTTGAATTTTTCTCTCTTGTTACCGATTCTTCAATTTGAAGAGGTATAATTGCATTTAATGACTAAATAGTAATCTAGGCGCTGAAGAAAGTTTCCAACCAATGGAAAATTATATACAATGAATTAGGTTTTAAGGAAATAGATATTGTTTATCTTTCAATTAATTAAAAAGAATAAGTTTTACATTAAAAACCAGTAAAAATCAACTATATACCGCTCGTGATTCAAAATTTGGTTTTTGGCAAAGAAAAAGCTCTCGTGATTGAACGATCGCAAGCCGCTTAATATTAATCAATATTGAGTGGCTTGCGATCGTTCAATCACGAGGCTTTTTCAAAGCCAAAATCCCAAATTTTGTGAACACGAGCGGTATATATCGTTCGTGTTTCAAAATTCTAATGGAAATAGTAAAAAAAAGCCCTTAGAACGGATGTTCTAAGGGCGAAAGAAAAAATTGGCGGCGACCTACTCTCCCACACTCTTGTGTGCAGTACCATCGGCGATGAAGGGCTTAACTTCTGAGTTCGGAATGGGATCAGGTGTACCCCCTTCTCCATTGCCACCAATAAATAATCCGTATCACTAAAATAAATCGATGCTTGAGTACTTCTCTTTAAAAAACAAAAGTTAAGTCGATGGACTAATTAGTACTGGTTAGCTAAACACATTACTGTGCTTACACACCCAACCTATCAACCATGTAGTCTACATGGGGTCTCATTGGGATACCTTATCTTGAGGGAGGCTTGGCGTTTAGATGCTTTCAACGCTTATCCTTTCCGAACTTAGCTACCCGGCTATGCCCTTGGCAGAACAACCGGAACACCATTGGTTCGTCCACTTCGGTCCTCTCGTACTAGAAGCAGCTCCTCTCAAGTATCCTACGCCCACAACAGATAGGGACCAAACTGTCTCACGACGTTTTGAACCCAGCTCGCGTACCGCTTTAATTGGCGAACAGCCAAACCCTTGGGACCTTCTCCAGCCCCAGGATGCGATGAGTCGACATCGAGGTGCCAAACCGCCACGTCGATATGAACTCTTGGTGGCGATAAGCCTGTTATCCCCGGAGTACCTTTTATCCGTTGAGCGACGGCGATTCCACTTTCCACCGCCGGATCACTAAGCCCTACTTTCGTATCTGTTCGACTTGTAGGTCTCACAGTTAACCAGCCTTATACCTTTACGCTCTACTCGTGATTGCCAACCACGATGAGGTAAGCTTTGGACTCCTCCGTTACTTTTTAGGAGGATACCGCCCCAGTAAAACTGCCCGTCTGACAATGTCCGTCTCCCAGATTCATGGAATAACGTTAGATTCCCAACCTGACAAGACCGGTATTTCAAGGATGACTCCATGCAGCCCTGACGACGCCGCTTCAAAGTCTCCCGGTTATCCTACACATGACAAGTCAAAAGCCAATATCAGAGTACAGTAAAGGTTCACGGGGTCTTTCCGTCTTGTTGCGGGTAAACAGCATCTTCACTGCTACTACAATTTCACCGAGTCTCTCGTTGAGACAGCGCCCAGATCGTTATACCATTCGTGCAGGTCGGAACTTACCCGACAAGGAATTTCGCTACCTTAGGACCGTTATAGTTACGGCCGCCATTCACCAGGGCTTAACTTCAAGCTTCGCTAAAAGCTAACTCTCCGTTTGACCTTTTGGCATTGGGCAGGCATCACACCATATACTTCCCCTTAGACGGGTTTGCATAGTGCTGTGTTTTTGCTAAACAGTCGCCTGGGCCATTTCTCTGCGGCCGGCTGATGCTCATAGAGCAAGTCTAATCACATCCTCCGGCTCCTCTTCTCCCGAAGTTACGAGGATAATTTGCCGAGTTCCTTAACGAGAGTTCTCTCGCGCGCCTGAGAATATTCATCCCACCCACCTGTGTCGGTTTTGGTACGGTCACCATCAACGATTAGAGCTTATTTCTTGGAAGCATTGCGCTACACCATCGGTTCCTCCGAAGATTCCCCTTGGCCACTGCCTGGAATTATGCTGGCGGATTTGCCTACCAGCCTTCCTCACAGTGTCACGGACACTTCCAATCGTCCGCGTGCTTAACTTACTTCGTCAGCCCATTACCATAGTTTTAGGTGGCGCAGGAATATTTAACCTGCTTGCCATCGCCTACGCTTTTCGGCCTCGGCTTAGGGACCGGCTAACCCAGGGAAGACGAGCTTTACCCTGGAAACCTTGGGTTTTCGGCGAGGAGGATTTTCACCTCCTTTATCGTTACTCATGCCATGCATTCTCACTAGTATGCGCTCCAGCACTCCTTACGGTACACCTTCGGCGCACATACTACGCTCTCCTACCACTTATACTTAAGCAATTACAATCCGTGATTTCGGCTCTATGCTTTAGTCCCGTATATTATCGGCGCAGAGTCTCTCGATTGGTGAGCTGTTACGCACTCTTTAAATGATGGCTGCCTCTAAGCCAACATCCCAACTGTCTAAGAAACTCCACTTCCTTACTCACTTAGCATAGAATTAGGGGCCTTAGATCGACGGTCTGGGCTGTTCCCCTCTTGACTATGAAGCTTATCCCCCACAGTCTATCTCCCGAGACTACATCTGCAGTATTCGGAGTTTGGTTCCCGTCGGTAGGCCGGTAGGCCCCCTATTGGATCCAGTGCTCTACCCCTGCAGACTTAATGTCCGAGGCTAACCCTAAAGTTATTTCGGAGAGAACAAGATATCTCCAAGTTTGATTGGCCTTTCACCCCTATCCACAGCTCATCCAAACATTTTGCAACATCATACTGGTTCGGTCCTCCACAAGGTGTTACCCTTGCTTCAACCTGGCCATGGATAGATCACTTGGTTTCGTGTCTACGTCATATGACTAAATACGCGCTTTTAACACTCGCTTTCGCTTCGGCTTCAGAACGTAAGTCCCTTAACCTCGCCATATAACGTAACTCGCTGGCTCATCATGCAAAAGGCACGCCGTCAGCCATTACCACTAAAGTGGGCATAGGCCTCCGACCGCTTGTAAGCTGCTGGTTTCAGGTTCTATTTCACTCCCCTAACAGGGGTTCTTTTCACCTTTCCCTCACGGTACTGGTTCACTATCGGTCATCAACGAGTATTTAGCCTTGGAGAGTGGTCTCCCCAGATTCAGACCGGGTTTCACGTGTCCGGCCCTACTCAGGTGCCAATCCTGTCAGATCTATGTTTTCGTCTACGGGACTATCACCCTGTGTCGTCCAACTTTCCAGAAGTATTCGACTAACATCTCTCTGATCTTTTGACTGGTCCTACAACCCCGAAAACAAAGTCTCTCGGTTTGGGCTCTTCCCATTTCGCTCGCCGCTACTAAGGGAATCTCGTTTGATTTCTTTTCCTCTGCCTACTTAGATGTTTCAGTTCGGCAGGTATCGCTTCTCTATCCTATGTATTCAGATAAAGATGATGGGAGGTTAATCCCACCGGGTTTCCCCATTCGGAATCCTCCGGGTCAAAGCTTCTTTCCAGCTCACCGAGGCTTATCGCAGGTACGCGCGTCCTTCATCGCCTGTTGATGCCAAGGCATCCACCAGCAGCCCTTAATAACTTAACAATAAAATTTTCTAAGATTCCTCAAGCTCGATTGTTCATGTTATGCTACTTGAGAATTATGTTTCCTCAAGCATCGATTATAGTATCAGTGATTACTTGATTAACTACCTACATTATCAGTTGATACTCTACTACTATTATAAACTTTCAAGATAACATCGATCTACTGCCTTTGACAGTGCAAAGGAAGGTAATGTATAAGATCCAAGAGCTTGTCTCAACCGTAGGAGCTATAAGTTCTCAAGCATTCTATGCGATTGTCCTTAAAGGAGGTGATCCAGCCGCACCTTCCGGTACGGCTACCTTGTTACGACTTCATCCCAGTCATCAGCCTCACCTTCGGCGCCTCTCTCCTTGCGGTTAAGTCAGCGACTTCGGGTAAAACCAACTCCCATGATGTGACGGGCGGTGTGTACAAGACCCGGGAACGTATTCACGGCGTTATTGCTGACACGCCATTACTAGCAATTCCAACTTCATGTAGTCGAGTTGCAGACTACAATCCGAACTGGGACCGGCTTTATGGGATTTGCTCCACCTCGCGGCTTCGCTGCCTTCTGTACCGGCCATTGTAGCACGTGTGTAGCCCCAGACATAAGGGCCATGCGGACTTGACGTCATCCTCACCTTCCTCCTGGTTAACCCAGGCAGTCTCGTTAGAGTTCCCACCTTAAATGCTGGCAACTAACGATAAGGGTTGCGCTCGTTGCGGGACTTAACCCAACACCTCACGGCACGAGCTGACGACAGCCATGCAGCACCTGTGCAGAAGTCCCGAAGGAAAACTCCATTTCTGGTAGCTGTCCTACTGCATGTCAAGTCTGGGTAAGGTTCTTCGCGTTGCATCGAATTAAACCACATGCTCCACTGCTTGTGCGGGTCCCCGTCAATTCTTTTGAGTTTCACCCTTGCGAGCGTACTCCCCAGGCGGCATACTTAACGCGTTAGCTACGGCACAGCCGGGGTTGAGTCCGGCTACACCAAGTATGCATCGTTTACGGCTAGGACTACCAGGGTATCTAATCCTGTTTGCTCCCCTAGCTTTCGGGCCTCAGCGTCAGGAATAAGCTAGAAAACCGCCTTCGCCACCGGTGTTCTTCCACATATCTACGCATTTCACCGCTACATGTGGAATTCCGTTTTCTCCGCCTACCCTCAAGAAATATAGTTTCAAATGCAGTTCCGGGGTTGAGCCCCGGGATTTCACATCTGACTTACATTCCCGCCTACGCCCCCTTTACGCCCAATAAATCCGATTAATGCTTGCACCCTCCGTATTACCGCAGCTGCTGGCACGGAGTTAGCCGGTGCTTCTTTACCTGGTACCCTCAAATCAGGCTGGATATTAGCCACCTTCTCTTGTTCCCAGGCGAAAGAACTTTACAACCCGAAGGCCTTCTTCACTCACACGGCGTCGCTTCGTCAGGCTTTCGCCCATTGCGAAAGATTCTCGACTGCAGCCTCCCGTAGGAGTCTGGGCAGTGTCTCAGTCCCAGTGTTGGCGGTCAATCTCTCAACCCGCCTAGACGTCTTAGCCTTGGTGAGCCATTACCTCACCAACTAGCTGATATCCCATGGGCCCCTCTTTAACCGCAAGGTCGATCGCCCGATCCCCCACTTTAATACTAAACAAGATGCCTTTCATGCACCACATCCGGTATTAGCGGCCGTTTCCAGCCGTTATCCCAGAGTTAAAGGTAGATTACCCATGTATTACTAACCCTTCCGCCACTAAGCACACTCAAGAGCGCGCTTCGTTCGACTTGCATGCCTCATCCACGCCGTCAGCATTCAATCTGAACCAGGATCAAATTCTCAAAGAAAAAATATAACTCTTCGAAAACTCGATAATTAATTATTGATAAAGGACGAAGATTTGATTTCACTCAAACCTTCACAAGCTTTATTTGGTCTACATTACTTCATTTACACTGTCAAAACATCTATCGAAGCTCTTTGGCTTCGTTTGCCCTTAACTCTTTTCAACTTTCGTTCTGTTAAAGACGTGACCATTATGAAATAATATCCGATATTTCCACAAGGCCTTTTTTCTTTCAAAAATAAAAAAAAATACATTTCCCCTGTATAATCAAATCTGTTAAAAGGAAAATATCACATTAAATTTATTGGAGGTTTTTCCATGTATCATTGGAAGTTAATGATTTACGTTTTACCGCTTTTATTCAGCACATTTTTCTATCAAAACAGCCTGGAAGCTCAAATTATTGATCGATCAACTAATCAATCTTTTCCCGGCACGCAAATTGTTCAATTTAACGGAAGCGACCACACCTTAATGGCAACAGGAGTTGCTACGCGTAAAAAATTTTTTATCAAAATATACAGCATCGCCCACTATATGGAAGACCCGCCAAAAGTTATGGGAAGCGCTGTTTTTGATGAAATTTTAAACTCAAAGAAACCTAAGCGCTTCTATCTAAAATGGGTGAGAAATGTCAGCAAAAAGCAAATTCAAGACGGCTATCAAGAATCCTTTAACGCCGTTGCAAACAGAAGCACAATCAAACAAATTGAAGCCGATATTTCAAAATTTGTTGGTTTTTTTAATAATGGAGCAAAAAAGGGAGACAGCCACATTCTTACATGGTTTCCTGACGGCACCATTGATGCAACGATCAATGGTCAAGCGGTCGGAGCTATTAAAAACCCGGATTTTGCCCGCGCACTTTGGAGTATATGGATTGGTCCAAGAAGCGTTGTTAATCGCAATGACCTCATCTCCAACATAAAATAGCACGCAACCCTGCTTTATTAGACATGTTCGATTCCGGTTTTGCTATAGTATCAGATCCTATTTATACGCAACATCTTACAGGAAGCGGGCACCCTGAGTGTCCCGCTCGAATTCATGCAATAGAATCTGCGATTCAAAACCTCCAAATTCGTCGGATCAAAGCAATAGAAGCAAAGGAAAAGGATATCCTCCTCTGCCATACTAAAAATTATCTGCGGAATGTAATAAAAGACACGGCATTATGTATGCAGTCCGGAAATCATTGCGGCAATTACACTCTTAGCACAGGGGATACTAATATCTGCCCTCTTTCTTTGTTAGCTGCAGCTAAGGCAGCAGGAGGGGTGATCGCTGCTGTCAATGAAATCATAAATAAGCAAGCAAGGCGTGTTTTCTGCCTCATTCGACCCCCGGGGCATCATGCTGAATCAGATAAAGGAATGGGGTTTTGCATTTTTAATAATGCCGCTATTGGCGCTAGATTTGCACAGCAATTCCCAGGTATTGACAAAGTAGCAATCATTGATTGGGATGTTCATCATGGGAACGGAACGCAGGAAATTTTTTATGACGATCCCACAGTTTTTTACTTTAGCACGCATCAATTTCCTCTATATCCCGGGACTGGAACCCGCGAAGAAAAAGGGGGAAAAAATGCTTATGGAACAACGCTTAACTGTCCAATAAAAGCTAACAAAAATGCCAGACTGCAAATTATTCAGACTTTTGAAGAGGAGCTCATTGCTGCTATGGATAAGTTTGAGCCTAATCTCTTAATCATTTCAGCCGGGTTTGATGCTCATGAAAAAGATCCTCTTGGGGCTTTAAACCTTACAGATCATGATTTTCAATATTTAACTGAGATCGTAAAACAAATAGCCAATCGCCACTGCAGCGGCCGAATTGTTTCGGTTCTCGAAGGAGGATATCATCTCGACGCTTTAGCCAGCTCTGCCAAGGCGCATATTATGGCTCTTATCCCGGATTAGAACCTGCTCAAAATCTCTGAAAAGCTTAAAGAGAAAAACTCTTTAAGCTTTACGAGATTAAACCATCATCCGTGGGCTTATTTTGCAGTTGAAGACATAATCGCCAACAGCAAAAGCGCAACGATATTTGTGATTTTAATCAATGGATTAATCGCAGGTCCTGCTGTATCTTTGTACGGATCTCCAACAGTATCACCTGTGATAGCGGCATGGTGCGCTTCAGATCCCTTGCCTCCGCAGAATCCATCTTCAATATATTTTTTTGCATTGTCCCATGCTCCACCCCCGGATGTCATAGACAAACCTACAAAGATTCCTGTTACAACAACGCCCAGCAACATTGACCCCAAAGCAATAAAAGCCTCGTCTTGCCCGATGAAGATTTTAATTAGGTAACATAAAATAAATGGGGCTCCAACAGGTAGTAGAGAGGGAACAATCATCTCCTTGATTGCAGATTTGGTTAGCATATCAACCGCACGGCTATAGTCAGGCTTGCCCGATCCATCCATAATGCCGGGAATTTCACGAAACTGGCGTCTTACCTCTTCAACAACTGCGCCTGCTGCCCGTCCCACTGCCATCATTCCTAATGCACCAAACAAGTATGGCAGCAACCCTCCAATAAGCAATCCAACGACTACGTACGCATTCTGCAATACAAAAGAACATTGATTTGTTGGAAAATAGTGGGTAAGATCTTCTATAAACGCGGCAAACAACACCAATGAAGCAAACCCTGCAGATCCAATTGCATATCCCTTTGTTACCGCTTTTGTTGTATTTCCAACAGCATCGAGCGCATCTGTAGTTTTACGCACTTCTTCCGGAAGCTCAGACATCTCTGCAATCCCGCCGGCATTGTCTGTAACAGGCCCGTAAGCATCCAAAGAGATAATCATCCCGGCTAACGCCAACATGCTAGTGGCCGCAATTCCAATTCCAAAAAGGTCGGCATTGATATAGGATATAATAATCCCAATACAAATTGTGATCACCGGCAAAGCTGTTGCTTCCATAGAAACAGCAATCCCCTGAATAATATTGGTTCCGTGGCCGGATTCTGAAGCTTTAGCGATACTTTTTACAGGACGGTACTTTGTTAAAGTGTAGTATTCTGTAATCCACATTAAAGCTCCTGTGACAACAAGACCGGTAAGAGCGCACCAGAACAAATTCAACCCGTTAAATACAGCATTTCCTATTTGAAAAGTTTGCTCAAACCCAAGAAATTGTCGAGTCACAAAATAAATGGCTCCAATGGATAAAACTGCAGAGACAATAAATCCTTTATAAAGAGCGCCCATAATATCGTTGGATTTTCCAAGCTTCACAAAAAATGTCCCGGCAATCGAAGTAAGAATACAAGCAGCCCCAATAAGAAGCGGGTACAGCATCAAAGTTTCTCTAACGATTCCGGTGAAATAAATACCCGCTAAAAGCATTGTTCCTACAATCGTAACGACATATGTTTCAAATAAATCGGCGGCCATTCCTGCACAATCTCCGACATTATCCCCTACATTATCAGCAATGACAGCAGGGTTTCTTGGGTCATCTTCAGGAATCCCCGCTTCAACTTTACCTACTAAATCGGCGCCGACATCTGCGCCTTTGGTAAAAATTCCGCCGCCGAGTCTTGCAAAAAGAGAAATTAACGAAGCACCGAATCCAAGCGCAACTAGCGATTCGAGAATATCTCTCATCTCAGCTCCTGTATTCAACAAATAAAAATAATAGAATACAATTCCAAGAAGAGCAAGACCTACAACAAGCATCCCGGTTACAGCCCCGGAACGAAAAGAAACATCAAGAGCCGGCTGCAGACCTTTTCTTGCAGCTTCCGCAGTCCGCACATTGGCGCGGACTGAAACATTCATCCCCACATACCCGGCAATGCCTGAAAGCACGGCGCCGATAACAAATCCAACCCCTGTATGCCATCCCAGCAGATATGCGAGAATAGCCAAAATGACAACCCCTACAAGGGCGATCACTTGATATTGGCGATTTAAATATGCACGAGCTCCTTCTTGAATAGCTCCTGCAATTTTTTGCATCTGTTCATTCCCTGCATCTGAATTCAAAACTAAACGAACTGTCACAAGCCCGTATAACAATGCTAAGATTCCACAGACAACAACAAAGCCATAGGCAAACGTCATGATATACCTCACTGTTATTGAAAAAATTTTCAAATTAATACGAAGCTATGCTGCCAAAATCATTTCTGAAAAACAAACAAAAAACATACATTTTGTTTTTTAATATGCATTCAAAAAAACAACGCTTCGTCATAGTTTAAAAGGTATTATGACAACAACTGCCTTAAAAAAAAAGCCTTATACCGATTGCGGCCTCAAAATTTGGTTTTTGGCAAAGAAAAAGCTCTCGTGATCAAACGATCGCAAGCCGCTCAATATTGATTAATATTAAGCGGCTTGCGATCGTTTGATCACGAGAGCTTTTTCTTTGCCAAAAACCAAATTTTGAGGCCGCAATCGGTATAATTGGATATATGATACACCTTCCGATCTAAGAACCTGTTCAAAATTCGCTAAAAATCACAATTTCCAAAGATTTTGATCAGGTTCTAAAAGTTTTTTTATTGAAAAAAATGCCTAATAATTCTTATTTATGGAAATATCATTTTATTTAACTCTGCCTCGACTTTGCAAAATTTTTTAGCTCCTCTTGAGAGAGGCTTTATTTAGCAAGATGAAAAGTCCCTTTATGCAAGCGAGTTCAAAAATTTTGTAAAGTCGAGGTTAGGTATCTTAATGAATACTTCAGTTGAAACACCACAGTCAAATACACAATATCTAAATCTTGATGATGCAGAATCCAACCAATTGAAATATGAGGGAAATAATGAAGCATTTCCCGCTTTCAAAAAAAGAGTTGTTGATGTCTTGAGTGGAATAATAGAAACGATTGCTTATTCTGCGTTATCATTCCTATCCGTTCTTTTACTGCCGGTAAATTCAACTCCCTTTGGTTGGTCTGTAAAGAGGTTTAAAAATAGAGCATGTGCAATCTTGTGGCCTGCACATAGCCCGCAAGACAATCCAACGCATTTAAATCCGGACTCGAATGAATCTTTACGCTGCCCTTCTACTCAAGTACCCTTCGCAGAAAGCGAGGCCCCCTCCGGTTCTACGAGCAACCCATTAAGCAATATATCTCCGGCAGAGCGGTTAAATGAAGAAAAACGCCCCCTCCAAAACAAACCGGCTTCTTTCCCTCTTGAATGCGAAGCGGCCAATGATGAAAACACAACCGATCAAGCTTTTGTGATTGAAAATGATTCCAACATCAATACTGAAGATTCCACAGACCCGCTTCAGATAAGAAATATTCTTTCTGAACCGGTAGAACAATTTTTAAAAGTTCTTGACGAGTATGCGTTGCCTAGTCTGGCAGCATCGTGGCGATCGCTCCTTTCCAAGGTACCGGAAACTTGTGCGAAATCATTCAAAAGAAACAAAAATCGAGTTCTATTAACATTTTCCCATAGAGTAGCTCTCTGGATAGATTCCAGAAATAAAAAGGGATTATCATACCCTTTCGGTGGAACGGTTATTCTTCTGGGAGAAGAAAAAAAGAACTTGATTGAGTTTGAAATTGACCAGGAAAATTCCAAAATTATATTTTTAGAGGGAGTCGGGTTTTACTGTAATACGCCAATTGGAAAAAGAGACGTCGTCGTCTGTTTTATGCAAGAGGATGAAGCGGTAGTGACGATCAATGCCGGATGTCAAGTCCCTTTTCTGGGACTTCAAGCTCGTTCCGAGGAACATCCAAATAATGAAATTATTAAAACGTGGGAACAGGCAACCTACCTTGATAAGGATCTAGATTACAAAAAGTATCTCAACAATAAAATTTCGCAGTTAGGCAAGTGAGTTTCTCTCCTAATTTCAACGTTTTTTCGAGCATCTCAGCCCCCTTAAGTTGGCCGTTTGGATTAAATGCTTCATGGGCCAGCGGTATGGTCACTTGATCGGGAAGAATTAAAACTCCGATATTGCCTAAGATAGCTCTTAAATGCACCAAGCCTCTCATCCCCCCCAAACTTCCTGGAGAAGCACTCATGATTGCTGCTGTTTTCCCTGAATAAGCAATGAGAGAAGGCTCCCCTTTTTCCGGACGAGAAACCCAGTCTATTGCGTTTTTAAAAGTGCCGGATATACTGCTATTATATTCAGGAGAAGAAAATAAAAACCCGTCATGCTCGATAAAAAGCCGCTTTAACTCTTTACCCTTTTGAGGAATTCCGTTCTCTTTCTCTAAATCCTCGCTATAAGGCGGCATTGGGTAATCTGCAAGATCAATAATTGTAACTTCAGCTCCGGCCTTTCTAGCTCCTGCCGCAGCAATTTTCACAAGCTTCTTATTAAAAGATTCTTTTCTTAAACTCCCGGCAAGAGCCAAAATTTTTGGATGTTCCGGCATATTCAATCCTTTTTATTTTTATGTCATCGTCAAATTTTGAAACACGACTATAACCCTATAGGAAAATATGTTCTGATTTCATCGGGCTTTAATCCTGTGATATCTTTGTCAACAGAGTGGGATATCATGGATTCGCACTGACTGGTCAACGACCTGCGAAGCACTCCTAAAAAAGCAGGATTTGCAGCTATAAAAACACGGTTAATTTGATTGTTTGACCTGGCATGGTCAATATGATCTGCCACTTTTTTAGCAAATGATTCAACACCGGCTTCTTTTGGCGAGTGAGATTTATTTAGAGAGTAACGTCCGGAGCCATCAAATGCTGCACCCGGTTTATCTGAAGCCAGGTCTTTATCGTAAACTCTGCCATCAGGATTGACTAAAGTATCCATTTCAATAAGTTGAAGTTTATCAAGCGCAAACACTCGAGCAATTGAGCTGTTAGCCACTACAATCCAGGTATTTTTACTCATGACCCACTCCTATTTTTTCTTCAAGATAACCTGTACAAAAAATAAAGTAAAATTAAAATAGTGATTTACAAGACAACTTCATCGATTCGATGATTATACCGATCGCGCCCTCAAAATTTGGGATTTTAGCTTTGAGAAATCCCCTCTTGATCGAACGATCGCCGGCCACTCAACATTAATTAATATTAAGCGGCTTGCGATCGTCCACAAGCACGTTTGCTCAAAGCCAAAATCCTAAATTTCGAGAGCGCGAACGGTATAGGTTTAAAAGGGATCATTGGCCGTCAAAGACTCATTTTATTTTTACTGCTTTAGGCACAGCTGTTATACCGCTCGTGTTTCAAAATTTGGGATTTTGGCTTTGAAAAAGCCTCGTGGTTGAACGATCGCAAGCCGCTCAATATTGATTAATATTGAGCGGCTTGCGATCGTTCAACCACGAGGGCTTTTTCTTTGCCAAAAACCAAATTTTGAAACACGAGCGGTATAGACATGGATCGTTTTATTAAAGAATTAATGGTGGGCGATATCCACTTGCGCGATAAATGGCAAATTGAACTTAAATCAGAGTTTGCGCCTCTTTCAGATAAATTGACAAACACCTTCACGCAAGAGTTTTATTTATTTATCCCAAATTCTCTTCATATCAATGAAGAAACCTATTCAAAAGAACAATTTTATTTAGATCGCACTTTGCTTATCCGTTATAAAACTCCGGAATTTTCACTCCATGAGCTTTGCGATCCTCAAAATTCTTACTCTCCTCTTACAAAACTCCATCATTTATTAAAATGCGAAAAAACTTTTGAAATATTCTCAAAAATTGAAGATGAACTTAAACTTCTGGGCAACATTTTTAGAAGCGCTGTTAGAGAAGATGTTAAAGCGATCATCAATAATGCCCGTTCAAATTTATCAATTGAAGAAAATACTCAAAAACTCTGCCAAGATATTGAATCTTTTAGAAAAGATTTTATTTTAAGAGAAAACGCTTTTCTAAACGATTGGAATGTGGAACACATCAATCATTGTTTCTTTTATATCGACGAATTCATCAGCACGTCGATCAATTACTATCTGACAGGACTGCTATCTGAAATCCGCATTCGACTGCCGGATGTTTCAAAGCAAACAACAGATCCTGTTTGCTTGATACTTGAAACTGAAAGGCAGCATCGCAAAAAACACTTGCAAGAGCCATCTATTACTGACGAAGACAGCATAAGCAATGAATACATACTCTATCGCAATAGTCTCTTGAATAAGTACATTCTCGATACCCTTTTGCTAAAAACAAGCGGCGGCACTATAAAAAACCGTTTTCGAAACTTAATCGGGAGTTTATCCGCCGGCATCGCTATGTTGTTTTTTTTCGTTCTTTATGTATTTCAAGGACAGGTATTCATTATTAATTCTCTTCCTTTTATCCTGCTTACTGTCATCTTATATATTCTCAAAGACCGAATTAAAGAATGGTTGAAAGCGAGTTCATACAAACAATTCAGCCGTTGGTTTTATGATTACTCTACCGACATACTCTCTGCAGACGACTCTACCCGTTTAGGAAAACTCAACGAAAGCATTTCATTTATCAATGAAGATGAAATATCCGAAGATATTGAGCAAATACGCAATAGAGAGTTCCATAACGTTCTGGAAAAAATAAAAAGGCCTGAGCAAGTTATTTACTACAAAAAAGAGCTCACTATCTACAATAAAAAAGTTAAGGAAGATTCCAGAAAGCAGGCCATCAATTTAATCTTTCGTTTTAACATCAACCGATTTTTAAACAAAGCTGACAACCCAACCCATGATTATTTAAAAATTGATCCGGAATCATTCAAATTTATTCGAGCAAAACTTCCAAAAGTATACCACATCAATATCATACTAAAGCTCTCCTACTTTGATAAAAACAGGCGGCAGGTGGTCGAGCTTAAAAAATTTCGATTAGTGATAGACAAAAATGGAATTAAACGCATTGAACATCCTATTCTTAAACAAAACGGCTGATAGAATAACTTGGCAATCTTGGAACCTGTTCAAAATCATTTTGAATGCATATCCAATGCGCCGTTAACATTAACGAGAGCTGCTCGATACCAAAACACTGCCTGCTCAATATTCTGAGGAATTCCTACCCCTTGCGCATAAAGCAAGCCTAAACGAAGCATTGCCGGTCTATGACCTTGATTGGCAACGTGTTCATATAATGCAACAGCTTTTTCCACATCTTGAGCGACTCCATCGCCTATTTCGTATAACTGACCCAATGAATAGTATGCGCTCGTTAAACCTGAACGCGCTGCGTGAACATACCACTTAAAAGCCTGTTCTTTGTCTTGATCGACAACAGCGCCATCTTCATAAAACCTGGCTATACGTTCTTGCCCATAAGGGTTTCCTGCCGACGCTGAAACAAGATAAAATTCAAAAGCCGCAGCGATATTTTTTTCTACCCCTCTTCCGAATTCATAAGATATTCCAAGATGATACTGGGCATCGCTATTTCCTTGGGCTGCCTGAAAATATAATAACTTTAACAACTTTTGCTCTTCATTTACGGAATAATGGCCGCAACTTCTCTCATCTGCTGCCAATAGAGTTGTAAAAACTACGCAAATCCAAACCAATAACATAGAAAGCCTCCTGCATCCAATATGACGGCCGCGGCCGGCATATGTTTCCCTTCTAAAAAATCAATAACATTTTTTTTAATTATATTAAAAAGAAGAAACTAAAATGAAATGCAAACGTGAATTAAAAAACTCTAAATTGAAGTGAAAAGAGCCTGAAGAATTGTCAATATTGCCGCCAAAAGGACTGCTATCACAGCCACCCAAGGCAGCCTCTCAGCTAGAATATGAATGGTTCGCAGCAGCTTTTCATGTTCATCGTTCCTGTTTTTTTTACCTGTCATGAATTTAACTCTTTAGATGTTCTAAAAACCACCCTCTGCAGAGATGCGAAACCTGTTCATATGTCCCTATTTCCTCGAAAAAATGCGAGGCATCCGGAATAATTTCTAAACTCTTTACACATTCAAGCTCTTGATACGCAAGCCTGTTCAATTCTAAAACCGGAACGTCATTTTCACCTACAATCAGCAGAGTAGGCGCAGACACATGTTTCAACGACTCTCCGGCTAAATCGGGACGCCCTCCCTTTGAGACAACCGCTGATACAACATTATCCAAAGAAGCTGCAGCTGCCAATGCTGCTGCCGCTCCTGTGCTGTACCCTAAAATTCCTATATTTAATCTGTGGGCTGCTTTGTAGCTATTCAGCCATTGAAGCGTTGCAATTAAACGATTTGCAAGCAAAGGGATATTAAAGCGCAGATCCTTTGTCTCGACATCTTTTTTTTCCTCTGATTCCGTTAAAAGATCGAATAAAAGAGTTCCTATTCCAAATTCATTGATCTCGTCTGCAAGCGCTTGATTTCTCGGATGATGACGCGCGCTTCCACTTCCGTTTGCAAACAATACCAATGCAGTTGCGCGATTTGGAAGAGATAGAAATCCCTCAACATTCACATCTCCTGCTTGAACATGTACAAGTTGCATCACAGCCTCCAATTAATAGATCGAGCACGTCTTCAAAATTTGAGATTTTGGCTTGCGATCATTCACACGCAAAGCGGATCTCTTTGCCAAAAACCCAAATTGTGAAACACGAACGGTATAGCAACCTTGCATTAATATCTATACAATAAGAATAATTTGATTTATAGCGCACAAACAGTATATCTTACCAGAAATGGAAAAAGAAAAAAAACGGCTATTTTTTGCCTTTGAAGTTCACGCTCCATGGCCTAAGGACTTACCGAGCGGAAGGCTGCTCAACGAAAATCACCGGCATTTAACGATTGTTTTTCTCGGCGATGTTAATTGGATTAAACTACAATCGATACTTCACGAAATCCCTTTGCCTCCCATCAAAGTAGGTTTAGTCGGAGAGTTTGACAAAACACTTTTCCTTCCCCAAAAAAAACCGCATGTAGCGGCCTGGCATATCAAATGGAGCCATGCATTTTTTGACTTTAACCATTACCGGCAAACGCTCAAAAATTGGCTCAATGAAAAAGGATTTCCAATTCGATTGCACAATGAAGGCTTTCTTTCGCATGTTACTCTATGTAGAAGCCCATTTTCTTTTCATGATTGGAAAAAGGTGTTCAAAAAAACCCCTGTCTATATTTCAAATTTCCACCTATACGAAAGCAGGCCCGGATTAATTTACATGCCTATCTGGACACACCCGATCACACCTCCCTTTAATGAAGAGTATATCTTTGCAGAAAACGAAGCTCAACTTCTTCAAAATGCCGTCGCATTTTTACGATTTCATGGAAATCCGGATATGCCAAAAATTCGCCGCTTCGAACAAGAAAATGGAAAGATCAAATATCCAATCCGATCATTGCTAAAAAATCATGTCTAAATAATTAAAAAATATTTTTTAATATAAAAAATTGTGCTAAAAAAAAACTGATGTCAGGATTACCTATTTCAACTTTTACTTCCACAGGCTTCTACTTCTCGGGAACCCTCTTTTTTTTATCAGCATTTTTACTTGCCGCTCTTTACCGGTTTCGCTGGAAGTCGAACTTTGCTTTTCTTGCGCTTTGGTTGACAGCTTTTGCAATTTCAGGGATTGTATCCTGGCTCGTCGACAAGAGTTTATTCGATGTTGCTCTCGTTGCCATCCTCAACGTTTTTTTAGCGATATGTTTTCATCGATTAGCTTACAAAATTTCGTTTTTTGGAGTGTTTTTTTTAGCCGGCTTGACCTCTCCTTCCTTCTTTGGATTGATTTGGCTTTATGAAATACTCGACGCTGCATCCACTTATTTAAATTCCGGTTGGTTGATTAATTCTCTTTTAATTTTAATCGGGGCAATCTTTAGTGTTTTAATCATCGTTAATACGGTGATGCTCAGCGGTATTCAAATAGTGAGATACTCGCCTCTTTATTTCCGCTTTCCCAGAGTCAAAAAAGGTTGGAAAAAAGCAAGCGAGGCAAGAAAAAAAAATCCATGGGTTTCTATTCACATCCCCTGTTACAACGAGCCTCCTGAAATCGTTATCTCGACTCTAAATGCTTTGGCCCATTTGGATTATTCCTCTTTCGAAGTCATTGTTCTGGATAACAACACAAAAGATCCAAATATTTGGAAGCCTATTGAAAAGCATTGCCGGTCTCTCGGAAAACATTTTCATTTTTATCACATCGATTCCCTTTCTGGAGCTAAAGCAGGAGCCTTAAACGCTTGCCTTCAGCTAACATCGCCGCAAGCGGAAATCATTGGGGTTATGGATGCAGACTACTTGGCCGAACCCGATTTCCTAAGCAAGCTTGCTCCATTTTTTGATGACGAGCAAATAGGTTTTGTGCAGGCATGCCAAGACTATCATTCCTGGAGAGGCAATACCTATCAAACAGCGTGCTATTTTGAATATGAAGTGCATTTTAAAATGGAACTGGGGGGTATGAACGAGTGGGACACTTCATATACCGTAGGCACAATGTGCCTGCTTCGAAAAAAGGCGATTGAAGAAGCTGGCGGATGGGCTGAATGGTGTCTGACAGAAGACTCCGAAATAGCTGTCCGCCTGCACGCATTAGGATATCCAGGGCATTATTTAATAGACTCTTTTGGATATGGATTAATTCCCGAAACATTCGAGGGTTATAAACAACAACGTTTCCGCTGGACTGCAGGCGCAAATCAACAGATACAAAAGCATTGGCGCCTCTATTTGCCTTGGCATTCAAAAGGAAACCTGACCTTAACCCAAAAGTTTGCTGAAATTTCTCATAGTTTATCGATTTTTTTTAGAGAATTCCTTAGTTTTATCATTAATATTCCCATCCTGATTCTTTGCTTATGGTTTACAATAGCTAAAGAACAATCATTCTATATTCCTTACCCCATTTTATTGTTGATTCCAGCTTCTATTATTAGAGATGTGATCAGCAATCTCATAGCTGTTTCTATTTTGGGGAAAACTGGAAAAATTATATTTTGGCAACGCTTGCATCCAGATCTTTAAACTACACAAGAAAGAAAGCTTTTTTAATGGCATGGATAAAAAGTAATATGAGGTGGAAACGAACAAGTAAATTCAGAGTCGAAAACAATTTTAAAAGAACATTTCACTCTTCAAAAGAAGAGCTTTTTGCCTCAGCTTTCTATATCGTTTTAGCCTGTGCCACAGGTTTTTATGCGAGCTTTTACCCGCCTGATGTTTTACTTTTAATTTGTATTGGACTACTCAACCAAGCACTTTCTTTTTTAGTTACGCCCTTAGTCGCCCTTCTTTCAGAACTAAATATTAAACGCCGCAATTCAAAAACACAGTCGCCCAAACCGCTGCCAAAACCGCAACAATTCAGCAAAGAAAGCTGAGCGCCTCTCATTCTTGTTCAATTCTACCGGTCGTGTTTCAAAATTTGGTTTCTTAGCAAAGAAAAATCTCGAATTTTCAAACACGGCCAGTATAATACCAATCCTCGAATGAAAATTCATCAATTAACCTTATCTTCCAATGTATCTTTGAAAGATCCTTTCTCGCTTGTATTCAATAATATAAGCATCGAAACGATCTTCCAAATCTCCAGCTAATTAATGAATTTTCATTCGAGGATCGGTATAACTTCAAAATTTGCCACTTGACCCGATTCGCATACTCTTAAGAGCAAGGAATTGGGTTCAAACGACAAAAATTGGTAAAAAATCAAAAAATGATCATACAGAGTTTTGCAATCATCTTTAAAGAAAATATTCCGAACAATGACGAAAAAACGAAGTATTATTCAGTTTTTCAATATATTTGAATTGATCATTAATTTTTTGAACCAGTCTTGCAGAATAACCCTCATTTTCTAAAATTTGATGAGCCAGAACTCTGATATCCTCTACCTTACTCCTGTACAGACTATTCTGAGGCAACTGCTCCAATAATTTTCCTGCCCTTTGATCAATTGATCTATACAGAACCTCATAATCTGCCAGATCGTGATAACTTTTAGGATCATTTTCGTACAAAAAAAGATTACCCACATAAATTTGGTATATTTTTACGCATTCTTGAATTAGCGAGTCGGATTCCGTCGAGGTTGGTAAATATTGTCGTGCTTCAAATCGTATACCTTCAATGATCTGTTGGCGTTCATCATCAAACCAATCTTTAGCTTTCATCCTATCTGCAAGTACATTAATTCGATGTCGAAATATTTTTTCCACAATTTGATTTGTTACGATTTTCCTCAGACGCAGATGCCTTGTGAATACAACTTCTTTATGATGTTTTTTTCCTCTCGATAAAATTTTAATATCGCTTTCAACAGCGCTGCAAATAATACCAACCTCCTCACTGATATTAATTCCTTCACTACTTGCTGTTTTAAACCAAGGCACACATACATTGATGGTGAAAATTGTCAATTTCTTTTTCAACCACTCTATTTTTTGCTCATCAACATCGTATCTAAAATTTTCTCTAACTTTTTGCACGATACGAGATGCCACAATCCTTTTTGCTTCAAGTACACTAAGTTTTCCCCATTCTTCAGACATTTTATTTTTAATTTCTTTAAAATCCCGGTCCAAGCAGTTTAGATAATTACTTTCTTCATGATATCAATTCCTTGATTAAAAGCGATATTCATCCAGGTATTAATTTTCTTTGATACAGATTCAAGATTTTCCTCAATTTCCTCAGTTTGCAGGGATTCACAAGCAGTTTTTTGCATTCCATTTATCATACTCATTGCTTCCTCCTTTGATTAAAGTGAACGCTATTATGATGAGTCGTATACCTCTTATTAACTCAAAAATTTCATTTTTTACAATAAAAACAATTTGGGTATCCATTCACCAGGTTTTTCCGTGAAATGGCGTCGTTGCAGACCGCTGAGCTCACTGAGAGGTTTGAGAGAGGAATTAAATGATTAGCCGCCTAATTCCATTTTTAAGAAGTTTTACATTGAAATTTATAAGCAACCCCCTGTCCTCGCCATTATGCTTCAGATATGATAGAAGTTGGGCTTCATGAACCGGCAAGGGATTGGCGGCGGATTTTATCTCCAATATAACTTTATCTTCCACTATCATATCGATCCGGCAGCCCGAGTCTGGTGCTCTGTCAAGCTTAAATTGAGGGTTTAGACTGCGCAAAAGCTCCAACGGTTCGCCGATCGCAAGAAAGGTTGCAAGATCACCCCCCCCCCCGTGAACAGATACCAATTCGGCCCTTAAGACGAATTTACACCTCCCTCATAAGAAATACCCGGTAAAAATCCGCTTCAAAGAAAAAATTTCATTTTTTCTTTACTTCATTAGTTAATTCCTGCTATTTAATGAAAAAGTAGAAAAATTTTTTATTCACAAAGAAGAGGTGAAAATATGTCAGAAAATTTAGTTGTCGTAAGCAAAGTGAAAAAATATATCAAAAATAAGGCCGGTATGAACACTTCGGCAAGTGTAATGGACCAACTCTCAAAAATTGTCGAAAAAGAAATTGAAAGAGCTGTACAAAGCGCCAAAAGCGATAACCGAAAAACCGTTATGGATCGCGACTTTCATTTTAACTAAAATTCACAATTCAAACTCTCCACCTAATCAATAGTTGGAGAGTTTTCTATTATACCGATCGTGTCCTCAAAATTCAGGATTTTGGCTTTGAAAACCTCTTTTGCGATCGACGAACTCCAGGGCTTTCACACAGCTCAATGTATATGAATTTATACAATTAGACACTAGGTTTTTAGACGCTAGGTTTTCGGGCCAATCCAAACAATTCCATCCTCTAACCACTTCATATCATTTTCAAGAACACTTTTTGCAATTTCATTAGCTGCAAAATCATCATTATCCGTTAAAGCTTTGAAGCAGCCTTTTATCCGTCTTTTT
This sequence comes from Waddliaceae bacterium, assembly GCA_963749725.1. Lineage (GTDB taxonomy): Bacteria > Chlamydiota > Chlamydiia > Chlamydiales > Waddliaceae > Waddlia. The sequence continues at coordinate 34,210 of CAVVNU010000023.1, forward strand.
GACATCCGGCAAAAATAATCGGCAAGTTCAATTGGCGATCAATCCGATGGATTTTCCTTATATTTCATCAATGCATAAGAACAAGTTGCAGCCATCACAAATAACTCGGTCCCAATTTCCATTAATCGACCGAGAATTAACTGTTTTCTTTCAAGCTTTTGTTGATAACGAGCCATATACCAAAAGATATTTCGGGCAAGACGGTGAGAAGTTTTTTCACAAAATTGCATATATTTGCTTAATGTTCCGAATTCTTTATAAGGCGAAGTTAACAAAGGCTTGAATAGTTGTGCCGGATACCATGCAAAGTAAAAGCCTGCCAAAGAAAACGCTTTGGAAATTTTCTGACCGGTAAAAAGTTTTTAAACAACAAATCTTTAACTTTTGATAAATGGGGATCCATTGCTTCCCGCGCTAAAAATAAACCATAATTTCCGAAGATCCTTCAAGAATCGTATTAATACGACAATCACGCATTCCTCTCTCAACAGGGTAGCCTGTTTCTCCTCTTGCTTTTAATGAACTAGCGCGTTCATACCCGCGTCCGCCTCTTAATTGCATCGTCACATCAGATATTTTCCACGCAGCTTCTGTACAAAACAATTTTGCCATTGCAGCCTCTATTCTAATGTCAACATTTTTTTGATCAGCCCATGCGCTGGTTAAATACATTAATGCTTCCATGGCAAAAGTAGTTGATGAAATATAAGCTATTTTTTGACGCCCTTCCTCATGCATTCCTACCGGAAGCCCCCATTGAACTCTTTCCTTGCCCCATCGCCTGGCAATTGAAAGACATTGTTTGCCCCACCCGGTGCATGCCGCGGGTAAAGTTAGGCGGCCGACATTAATTGTTGCAAGAGCCATTGAGAGCCCTTTTCCCTCATCCCATATAAGATTTTCAACAGGAATTTTCACATTTGTAAATTTCAAAACTCCGTTGTATATCCCACCAAGTCCCATAAATTCACAGCGATGAACAATTTCTACTCCCGGAGTATCCATTTCTAAAATGAATGCTGAAATTTGTTTCTTTTCCCTTCCCCTGACAACTTTAGGAGCTGTATTAGCCATAACAACAATAACGTCTGCAACGGTTCCATTTGTACACCAAAGTTTTGTACCGTTTAAGATATAGTGCGTTCCATCATCTGATAGTTGAGCTGCAGCTGACATTTGGGCCGGGTCTGAGCCAACTTCCGGCT